>JAYTWI010000013.1:0-33149 GCA_043743535.1 Candidatus Moraniibacteriota bacterium | reverse complement strand
ATATGATCGAGACGCGGAAAGCAGGAATTGAGCAGGATCTCTAAAATGTGGTAAAGAAGGGTAGCTGTGGAACTTTCTAAATACAAACGCCTTTTGCCTGCGCTCTTTTCCAATTCCGCAAAAAAATCTGTCAGCTGGTGGATGCTCTGCTTGTGACTGGTGATGATGTGATTGTTGGTGAGGATGATGTCGAGCTCGCCTGGATAAGTAGTACGGTGCACGACGTCAAAAAGGGGAATGTGAATAGAAAAAAACAAGCAACTATCATACTGCACCACTTTCGGTTGATAAGTTGGAGTCACCAACTCTTCGATGGCCAATGGATGGATATTGAAATTCTCCTGCAAATAGGTGATATCATCTTTTTGCGGATCTTCAAAGTCAAGCCAAGTGATGTTTTTATGTTGCAATGTCTTCATTTGGATATTTTTATTTTTCTTTGCTACTATTATACCATAAAATTATTGAGTCGTGATATTTTTCTGTGGCAAAGAGTCGAAATTGACAGAACTCATCAGCAGGCGCTATGCTTTAAAAGTGAAACGTCTTATCCTTCTGTTCATTCGCCTGTACCAACATACCCTGTCGCTTGATCATGGGGTATTTGGCAAAGTGTTTGGACAGCGGTTCTGTCGTTTCTATCCGACTTGTTCGGAATATGCGTACCAAGCAATCGAGAAACACGGTATCATCCGCGGCCTCAAGCTTGGTTTTTGGCGGATTAGTCGTTGTCATCCGTGGAACGATGGGGGCGATGATCCAGTTCTTTAACCTAACCAGTTTAAGGCAAATTGTGAGTAGACAAGCTAAACAATCAAGAGGTCTTCAGTCACCCCGCCCTGGCACTTTCCAACAGTTATCGGGGGTGGTAGAGAGGCCAGCACAGGCGCAGAATGGTCGGCCATCAAAACCCCACGATAAAGTGGACGAAGGATGTCTGCAGTGTGGGCACCCCGGCGAGATATACGGGCGCTGTACGGTAGGCGATATTGAAGGCTATGTCTGTTCCAAGAAATGTCATGACCTCCATGAACCGAACGATGCCCAATTTCGTCGGATGAGGTGTCAGAACTGAGGTCACAGAAATCGAAACCCGAAAATCGCAGCCCGAAAGGAGATCATCCAGACGGGCTTTTTCATACTCAAAATCATATATTAGCACTCTACTTGACAGAGTGCTAATTTGTACTATACTGAAGTGGTAAAGAAAAAATGCTATGAACGATCGCCAAAAACAAGTGCTCTCTGCTGTGGTCGAGCTGTATACCAAGACAGCACTGCCCATTGGTTCCCAAGCGCTCCTCGAACATTCTGATTTGGGAGTTAGCTCCGCTACTCTCCGCAGTGATATGGTACTGCTCGAGGAAGAGGGGTACCTCTACCAGCCTCACGTCAGTGCCGGACGCATCCCGACAGACGCAGGCTATCGCATCTACGTCGAGGAGATGATGGGGGACAAAGACCTCTCGCGCGAGGATCAGCGTCATCTGCAGAAAGAACTACTCTCTCTCCAGGCCAAACACACCCGTCTCGGCCGCACCACTGCCAAACTGCTTTCTGCCCTCTCGGGGAACCTCGCCGTCTCTGGCATTTTAAGAAGGCCTGCCCGAAACACTTCCGACGGAACGGAGGATGTGGGCGTGGATGAATTCTACGATTTCGGGATGCGCGAACTGATCGACAATCCGGAATTCCGAGAACTCGATGAATTGTGCCAACTGGTAGAGACACTCGATTCGCTTGATGAAAAGGTCGACGGCCTAATGATCAAGTTGAAAGACGGCGAAACGCACATCTTTATCGGTAAAGAAAATCCCATCCCGGGGATTAACAACTGTTCGATGATTGTGGCGCCCTACCACAACAAAGCGGGTGAACGCGGGATGCTCGCCATCATCGGTCCCAAACGAATGGACTATGCCAAAAACAAATCCCTCATCGAATATATGAAAAAACTGCTCACCTCGTCACTCGTAATAATTCTTATCACCTATGTCTAAAACAAAACAGAGTCATGACGCAGGAAGCGTGAATCATGAAGAAGAAAAATTCTTTATGGCACGTGTTACCAATAAGGCGTTCATATTTGACCCGATAACACAGAAATTTCTTTTTGCCCGCGCAGCTGACATAAAGGAAGAGTATTGGAAGTTAATTGGCGGAAGAATGAGAGAAGGAGAAAATTTAGAGGGAGCGTTGAAAAGAGAGATTTTAGAAGAAGTTGGAGATCATGTGCAGTATGAGTTAAAAAGTACAGTTGGCGTTACAACGATTTTTGAAGAAGGTGAAGCCATAAATATTGTAGCGTATCTTGTTTTCTATCATGGCGGTGAGATAAAACTCAACGAAGAACATTCGGATTACAGATGGTTTTCTTTTGAAGAGGTAATGGCAAGTAAATATATAGCTCAGTGGGCGCCACCATTATTGGAAGAAGTAATGAAACGAGTAAAGGAACAAGAGTATCTCAGTGATCTCAAACGCTTGCAAGCAGATTTTGAAAATTACCGTAAACGTCAACAGGAGTCGCAAAAGGAGTTGAAAGGCATGCTCATCGAAAAACTGGTGCTCGATGTCATTCCAGTGCTCGATAACTTCCGCTCTGCCACCGAACATGTGCCATCCGAACAAAAAGATAGCCCGTGGGTGATAGGTATCCAGTACATCGAAAAACAACTAGAGACTGTGCTCACCGACAATGGTATGCAAACGATTGAAGTAAAAGAAGGCGATGATTTCGATACAGCCATCCATGAAGCAATTAGTAAAGAATCAGTAGCCGATAACGTGCAATCAATAACGGAAGAAAAAGAAGAGGCTCACGTCGTCGCCAAAGTGTTGCAAAAAGGATATCGTTTCGGCGAACGAGTGATTCGCCCAGCCAAAGTCATTGTGAAATAATATTTAGTAATTAAGTAAGTACAAACATATGAGCAAGATATTAGGAATAGATTTAGGGACGACGAACTCGGCGATGGCCTTCGTAGAAGGTGGCGCCCCCGTCATTATCGAAAACAAGGAAGGTAACCGCACGACGCCATCGATGGTGGCTGTTTCCAAGACTGGCGAGCGCCTGGTGGGACTCTTGGCCAAGCGCCAAAGTGTGACCAATCCCGAGAATACATTGTTCTCTGTCAAACGGTTGATCGGGCGGAAGTTTACTGACGCCGATGCGCAGAGCGATATGAAGACATTGCCCTACAAAGTAGTGAAGAGCGGCGAGGGCGTGAAAATTGTCATGGGAGGCAAAGAGTACACTCCACAGGAAGTTTCGGCTATGATCCTTTCCAAACTGAAAGCTGATGCCGAAGAAAAACTGGGTGAAAAGATCACCGACGCGGTCATCACCGTGCCTGCCTATTTCGATGACTCTGAGCGCAAAGCGACCAAAGAGGCCGGTGAAATTGCTGGTTTCAATGTGCGCCGTATCATCAATGAACCAACGGCGGCAGCACTCGCCTATGGTTTCAACAAAAAGAAAGACGAGAAAATCGCGGTCTATGACCTAGGTGGTGGAACATTTGATATTTCTATCCTCGAAGTTTCTGAAGATACGGTAGAAGTGCGTTCGACCAATGGTGATACGCATTTAGGTGGCGACGACTTCGATCAGCGCATCATCCACTGGATCTTGGGTGAATTCAAGAAACAAGAAGGCATCGATCTCTCCAAAGATCCGTCAGCTATTCAGCGCGTGAAAGAAGCCGCCGAAAAAGCCAAAATTGAACTGTCGACTTCCCAAGAAACCGAAATCAATCAACCATTCATCACGGCTGATGCTACTGGCCCCAAGCACCTCCTCATCAAAATGAGCCGTGCCAAGTTGGAAGAATTGGTCGGCGACTTGGTGGAAAAAAGTTTTGAACCCGTCAAAAAAGCTTTGGCTGATGCCAAGCTGTCGGTCGGGGATTTGAGTGAAGTGGTGTTGGTCGGGGGAATGACCCGTATGCCGCTCGTTCTTGCTCAGGTAGAGAAATTCTTTGGCAAGAAACCAAACGTCACCGTCAACCCCGATGAAGTGGTGGCCTTGGGCGCCGCTATCCAGGGTGGAGTATTGGAAGGCTCGGTCAAAGATGTTCTCTTACTCGACGTCACACCGCTCACATTTGGTATCGAAACGATGGGTGGGGTACGGACACCACTCATTGATCGCAACACTACTGTCCCCGTACAGCGTTCACAAGTGTTTTCGACTGCCTCTGACAACCAGCCATCGGTGCAGATCCACGTCTTGCAGGGCGAACGTGAGATGGCTAGTGACAACAAGTCTCTCGGCCAGTTCATCTTAGATGGTATCCCACCAGCGCCACGTGGTATCCCACAAGTCGAAGTGACTTTTGATATCGATGCTTCAGGTATCCTCTCGGTGACGGCCAAAGACAAGGCCACCAACAAGACCCAGTCTATTCGCATCGAATCCTCAACCGGACTGTCCAAAGACGAAGTGGAACGGATGAAGAAAGACGCAGAACTTCATGCCGAGGAAGACAAGCATAAGAAGGAGCTGATCGAGGCGCGCAATATGGCCGACAGCTTGTCCTATACGACCGAAAAGGCGATGAAGGACGCAGGCAACAAACTGACCGAGGAAGAACGAAAGCCGGTGTTGGAAGCAACTGATGCTCTCAATCAGGTGAAAAATGGTGATGACCTCGACGCTATCAAGAAGGCGACCGAGACCCTCTCCCAAGCCGCGCAGAAAATAGGGGAGAAGCTGTATAAAGCCGCACAGGAAAGAGAAGCGACCAAGCAGCCAGCCGGTGAAGCAAAACCCGAAGGGACAACCGAAGCCCCTAAGGACGCAGAAACCGAGCCAGCATCTTCTAGCGAAGAAAAGCCTGCCTCCGATGCAAAAACCGAGGGGAAATAGGAGTATAATGCAAGCGGGGCATTTCGCCTCGCTTGTATTACTTTTTTACCAAACTATGAATATCCAAACTATAAAGGCTACGTTAGTCCGCCCACAATTTTTCCAAAGCCCGCTATTCGCCGCGCAACCAGGTCTTCGCTTCTATTCTTTTTCCATCCTCGCCTTTACTCTGGCCACGGTTGTTTTTATGTTGCCCGGTATTTTTGGCTTCTTTCATCAGATTTCTGGCGGGGAATGGCAAAAACAAAAAACCATCATCTCCAATCTCTTTCCATCTGAACTGAAACTTTCTTTCACCAAAGACGGAATGGTAACCAATGTCGCCGAACCCTATGCTATCACCCTCCCAAAAGAGTGGCGCGGTGACAACACCAAGATTCCAAAAAATATTCTCGTTATCAATACAACTATCCCTATCGATTCCGCTGCCTTCGCCAATGCCGACACCTACGCCATCTTGAGTAAAGAGCAATTCGGCTATCACAACCCGGACAAAGGAGAAACCCGTTTCTATGATCTGAAGAGTCAGGAGTGGTCAAAATCAGAGACCATTGATAAGGAGAAGTTTGATACTCTCGTCGACAAGGGATCGACTATCCTACGCACGCTTCTCGTGATCGGGACGATACTCCTGCCATTCCTCCTCTATGCTCTCTTTTGGGTAAGTTATCTCATCTACCTGATCCTAGGAGCAGCACTGGTATGGCTGGTCACCAAACTAGGCGGATACAAATTGTCCTACTCGCAAGCCTACCGCTCTTCGCTCTATCTCCTTCCTCTACCACTTTGCTATGATTTCCTGTCCTCGTCCTCACTTGGCCTCTCGGTGTTACACATTCCATTTTTCTTTTCCGCCTTGCTCGTCCTTATGACAATACTCAACTTCCCCAAAGTAAACAAAGTCACCGCCGCAGACATCGAGCCTTCAACAGTATAGTTAGTAAACCAGCAGTGCCGGCCGACGCTCCTAAGGAAGTGGAAACTGAATCTGCGCCTATGGAGAAAGTTAAAGAAGATAAGAAGCACAAATAGCCTAAAAGTAAGGCATTTCGCCTCACTACTATTTTTAAAGTACTGATATGGAAAATTACCTTGAGCGGACACCGTCTCATGAAAAAGAACCAAAAAAAATTATAGATACTCTGGAGATATCAGCTGGTAACTTCTCTATACTTGATGAAATGAAACGAGTAGCCAATGAAAGAGGGGAGAATCTTGATATTGGAGAAAGTATCATTATTTCTGATTTTTATAAAGAGTTTTTAATGGATGGACAAAGGGATCTTAGAGGCGGAAAACCGGCTCAATTAAAACAGGCAGTTGATGGTATGAGGGTTGTATTGGATAATGCTTCGATGCCTTTCTCTGACAGCTCCGTTAAAAGAATTGTGTGTGCGAACTTTTTTAGCTCTGAATCACACATGGCAACTGAGTACAGGGATGGAGGAAATAATCTTGAGGTAGTAAGAAGATATATAAAGGAAATACGAAGAGTGCTCATACCTGGAGGATATCTGTTCATACATGACACGCTTAGCCCCGAAGTTTCAGATTTTATCTTCGAGTCCCAGATTTTTAATGATGATTTTGAAGAGATAGATATGGATAAACAAGAAAGTCTAAAACTCTCACTAGATTTTATTAACCAAATAAAAAATAGATTCGGCGAGGAAGGTCTTCGGGGAATAAAAGTTTTTAGAAAGAAATAAAATGCTGAAATATTTCGTACAATTTTCTGAAGTTTTAGCTGCGTTCTCGGAGAAGAGGGACGGCAGTATGCGATTGTTTGGCAGGGGCGATGTAGAGCCGAATCAAGAGAACCGCAATGCTTTTTTTGAAAAATTAGGAGTGTCCCCGCGATCGGTAAAAAGTGCGCTCTTGGTGCACGGCAAAAATGTTGTCGTGGTTTCTGATGATTCTCCTGCAGTACTGGTTGATACCGATGCTCTGATAACAATGGCCAGGGGAGTGTTTCTCTCCGTGACGGGTGCGGACTGCTTTCCGGTATTTTTCTATGACCCCGAAAGAGAAATCATCGGCTTGGCTCATGCTGGTTGGCGCGGCGTAGTGGCAGGGGTAGCAAAGGAAACGGTAAACGAAATGATACAGCTGGGCAGTAAAGGAAGAAATATCCACGTGGCTATCGGTCCTGGTATCTGTGCCAAACACTATGATATCCCGCCAGGAAGGAAAGCATTGTTTAGTGACTGGCCGTCTGCCATCCATACTGACAACGGTAATGTTTGTATTAATCTCCAGGCTATTCTAAAAGAGCAACTGCTAGCGGGCGGCATCATAGAAGAAAACTTGACGCCCACTAGGGAATGTACGTTTTGTGATAAAGAAAAATTCTTCTCCTACCGTCGTGACAAACCAGTAGAGACGCAAGCGATGGTAGCCGTCATCGGGATGAAGGGATAAAAAAAGAAAAACAGGATGCTCGCTGAGCAGCCTGTGAAGGGTGTGGTGGGATGCCTTAGTTGTACACCGTGTTGACCAAGATGAGTTCCTGGCCGTTTAACAGCTGCGTCATCCTGACGAAACCGTCTTCTAAAGTGCCACAGGCAATCATCTTGCCCGAAGATTGGTCTGTGGCACTGCACGTCGCCACACCAATGGCCGTCGTCTCGACCGTGATGGAGTAGGTGCCTACCTGGAAGCCCTCGGTCTTAAGGGCGGCAATAAACTTCTTCTTAGCGGCGACTTCCAAAGGAATGTCTTGTTCGATCATTGAGTCCTCCAAAACAAAACGACGGGGGGGGTTGGTGATGTAGGGTGACTACTAACTACCACCACCCTACTCTATTGGGCAGGAATCTACTTTCCTACCAAGTCGTAGTCGTACATAAATTCATCGTGAGCCCTATCAATGAGGTTAAAACCGCACTGTTCAAAAACGGGCTGTAGCCTCACCTGCCGAATGTTAACGACGGCCTGAAGGTGTGTCACCAACAGGCTTTTGGCAAAACGAGGCAATGGCGTCTGCGCTTTGACTTTGACTGCCTCGATCAAAAACTCTTCCACCGACATACTGTTGTAGTTTGGATGGACGACCAGATTATCCAGCCGCAGCCATATTTCCCCAAACCATTCGGTCATCCGCACTTCCACCATGGCGACAGGTGATCGGTCATCGCAAGCGACGAGCACCCATTTGCCAAGACAGGAGGGTTGGTACATTCGCTGCATCGGACCACTGGGCAGATCGCGAACCAAGCTATACAGCCTTTCGATCTTTTGGCGAACCAAGAAGTCATCGCCCCCGATCATTCGTGCCAATCGGTGGCCGAGATTGCCGGCCGATCCCGTCTTAATTTCGATAGAGTAAACCTGTATCATGGCACTCTCCTTCTTGTCAGTTCGCCTGTCAGGCGGGTTGTTAAAGAAATCTCTTATTTATATCCCACATCCGTACTGTTGTCAATATGCCAAGTACATGGTAGAGTGGAGCCGTTATGGAACAAAACATTGTAAAAAAGGATACTCGGGTCACTATCAAAGTATGCTTACAGGATAAGTGCTGTCAGAAGGGTGCAGAAAACGTTTATATGGCTCTGAGGCAGGGTTTTGCCTCACAAGAAGCATTGGTCATAGATTCCGCGCGCTGCCTGTCTCAGTGTGGATCAGGCCCAAACATAGCGGTTAACGACAATATCATCCGTGGAGTACGGCCAATTTCCGTCGTCGAAACCGTCCGCGCGGAACTGAATAATCCTTCCTGCAAAGCCGATGGCATCGGATCACGCAGTCTCGATGAACTGGATTCTGTACTCTCTGATATTCTGCCGTAATCGTAATACGTAGGCAATTTCCCTTCACCTCATTTTTTGGGGTGTGTTTTTTTCCGAACGGGATTGTCAAAAAAGTCAGCTTGTGATAGCGTACTCTATTACCTTTTGATACTGCTTCATAGAGCCAAATACTATGGATATCCCCAACATTTCTTCGCTCAAAGAAAAAGTACTTGCTCTCAAAAAACGATTAAACCTTCAGATCCAAAATAAACGGGCACTACTCGGCAAGCGGCACTATTCTGTTCGTGATTTTTTTCTCCTTTTTATCCTGGCTATCCTCGGCGGGGCAGGCGTTAAAATTTTGGTCAATGATCGCTTGACGATTGGTTTTGATGATTATCGTTTGGCTTCGACCAAAAACGTTATCGACCTCAATCACCTCCAAAAAGAATTAATCCAAAAAGGCAGTTCCCGTAAAGAGGCGACCCCTCCTCAGGGCAAGACCTGCACTGAATAATTAATGCTCACTGGTATGGAAATGTTACCCACCGAAGATTCATCCATAAATTACGCTCCAAAACGGGTGCAAAATCTGACTGCCTTAGCTGTGCTTTTGGCCGGCCTCTTTATCGGTAGTCTGTTTGTGGATTTTGTACAGCTTGCTACCGGACAAGGCTTTTCGCTTTTGGCAACCAGAAATCATAACGTCCTTCAAACCTCGGGCAAGACCTGGGTAGGCTATGGCGATCCCTTGGTCAAGCTCCAAGTTATCACCGATGAAAATTGCGCCTCCTGCGACCCGAGCGAGGCTCTCGTATGGCTGAGACGGGTACTCCCTACTCTGGAAGCAACCAAAGTAAGCGCCAATGACCCGACCGGCCAGGCACTCATCGCCCATTTCAGTATCACTACGCTCCCAACTTTCATTTTTTCCAAGGACATCCTCCACACGAGCTTCTATTCTCAAGCCTCCAGCCTGTTTGCCGAATCGGAAGGCCGCTATTTTTTCGATATGGCCAAAATTGGTCTGCCCGTTGGCAAATATCTGACTCTCCCTGAGGTAGCAGATAACGAGATCGTTTTTGGACCGCATGACGCCAAGGTGACGGTGATCGAGTTTTCGGATTTCCAGTGCCCGTATTGCAAAACTTTTCACCACGACCTCGTGACGGCGCTCAAAGCCTATGGCGATCAGGTGCGTTTCGTCTACAAAAATCTGCCATTGTCGTTTCATTCCCAGGCGGAAAACGCGGCGCTCGCAGGACTCTGTGCCCGAGAGCAAGGGAAGTTTGCGCTCTATGCCGACTATCTGTTCACCAAACAAGATGAATGGTCTAAAACTAAAGATACTCAGAAATTCAAAGACTATGCCTGGTGGTTGCGACTCGATGGACGGAAATTTTCTCAGTGTCTCGACCAGAAAAAATACGTTGATGTATTGACAGCCGACAAAGATGCGGCTACCCGCTTTGCCATAAGCGCTACGCCAGGCACCTTCATCAACAGTACCTTCCTCAATGGAGCGGTCGGCACACTCGATATCAAACGCGCTCTCGATCAGGAACTGACCAAGTGACAAAAAACTCCCCAAAGATAAATCAAGGGGAGTTTTCTATTGAGCCAGCGACCGGGATTGAACCGATGGCCTGCGCGTTACGAGTGCGCCGCTCTACCAACTGAGCTACGCTGGCTACTCTCTAAAACGTTTTTCAGTCTATACTACTTCGCAAAAAAACTCAAGGCGCCACAATTTTTCCTCCACAATATTTTTCACTCACCTGAAGAGTTGTGGTATACTAGCAATATCAATGAATGATACACGCGAAAAAATAGAAGTTCTTCAACAAAAGCTCCTGCAATTGCAGGACTATCTTTGACTGGGCGAAGAAAAAAGCACGCCAAGCAGAATTGAAGCGCCAAAGTGAGTCGCCTCTGTTTTGGAACGATCCACAGAAAGCCGGGCGGGTCATGCAGGAAATTGAAATGCTCGAAAAGGAGCGCACGTCTTTCGCCGACCTCAAACAGTCTTTGGCTGACCTGGAATATTTGGCCGAAGAAGCTATAGAAAGTTCGGCCGAAGCGCTGCTCCAAAGTGAGTACGAGAAAGCGGAAAAGGCTATCCATGAATGGGAATTCCGCACGCTTTTGGGCGGAGAATATGATAGTCATTCAGCCCTCTTGACCATCCGCAGTGGAGCAGGGGGCGTCGATGCCCAAGACTGGGCGGAAATGTTACTGCGGATGTATCTGCGCTATGCTGAGCGTCACGGATTCAAAACAAGTGTGCTCGATGAAACGCGTGGCAATGAAGCGGGTATCAAGAGTGTCACCATCGAAGTGGCTGGCTCGTACGCGTATGGATACCTGTTTGGTGAAGCGGGCATCCACCGGCTCGTGCGACAGTCGCCCTTCAATGCCAATAGCCTGCGTCAGACTTCGTTTGCCTCTGTCGAGGTGATGCCTGTCATCGACGATGATACGACGGTCATCATCAAGCCGGATGATCTGCGCATCGATACCTACCGCTCCTCTGGGGCAGGGGGGCAAAACGTTAATAAAACCGAGAGTGCTGTCCGCATCACGCATCTCCCCACTAACACGGTGGTCACGTGTCAGACCGAGCGCTCGCAATTACAAAATCGTGAGCAGGCAATGAAATTCTTGAAAGCCAAACTCATTCAAAAAGAACTGGAAGAAAAAGCGGCCGAGAAAAGAAAACTGCGCGGCGAATACAAGAGCGCCGAGTGGGGGAATCAGATCCGCTCCTATGTCCTTCACCCCTACACCCTGGTCAAAGATCATCGCACCGACATCGAAACGAGTGACACTTCCAAAGTGCTCGACGGCGCCATAGATATATTTATCGAAAGTACCCTCCGTTATCTCCAAACCCATTAAGAAACAAAAAATACAAGCGCTATGCCGGAAAAAAAGCCTATCATTCGTTTCGAAAATGTCTCCAAGGTCTATCCCACCGACATCCACGTCCTCGATAATATCAATCTGGTAGTTTACCCAGGCGAGTTCTTGTCGATTGTGGGGGCAAGCGGCGCCGGCAAATCGACCCTGCTCAAACTTATTTATGCCGAGGAAATTCCCAGTGATGGCGAAGTATATTTCAACGAACGTCCTATCAACCAGATTAACCGCAAACATTTGCCATTTTATCGACGCAATATCGGCACGGTGTTTCAGGATTTCAAACTCCTTCCCCAAAAAACTGCTTTCGAAAACGTCGCCTATGCCCTGGAGGTAGATGGCCGCAGCACCGCTGAAATTAACGATGAAGTACCCGAGATATTGGAAATCGTCGGCCTCGGTGACAAGATGCACAAATTTCCCCACCAACTCTCTGGTGGCGAACAACAGCGCGTCTCACTGGCGAGAGCGCTCATCCATCGCCCCAAAGTGATCATCGCTGACGAACCAACCGGCAACCTCGACCCACTGTCAAGTAATGAAATTATCCGTCTTTTGCTCGAAATCAATTCCTTCGGCACGACCATTCTCTTGGCCACCCACAACAAAGCCATCGTCGACAAATTAGGCAAGCGAGTCATCATCGTCAGTGACGGGCGCATTTCCAATGACCAAGTCAAAGGAAAATATATGGTACAATAGCATTATGAAAACTCTCAAACTTTGGCGCACCTTTCGGGAAGGACTGATCAATTTTCGGCGTAACGGCTGGTTGTCTTTTGCTACCGTCAGTATTCTGACATTATCGCTTTTTATCGTTAGCCTTTCGGCCTTGCTCGGTGTCACCACCCATTTCGTGTTGCAGAATATGCGCGAGAAAGTGAGTGTCAGTGTCTCCTTCAATCCCGATGTCCCAGAAGAACGCATCCTCGAGATCAAGGATGAATTAGCCAAGTACAAAAAAGAAATCGCTTCGGTGGAGTATGTCTCCCGGGAAGAGGCCTTGAAAAATTTCTTGGCGGAAAGCGGTAACGACCCAATCATCGCCCAAGCCATCGCCGAAATTGGCGAAAATCCACTCCTCCCATCACTGGTCATCAAAGCAGTGCTGCCAGAAGACTACGATATCATCGTCAACCAAATCCAAAGATCAACCTTTCAGAGCGACATCAGCCAGATAAACTACACCAAGAACAAAAAGATATTCGAACGACTCGATCGGATCAATCGTGTCACTCGTCAGGCCGGTTTGATCCTCGGAGCGGCGTTTATTTTCATCGCCATCCTGATCACTTTCAATACCATCCGTATCACCATCTACTCGCATCGCCAGGAATTCGAAATTATGCGCCTCGTTGGCGCCTCCAACATCTATGTGCGCATGCCCTTTATCTTCGAAGGCATCCTCTATGGTTTGGCAGCAGCCGTTACTACCATCGTAGCCCTCGCTGGTATTGCCTATTTCATTTCCCCCTTGACCCAAGGAGCCATCGCCCAGGGGAACTTCATGAATCTTTTTCTCGATTACTTCTGGATCACCTTTGCCGGCCTGCTCATCTTAGGGATATTCTTGGGCGTTCTCAGTAGCGCCATCGCCATCCGCCGCTACCTCAAAGGCTAGGAGTCTTCTTACACTAGGGGTCTTCTGTCTTGACCAAGAGCCTCTTTTTCGTTAGGATAGTGGGACGTTTGACGTTCGGTTTTTTGTTTGCAAAAAGTAACCATTGGGGAGTAGCCAAGCGGTAAGGCAGTGGGTTCTGGTCCCACCATGCGAAGGTTCGATCCCTTCCTCCCCAGCCACCGTCGTTCGCGAACGACGTGGCCAGCCACCACACTGGTCACGCAGACGTGGTTAGTCACGTTAGTTCCAAAATACTATGTATTACTTTTACGTATTACAAAGCCAAAAAGATAAAACCTGGTTTTATAAAGGCTCGACACCAGTTGGACCCCTCTTATGAAAAGAATTCATCAAAGTCTCGAATAATAGAACAGAGCGAAGCGAGCAGTTCGATTTCCCTCCCCCAGCTTTTTATGGAAAACATTTCAGCCATTGCTGATTTATTACGAAATGAGGTCAGGCAAAGCCATGCGTCGGTCAGTGGCTACTCTATTGCCTGCGCTCTTGTCACAGAACAAGCTATTTATATTGATCATAACTATGAGCATGAAAGCTCATTAGTCTTTGAACATGCCGAGTTAAGAGCCTTAGCTAAGGCTCTTAAAAATGAAGAATCACCAAAAGTTAGACAGATATTCATGTATGGCGAAGGGAAAGTGAAGAAATTTAAGCATTATGTCCCATGTGCGGTGTGTACAGATATAATCAAGCCCTATATTGTTCCAGAAGCATCAGTAATATTACTACCAACAAAAGAAACTGAATCTGAATTCTTTCTGAATTTTCATGAAATGAGTGATAGTTACAACCCTCACGATTATTCGATCATCACGGATCTGATAGAACTTCAAGAAAAGACTATATTGAACGAAAAAGATCAGCGTTTTATTGTTGATCTTGTAGCATTGGGACGAGAGAGCCATACCCGCTTCTTCCTAACAGGCAGTGCATCTGGGCGAGGAGGGTTTAGCAACTTTCTTCTTTCAAAACTCAAAAAAACTTACGGTGATCTAGACTTATTTTGTGTCCTTTCAGACAAGGAAACGCTAGGGGAAGTTATAGCTTCAATAGAAGGCCTTATTGAGGCACATTATGGTACTTTAAAGAAGGTAGTGAGGGAGCTTCCACCATATCAAAATAGAAAAGGAGTGGTTCTCATAAAAATCTACTACTACTTTGATTCTGAAACTGAACCATTCATTGATCTTACTTTTAGCCTAAATATAGATGGGTCATTTATCAGAAAAGAATATTACGACCGAAATTGGTTTCATGAACTAGGCATCTTCTAAACGTCATTTGCAAAGTACAGTTCCAAACACATCCAACAAGCCCAGCGCATAAAATATGATTGACACGACTACTTTTCCAGCTGAAAAATTTGATTATGCTTACCTAGCTGGTCCAGTTGATACAATAGACGAGATGGAAGCAGATATTAAAGAGGGAAACTGTCGTTTTGCTCTTCAACTTTATTTTTACCGTTTACATAATAGATTCTTTGAGAAAGATGAGATTTACTTACCGGGAGGATACAAAGTTTTAGGAAGGTTCGTTTTCAAAGAGGAGCCGATTGATTTTGATAAACTCAAAAAAGGAGATATTCTATATGCTCAAAACTTACGGAATAAACGAGGTGAAGTCTTAAAAAAGGGGCAAGAATATTTTAAAACAAAAGACGAGTGGCTGTATCACCTTCATAGCGCTTTATACCTTGGGGCTATAGATCCTGATTCGGAAGAAAAATATATATGGCATGCTACTAGTATAGCGGGAGGGACAGCGTTATGGACCTTGGAAAAATTTAAATACCACTATCTTCCTATCTCTGCCAAAAGAGTATTATGAATGAGCTTACAAACCCTCCTCAGCCAATTGTGCTTCTCATATACTAGAGACTAGGAACTTTTTTCGATATATCATGAATAACCGTGAAAAATATATTATTTACGCATATTTTCACGGTTATACCGATAAAATCGTGAATTTTTTTATAATTGAGAGGATACGGTTGGAATACAGATAGCCGATCTGTACTGCTATCCGAACATACGCAAGGTTGGCAAGGAAAATGATGGAAAAAGGCTTGAATAAAGATAAAGAATGGAGTAGGCTAGAAGTATCGCATTGTCACCCAAACACCCTCCGCAACTGGGACAACAAGGGTCTTCTCAAAGCCATCCGATTTGGAACGAGAAAGGATAGGAGATACCAGAAAGAGGATGTGCTCGGGGTTATCAATAAAAACTGTTAAAGCTATGGCGAAGAATGATAATCAGAAAACAGAGGCTTTCGAGAAAATCCTGTTTCGGGCAGCGGATAAGCTGCGCAAGAATATGGATGCGGCCGAGTACAAGCATATCGTGCTCGGACTTATTTTTCTCAAATATATCTCGGACTCTTTCGAAGAGCTCTACGAAAAAATAAAGGCCGGAGCAGGGGACTTCAAAGATGCTAATCCCGAAGATGCTGATGAATATCGGGCGGAAAATGTTTTCTTTGTTCCACAGCTAGCCCGTTGGAATTATCTCCATGCGATGGCTAAACAACCCGGTATCGGCACCGATCTCGATGATGCGATGGAGGCGATCGAAAAAGAAAACCCGACCCTAAAAGGTATTTTGCCCAAGGTGTATGCTCGACCAAATCTCGATAAGACGGCGCTCGGCGGATTGATCGATCTCGTGGGAAATATCGCTCTCGGAACCGAAGCAGCCAAAAGTAAAGACCTGCTCGGACGAGTCTATGAATACTTCCTAGGAGAATTCGCCAATGCGGAAGGCAAGAAGGGTGGTCAGTTCTACACGCCGAAATCCATCGTGAAACTGATGGTAGAAATGATCGAGCCACACAGTGGCCGAGTGTATGACCCTGCTTGTGGTTCTGGCGGGATGTTTATCATGAGTGAGAAATTCGTCGAGAGTCATCAGGGAAAGGTGGATGATATCTCTATCTATGGACAAGAAAGTAATCAGACGACCTACCGTCTCTGTCGAATGAACTTGGCGATTCGGGGGATCGATGGAAGCCAAGTGAAGTGGAACACCGAAGGATCATTTCTCAATGATACGCACAAAGACTTGAAAGCCGACTATATCCTCGCCAATCCGCCGTTCAATGATAGCGATTGGTCAGGGCAACTCTTGGCCAATGATCCACGCTGGCAGTACGGGATGCCACCAGCTGGCAATGCCAACTTCGCGTGGCTAGAGCATATGATCTATCACCTCTCACCCAAAGGCGTGATGGCCTGTGTCTTGGCCAACGGGTCGCTTTCGAGTCAAACCAGCGGCGAGGGCGACATTCGTCAGTCACTCATCGAGCATGATCTGGTCGATTGTATCGTCGCTTTGCCAAAGCAGTTGTTCTACAACACCGGGATCCCGGCTTGTATCTGGTTTCTCTCCCGCAAGCGCACGGGCAATGGTGACCGCAAACGTACCGGCGAGATCCTCTTCATCGATGCGAGCGAAGTCGGGCACATGGCTGATCGGACGCACAAAGAGTTCACCGATGAGGATATGGCGATGATCGCCCGTACTTACCATGAATGGCGAAGCAAAGAGGGGAAGTATGAGGACAAAAAAGGATTTTGTAAGTCTGCGACCATCGAGGATATCACCAAACACAATTTTGTCCTCACTCCGGGGCGCTATGTCGGCATCCCTGATGAAGTTGACGACGGCATACCGTTTGAGACAAAAATCTCCGCTCTGACGACTGAGCTTGGCAAACAGATGCAAAAAGAAGGGGAGCTGAACGAAGAAATAAAGAAGCAACTTTTGAAAATTGGTTTCAAAATATAAAACTATGGAAAAAGAAATAATTTCGAAATTGCACAAGAGTTTTGAGGACTACGCTCACGAACAGGATGGGGTAGAGTTTTGGCTGGCACGCGAACTTCAGGGGCTCCTCGGTTATGACAAATGGAGTAATTTTGAAGGGGTTATCGACAAGGCAAAAGTAGCCTGTGAAACGGCTCAACAGGGGGTTTCTGATCATTTTGCCGACGCCGGCAAAACGATACCCATGCCCAAAGGCGCTAGTAAGGATATAGGGGATATCATGCTCACACGCTATGCCTGCTATCTCATCGCGCAAAACGGTGATCCACGCAAAGATGAGATCGCTTTTGCGATGACTTACTTTGCCATTCAGACACGCAAACAAGAAGTGGTCGAGCAGAGACTGGCAGAATGGGAGCGACTGCATGCGCGAGAGAAGCTGACACTCTCTGAGAAAGAACTCTCGGGTATTTTGTACGAGCGCGGAGTGGATAGTCAGGGATTCGCGCGTATTCGTAGTCAGGGCGACCGGGCACTTTTCGGCGGATACACGACACAGGATATGAAAACGAAACTGGGTATCCCTACCGTCCGTCCACTGGCTGATTTCCTCCCCGCAGTCACGATCAAAGCCAAAGACCTCGCCAATGAAATCACCAATCACAACGTGAAGCAGAACACATCACTCAAAGGCGAAATAATGATCAGCAGTGAGCACGTGAAGAACAATCAGAACATGCGAGAAATGCTCAAGAAGAGCGGTATCTACCCGGAGGCTTTGCCCGCAGAGGAAGATCTGAAGAAACTTGAGCGACGCTTGAAATCTGAAGGAAAAAAGCTCCCGAAGACAGTGAAGAAATTAAAGGGGAAATGATATGCAGAAGATGATTCCAAAAGTTGAAAAGGTAGCTAATTTTGGCACAGAGGAACCGTTCGTGGCTCGTTTAATGATGGGATTATCTGGTGTAATCGATGCCACTACTTTTAACCCTGAAAAGAAATCTGACATCAAAGAGAAAATAATGGGAATACTTGTTGAGACATTGTTCCCCGCTTTTGCTTCCTTGCAAGAAATCCGGAAAATGGAATCTGGGCAGCGCGAGCGTCTTTTGGTAGATGTTCGGAAGGAATATATTTCTTTTTATAATAGGATCTGGGCGGCCTATAAAGACAGGATGCCCGAAGTGGCGAGAAACTTGGAATATGACATAGGGTTTCTTTTTGTCAAAAAAGATGAGAACTTTGAAGTAAAAGCCAAAGTTTTTTTTGAAAGCCATCCTGAGGTAAGAATAGAGCTATTGGAATATCTGAGGAAAAATAGACAAGTCTGGCAACAGGCAGTAGCAAGGTTTAGAAATGATTATGCAGAGCATCAGTCAATCTATGAGCAAGATGTGCAGGAGCTGCTCACGCTTAAGGCAGCGGAAATTTGTTTTAAAAATTGTTGGACAGCTATTGAAATGATTTTGATGGAGCTGATAACGACAAAACTTTTCCCTTTTGCCAGAATAGAAGAGATACCTGAAGCAGAAAGAGACAAGTCTGTTCCAAGGCGATTTCGAGTTATGCATCGAATGTAAATTTGTGACCAATTGGAAAGAAACAACGCTAGAAGAATTGATAGAGAAATAACGTATGAGTGAATTCTGGTCATCATTCTCAAAGTGGTTTCAGGACAAAGCGAATAGTCCGCTTTATTGGACGTACTTTGGTTTTTTTGTCGTGTGGAATTGGAAGTTTTTTCAGATAGTTTTCTTGGAAAATGCGAGCCTCTTTTCTTCTCCACGCATCGAATACTTGAACTCATTGCACATCACATTATTTAGGAATAACATTTTTGATTGGTCGGTGAATACACTGTGGCGAATTGTCCCTCCAATTGGATTTACCTATGCCTCGATCGTCTGGCTGCCGACGCTTCATGAATGGGCATTTAAAATCTACCTGACGCATCATTTTGAGAGAAAGCTTTTGTTTCAAGAGCGAAAAGTAGCGTATGAAGAGAAATTAGCAAAACTTGTGAAACAAGAAGCTGTTGCAAAAAAAGAACGAGTGGAGCAGGAACAAGTTATCGAAAAAACGAAAACGCAAGAAGAGAAATGGCAGGACGAGTTCGAGAAAATTAAGGATCAATCGACACTTGAAAATTTTAAGATATTAGTCACGGCAATTTTTCGAGCGGGCGGTGTATTAAGCACCCATAATCTACAAAACGCGGTACCTTCTTCTACTATAGCCTTCGCTGGTGTTTATAATTTGACCCAGATCGTTGATAGGCAATATGGATCTAGCCCGCTCCCGTTTATTGAGTTAACCGACAAAGGAAAGTATTTTTCTCGGCTACTTTCTGAGAAAGGATTTGATGTTTAGTTATTATGGAAAATTGGAAAGAAACAACTTTAGGAGAGGTGGTTGATATAGAGGATGGTGACCGAGGTTTCAATTACCCAAAAAATGACGAGTTCTCAAGCAAAGGATTCTGTTTGTTTTTGAATACCAAGAATGTTTCAGGGAAGAAATTTTTTTTTGGAGAACGTATGTTTGTGACAAGAGAAAAAAATTCTCAACTACGAAAAGGAAAATTACAAAGAGGAGACTATGTTCTAACAACGAGAGGGACGGTGGGGAACTCCGCCTACTATTCCGATGATATTCCTTTTGAAAATATCAGGATAAATTCCGGAATGGTTATTTTGAGAGCGAAAAGAAAGAATATTGTTGACGAGATATATCTTGGTTGTTATTTAGGAAGTAGGATTTTTGATCATCAGGTACGGCAACTGACCTCCGGCTCTGCTCAGCCACAATTGCCAATTCGAGACCTTAGAACCTTTCAGATTGTGGTGCCACCCATCGAAGAGCAAAAGAAAATTGCGGGGGTGCTGGGGAGTTTGGATGACAAGATCGAATTGTTGCGAGAGGAAAACAAGACGCTCGAAGCGACTGCCCAGATAATCTTTAAGGAATGGTTCGTGAATTTCAATTTCCCCGCCAATAGCACGGCTCGCAATCAGGCGGGCGGGCCTATTGCCGCAGGCAAGCCCTACAAAGCTTCTAGTGGTAAAATGATTGACTCCGAACTTGGCGAGATCCCGGATGGATGGAGAGTTGGAAAAATAAAAGATGTGATTGATATTTTGTCAGGCTTTGCTTTTCAGTCCACCAGCTTTTCAGAAGAAGGGAAATATAAATTGGTTACTATAAAGAATGTTCAAGATAGAAATTTTGTTTTTGATAAAACAGATAAAATCTCAAAAATTCCAGAAAAAATGCCAAATTATTGCCAGCTAGATTCTGGTGATATCTTACTTTCACTAACTGGAAATGTCGGCAGGGTTTGTTTGGTTATCGGAAGTGATTTTTTACTTAATCAACGAGTTGCGAAATTGAAACCGAAAAATGATATAGATTACGCTTTTTCTTATCTATTATTCCTTCAAGACTCAATCTTTTCTTTATTACAAAGTACTGCATCTGGAACCGCACAGCAAAACCTAAGCCCAATTCAAACAAAAGAGATAGAGACTATTATTCCCGACAGAGAAACTCTTCGTAAATTTGGTTTATTTGCAAATCCAATGATTGGAAAAATAAACGATAATAACTCACAAATCCAAACTATCTCTCGTCTTCGTGATACCTTATTGCCGAAGCTGATGAATGGGGAGCTAAAAATAAATTGAATTTTATGGTGCTTTCTGAAGAGAAAATAAAGGATCTTCTAAGGGTAAAATCAACTGGCTATCTTTACCACAGGGAGAGTCGGGACTTGGAGTTTAAGGAGCAATTTAACTTTGCAGGATTAGCTGAATATTTTCGAGATTTTTCTGCCTTTGCAAATAATGTTGGTGGTTATATTATTTTTGGCGTTTCGAATAGTCCAAGAAAATTAGTGGGACTGAATAAAAGTTCTATCAATCAATTTGAGAAAATAGACCCTGAAAAAATATCAGGGGATCTTTTAGAAATCTTTTCACCAGATATACAATGGGAACAGCAGATTTTTAAGATTGGAAATAAGAAATTCGGGGCGTTCTATGTTTACGAATCAAAGCAAAAGCCGATTATTGCCAAGAAAGACGAGGGACGCAATCAGCTTATTAAAAGCGGAGATGTGGTTTTTCGCTACGCCGGAAGAACTCAGCGGATTGAATTTGCCGAACTTAGCTATATTATTGAACAAAGAATGAAGGGAACAAATGATCAGTGGCTCGCTCTAATGGGTAAAATTGCAAAAGCTGGACCTGCAAATGCGGCTATTCTTGATACAGAAAGAGGAGTTATTGAAAAAAGTGAGAATCAGATTTTAGTTGTTGATGAGGAGTTGATAAAAAAGATAAAGTTTATTAAAGAGGGACAATTTCGAGAGGATGCGGGAAAAACAACGCTGAGACTTGTTGGTGATGTTCAACCCATAGGAGCCCTCGAGGTGACAAAGACTATACAGAAGAGACTTACGGATCAATACCCATTTTCTGCTAAAGAATTGGCATCTGAAATAAGAAAGTCTATTCCAAATGTAAAAGAAAATAAGATATACGGAGTTATAAGAAATAACGATATTAAAAACGATACGCGTTACTCCGCATATAATTTTCGTAGAAAAACCGAGGAGGATGAATATAAGAAAACAAAGAAAATTAAAAATGGTACGCCAAGTATTTATAACCAAGGAGCCGTCAATTTTATATTGAAGGTGTTGCATGAAAAATAATTTATGACCAAAATATTCGAATCGACCATTGAGGAATTTATGATTGAGCTCTTGGAGGCTCAAAGGTTCGGGTACTTGTCGCTTGAGAAGGGATTTTCAAAAAGTTCCTAGTCTGGTACCTACTCGGAACAAAGAGGATGTTTCGAAATAGAAGAAAGATCATATTATACCTCATACAAGTCATAAAATTTGGAATCTAAACTTTATGGTAATCAGTCATCTTAGAAATAGACTATTCTTTATGAGCCAGTTACTCTAGCGAAATGAGTCGATCTGGTTCTGAGATTGAAAAACGTGAAATTCTAGGTTATATATTCCAAATATCACTAATAATACCATTATTCTTGCAATATCTGTTGACTTTTGGAATTTGTTCTGTTAGTATTGGGATGCAAGTAACTTTATAGGGATTATTATAACAATATGTTGTTAAGACTAAAGGTGAAAAATTTCCGCTCTATCAAGGACGAAGTTGTCCTTGATTTGCAGGCCACAAGCGATAAGACCATGAAAGTGCGGGCTGTTTTTGAGCTCGGGGGAGTTTCACTATTGAAATCAGCCGCCATTTATGGTGCGAACGCATCGGGGAAAAGTAATGTCTTGAAGGCATTTGCTGTTTTTCGAACTATGATATTGGAGTCGTTGCTTCGAAGTAATTTGACCATGAATCTCCCTGGCGAACATTTCAAACTGGGCGAAGAAACGGAAGATGCTCCATCATCTTTTGAGATGACTTTCTTGCTTAATGGGGAGGTTTTTATTTATGGATTCGAAACAAACAAGAAAAAGATTGGTGCAGAATGGTTGAGACAAGAAAAAGGAAAAAAGAGCTTATTTGAAAGAAAGGGGCAGGAAATTGAGAGTAACAAGAATTACTTTCAAGAGGCGTCAGCCATTCTGAAAAAACAGACATCGGAACGAACTTTATTTCTGACTGTTCTAGCAAGTAATAATGGTGACATTTCCAAGCAAATGGTGCAATTTGTACAAAAAACAAATTTTATAGCCGGCACAGAAAGAGGGAATACGCTTGATTATTCATTTGGCCAGTTTTTGAGTAATCCAGTTATGGCAGAGAAGATAAAGGACTTTATCGTGAAGGCTGATTTTGGAGTCGTGGATATCAAGGCGAGTGAGAAGATGGTTTCTGCAAAACAGGTACAAAATATACCTGATAGATTTAAAGAACTGTTGTTTAAGGAGGATTCAAAGATAGCAGAGCGGAATCTTGTATTTCTTCATAAGAAATTCATCGAAGACAAGGAAATTGCCGGTGGAATGTCGCTGGATTTTTTTACCGAAGAATCGGAGGGTACGCAGCAAATGTTTGCATTGGCAGCTCCTGTTATTGACACCCTGGATAATGGGAAGGTCTTGTTTATTGATGAGATTGACTCGAGTCTGCATCCGTTACTCTGCCAGTATTTAGTTTCAATTTTTAACTCAACGGAAAAAAATCCTCACAATGCACAGTTGATTTTTACGACTCACGATGTATCTCTTCTGAACGAAGTATTCCTCCGCAGAGATCAGATTTATTTTACGAATAAAAATGAGAAGGGTGCGACAGAGCTCTTTTCGTTGATGGATATTTCCGAAAGAAAAGGAGTTGACTTTGCTAAGAGATATTTGGAGGGGCGATACGATGCATTGCCATACATTGCTGATTTTGAAGATTTAAAATTTTCTAAGGAATGAGTATGGGATTGTATCGAGGAAAAAAGAAACATCGCGAAGCGCATCCAAAAGTCTTTGTTTGTGCGCATTCGGAAAAAGCAGAAATAGATTATTTCCAAGATTTCAAAAATTATCTTGAAACACCTTTGTTGATGCCAATGAAACTAGTTTGTTGGACCCCACAGGAATTGATACAAAAAGTTATCAAATGGAAAGAAAATGCGCGGAGAAAAGAAACATTCTGTGAAGAAGATGGGGATCAGATTTGGTGTGTTTTTGATGTGGATGATTTCTATCGGGATGATAAAGAAGGGCTTTTGACGGCAGTTAAAAATGCGGAAGAAAATGGTATAAAGATTGCCTGCTCGAATGAATGTTTTGAACTCTGGTTATTGTTGCACTTTGAGAAACCAACATCCGCTATAGCAAGAGGGTCCGATCTCGAAAGAAGAATCGCGCAATCATTTAGAAAGAATAATCTTGGGAGTTTCAAAAAGAATCAGCGGGTATTTCAAGCCCTGTTACTGTTTCAATTAGGCGCGATCCAGAATGCGAAAAAGCTCTTGCCGAAGTACGAAAATATTGATTGGGAGAAAGTTTTGAATGATTCTGGAAATCCGTCGACGAGTTTACATTTTCTTATTGAAGAAATAAATAGGCTGTGCGTGAGTAATAAAAATCGAGGTTTCTTATGACTAAAATATTTGAATCGACCATTGAGGAATTTATGATTGAGCTTTTGGAGTCCCAAGGGTTCGGGTACTTGTCGCCTGAAGACCAGGAGCAAGAGCGCCCCGATTTGAGCGAGGTGGTTTTGAAAGACCGCTTGAAGCTGGCAATTGATCGGATCAACCCGAATGTACCCGATGAAGCCAAGGAGCAGGCTTTGCGTCTCGTCCTCAATCTCCCGAGTCAGAACTTGATGGATAACAATGAGGTATTCCACCGCATGCTCACCGAAGGAATCGAAGTCGAGGTGATGGGAACGGACGGTGTGAAGGGGGAAAGAGTGCATCTCATTGACTTCGGAGACATCGCAAACAATGAATTCTTGGTGTGCAATCAATACACCGTGATTGAGAATAACATCACCAAACGGCCAGATGTCGTGCTCCTCGTGAATGGTTTGCCCATAGTCGTGATCGAGCTCAAGAATCCAGTAGATGAAAACGCCACGGTCCAAAAAGCCTACACGCAACTCCAGAATTACAAAAACGCTATTCCATCACTGTTCGCTTATAACGCCCTCTTGGTGGCATCAGATGGGCTCGATGCACGGGTGGGGACGATATCATCGGATATGTCACGCTTCTTGGCATGGAAGTCTCGGGATGGCGTGAAAGAAGATCGAGCGACAGTGCCACAAATCGAGACACTAGTGCATGGGATGATGACTCGAGAAGTTCTGCTTGATCTGATTCGGCAGTTTGTCGTTTTTGAAAAATCAAAGAAGGAAGATCCAGAGACGGGGATAGTGTCAGTGGTCACTCTGAAAAAGATCGCTGCCTACCATCAGTATTTCGCTGTGAATAAAGCGATTGTTTCTACCAAGGAGGCGTCGAGTGAGACGGGTGATCGCAAGGCTGGGGTGGTCTGGCATACTCAGGGGAGCGGTAAGTCGCTTTCGATGGTGTTCTATACCGGCAAAGTAGTTTTGGCGCTCGATAATCCGACGGTAGTGGTCATCACAGATCGCAATGATCTCGACGAACAGCTCTTTGATACCTTTGCGAGCTGTAAACAGCTTCTGAGGCAGGATCCAGTCAAGGCGAGTAATCGTGAAGAATTGAAAAGCCTGCTTCGGGTAGCGGGTGGAGGTATCGTTTTTACAACTATTCAGAAGTTTTTTCCAGCGGATGGTGCGGCGAGCTTTGATATGCTTTCGGAGCGAAAAAATATCATCGTTGTGGCGGATGAAGCGCATCGGAGCCAGTATGGATTCGGTGCCAAGACCACTGAGAAAAATGGGGAAATTTTCACTAAGTATGGCTTTGCCAAGTATCTGCGTGATGCTTTGCCCAATGCGTCGTTTATCGGATTTACTGGGACGCCGATTGAAAAAGAGGATGCCTCGACGCCCGCAGTCTTTGGAAAATATGTCGATGTGTATGATATCGCAGAGGCAGTGGAGGATGGTTCGACCGTGCGAATCTATTATGAATCACGCTTGGCCAAGGTGCATTTGAAGGACGAAGAGAAATCTCGGCTCGATGATGAGGTGGCTTCGATCACCGAAGGAGAGGAGAGTACGGCAGCCGAGCAGGCCAAGGCGAAGTGGGCGCAGCTCGAAGCAATCGTCGGGCATCGTGACCGCCTGGAAGTGGTGGCGACTGATATCGTGGATCATTTCGAGAAACGCCAAGAGGCGATGGAGGGGAAGGCGATGATCGTCTGTATGAGCAGGCGTATTGCCGTAGAACTTTACGAGGCAATTATGAAGATTCGTCCACAGTGGCACGATCAGGATTTGAAAAAAGGTGCGATCAAAGTGGTCATGACATCATCATCTTCGGATCCAGAAAATTGGCAAATGCATCATACGACGAAAGAGAATCGTAAAGCGCTTGGTGAGCGGTTCAAGGATGCAGGTGATCCGCTGAAATTGGTAATCGTGCGGGATATGTGGCTGACAGGATTTGATGCGCCGTGCCTCTCGACTATGTATGTCGACAAACCGATGCGTGGGCACAATCTGATGCAGGCGATCGCTCGGGTCAATCGTGTGTTCAAGGATAAGTCTGGAGGGCTCATCGTGGACTATATCGGCATCGCCTCTGATCTCAAAACTGCTCTGGCGACGTATACATCGAGTGGTGGCAAGGGTGCGCCGACACTGGATCAATCGGAAGTAGTCGCCAAACTCTTGGAGAAATTCGAAGTCGTCGAGCAGATGTTTACCGGATTTGAGTACCAGCGATATTTTTCAGCTGATACACGTGAGAAATTAACCGTGATCCTTGAGGCACAGGAACACGTACTCGGACTTGATGATGGCAAGAATCGGTTTACCCGTGAAGTAGGATTACTTTCGCAGGCGTTTGCTTTGTCCGTGCCGAATTTGCGGGCGATGGAACTGAAAGATGAGATTGGATTTTTCCAAGCGGTGAAGGCTCGATTGACCAAGTTTGAGCCAACCGGAGTAGGAAAGTCTGATTTGGAAATTGAAACGGCTATCCGACAGATCGTAGATGCGGCCGTGGTATCGGAGGGTATTGTCGATGTTTTCGATGCAGCTGGGATTAAGAGGCCTGATATCTCTATTCTCTCAGATGAATTCTTGGAGGAAGTGCGCCATATGGAGCGCCAGAATCTTGCCTTGGAATTGCTGAAGAAATTATTGAATGATGAGATCAAGACACGGACGAGAAAGAACTTCATTCAGAGTCGGAAGCTCTCGGAGATGCTCGAAAACTCTATTAAGAAGTATCAGAACAATCTCTTGACGACGGCGCAGGTAATTGAGGAATTGATCAAACTCGCCAAAGATATTCGAGAAGGAGACAAGCGTGGAGAGGCACTGGATCTCGCTACAGATGAGCTCGCATTCTATGATGCGCTCGCTAACAATGAAAATGCCCGTGAAGTGCTTGGTGATAAACAATTGGCCGTGATAGCAATCGAAGTGTTCCGAAGTGTGAAGGGGAATGCGACGATTGACTGGACTCTCAAAGAAAGTGTCCGAGCCCGTTTGCGTCGTGATGTGAAACGTATTCTGACCCGTTATGGTTATCCACCGGACGAGCAGTTGGTAGCGACTGAAAATGTTTTGAAACAGGCTGAACTTCTAGCGAATGAAATAGAGGGATAATTTTTAGTTCCGATTATCGCAATAGAAACAAAAGGCCGATACACAGCACCCTCCCAAGAGCCAGAAATTAACGCGTAGCGAGCTTTTCCATCCGCCCCAGTACCCAATTTTCAGACTCTTCCCATTTTCGAGCAATTTTGAGAGCAAGGCCGATTCAAAAAATACTTGCCAATTTTCACTATGCTTTGTATAATTATGTATGTAAGTACTGTAAACAAAATATATGAAAAAGAATCAAAAAAATTAAGAAATAAGTATGCTCGTATTTATTGATGAATCTGGGACAAACAAGCAGACGGGGCATTCTGTACTTGTTTTGCGGATGCGGTTGCTGGATTGACTCGTGCTTACTATGACGGAAAGGGAGCAGACGTGATAAGGGAGTTGTTTAATCGTTTGAAAAAGAAGAAAAAAATAGTGCTTATTTTGGAATAGAAAAACCTCAGCTTGCGCTGAGGTCAGGGCGACCGATAGTCTTGCGACTTTCCCCACATATCTATGGTATTATGAAGATACAAGTTTTTAACACTCTATCTATATGAAAGGATTTCATAATAATCTGGAAAAAGAAGTAACAGAGAATACTGACTTTCGCCGTGTGCTCTATACGGGTAAACATAGTCAATTAGTGTTGATGAGCCTCCGTCCCAATGAAGAAATCGGGCTCGAGGTGCACGACGATACGGATCAATTCTTTCGTTGCGAGAAAGGGCAGGGGAAGTGTATCATCGATGGTACCGAATATGAATTAAGTGATGGTGTGGCTATCATCGTGCCCCAAGGAGCAAAGCATAATATCATCAATATTTCTGCTAGCGATGATCTAAAACTGTACACTGTCTATTCGCCCGCTCACCATAAAGATGGGGTCGCATTTGCCACCAAGGCCGAGGCCGAGGCCAGCAGCGAAGAGTTCGATGGCGTCACTTCAGAATAAGTATCCTTGGCAGAACGAAAAAATGTATTATACTGCAGACATAAAAAAATTTACTCTTTCAAAATTCGCTTCATACATTCTTCTCTAGGGGGTAGCATCAATGGCAAGATGTAGACAGGCGAGTGCCAAAAAAACTCGCGATTGAATCGGGTGAGTGTCTAGCTATAGAGCGTGCGGGGTTCGATTCCCAGCCCCCCAGCCAAAAAATAGAACACCGTTTGACAACTAGATAAGTTGGCAAGGGCACTTGGTGTTTCGGCTGATAAATTGCTAAAATAACAAAATGAAAAACTCGCAAAAAGGTTTTGTTGGTGTACTCGTTATTTTTGTAGTACTAGCCGTCGTTGGGGTTGCCGGATATTATTTTGTTTTTCAAAAAAATCAGGCCTCTGTTCCAACAACACAGGTCAATAATAATTTTGAACAAGATAATACATACTCAAATAACAAACAAAATGAAACCAATCAACTCCCAATAACTCCTCCAGCATCTGTATCATCAGAAATTGATTCTTGCAGGTCAATTGATACAGCAGGCGAGTATTCTCTTTCAGGAGATATAACAAATACAAAATCAGAGCCCTGTATCAAAATTCAAAATGTAAGCAATGTAACTTTCGATTGTCAAAATCACACAATTACAAGCAAGAACGAGAACTATGCTGTCTATGTCAAGGGGAGTTCTAATTTCAAAATTAATAATTGCAAATTAGCGTCGAGTTTGAATGTACCAGTAGGAGTGTCATCGCAAGTTCCTTTAGAAATTGAGGATTCTAAACAAGGAGAGCTAAATAATAATACTGTCAATGGAAACTATTCTAGTATAAGGGGATCATCTTTTATAACTGTAAAAAATGGTACATTTACCAACGAACTTAGTGTGTATAAGTCGAATAATGTGACTATCAGGGATAGCAAGTTCACTTATGGGGGAGCAGAATTAATTACCCTCCAGGAAGGAAGTAACAATTCTATCATTGCAAATTTTATAGAAGGTCAATCTGACGGAGTTTTTAATGTAATGGACAATAATGTTGGTGCGGATGATGGTATTGTAATAAGAGATGAAAGTGGCGACCTTATTCAAGGAAACACTTTGCAGAACTTTTTTGATTGTGCTATTGAGAATACTGGCAAGATGTTTGACGCAAAAATTATCGGAAATAAGGCAAGTAATGCTGGAGTATGTTTTTTGGGTGGTTGGTATTACAGTAGCGTAAAAGGGATCATTGTTAAAGATAACATTGTAAGTAATATACCCAATTTGTTTTATTTCTTCCGTCAATACCCTCTAAAATCAGGGGAGCAGTATGTTTATTTCCAGAACAACACATTTGAAAATAACAAATTGAGTAATCCTAAACTTGGTACAAGTTTTTCAATGGCTTCTCAATTTGTTTTTGATGGTTCAGCCGTTCCATTGCAAAATCATGTGATTGGAAATAACATTCTTAAAAACAACGACTTTACTAAAGCCCTCGGCCCACTTCATATTGCTCCGGCAAATATAGTTACAGATGGAGGAGGAAATACATGTTCTGGTGTGGAACAGGAAGCAAAAGAAGGGGGTGGCAGTGCACCTTTCAACTGCAATTAATTTCAGATCATAGTTAGATACAGATTTGTTTGTGCTATGCACAATCCATTATTTGATTGTATGAAAGAGGCTCCCATTTCGGGAGTCTCTTTCTCTTTCTTTTTCCTCTTTTCGAGATATCAGCCAGCCAAATCAGCGTCCGCTTCAATCTTATTCTTCTTGACTGACAGGCTGACACTTTCTTTATCAAGCACTTTGGCTTCTTCGACTTCTGCCCGCACCGGGGAGGGGAGGACAGCTAGAATATTGCGGAGCGCCACTCCATCTACTTTCAACACACCTTCCCATTTATCGAGCGGTTCGAGGAGGGCGCGTAATTTTTCTTCATCGTACTTGTATGTCTTGCGAAGCGTTTTGCCGATGATGCCCTGTTCATCGAACACCCGATCCACCCCTTCTTGTTCCATATACGCGAGGATAAGTGACTGTAATTTTCCCAGGCGCAGTTTTTCTTCACTCAATTTGCCCTTCAGATCGAGGTACTCGCCGATGGCTGTTTTGACATCAGCTGTCTCCAATCGACGATTCTCGGCAAACTTGTGTTTCCAAAAGGGGCAGATTTTCTGATAGCCACACCAATCACACAAAGGCGAGAGGATGGGTTCAAACTTTTTCTCTTCGATGGCCTTGATGGTATCGAGAAACTTCTGTTCGATCTCTGCGAGCTGTTCTTTGGTACGCTTGGATGACAATTTCACCCCATGCTTCAGGTAGTAGAGACTGACAGTGATCTGGTCGAGGTGATCGACTTCTTTGGGATAACGATCGAGAAAAGCTTTGAGATAAATAGAGAGTTGCAGATCATTGTCTACCTTGTCCTGTGACGGCATCTTGCGCGTCGTCTTGTAGTCGATAATTTCGTAGCCCTCGGCTGTCTTGTCGATGCGATCGATCACACCCGAGACGATATGCTTACCCGTTTTCTCATCACCGATCTCGATAGCGAAGCGGCTCTCTAGATCAATGATAGTGTAGTCCACAGGTTTGGTGCGCGCCAAATAATTCTGGATGATGGTCACGCCCTGAGTGAAGGCGGCACGTTCTTCCAATTCATTTTCGTACACTGCACTGTTCCAACCCTTGGCAAAATAGTCGAGGGCTTGTTCGACGGTAGGGGAGAGGAGTGCGGGAGTATGGATATATTTCAAGACCGCATGGATGAGCGTCCCAAATACTGCCTCCTTCGATTTGGGTTCGGGGATTTTGTCGATCTCGCGAAACTTATACTTGAGCGGGCAGTTCTGATAGGTATCGAGGGTAGAGTAGGAGAGGCGCATAAAACATTGTATAGACTAATGACCTCGTTATTGTAACAAATAACCATCCCCCGGGCACTATTGACAATTTACTATTTCTGTGCTATTATGGAAAACGTACCTTAAAAAAACCGAGCAGTATTCGGAAAACCACACAACTCACAACAGAAAGTGTAGCATGACAAATAAAGTGATTGCAGCCATTGTCCACGCCATTGGGCTTTACACCCAAGACGACGTCGACCATCTCAAGGTGTTATCCGGGACGGACGAACTGACTGGCCTGCTCAACCGCCGTGGAGAAAAGGAAAAGGCAGCGGACGCCATCAATATCATGCGGCGTACCGGCAGCATTTGTGATAATATGTGTATCCTGGCCATCGACCTCGATAATTTCAAACAGGTCAATGACAGCTATGGCCATGAAACCGGGGATCATGTCTTGAAGAATTGTGCGAGGCTCCTCCGCAGCGTCTTCCACCGGCAAACGGATAGAATCTGCCGTAAAGGCGGCGATGAATTCGTTGTCGTCCTGATGGGGACGACAACCAATCAGGCTCAAACACTGGCCAAAAAACTGCTCGATCTAATAAACAGTGATCACCACCTACAGTTTGATCGGGTCGGCCAGGTGACGGCTAGCATTGGCATCGCGCCACTCGACACCAAGATGGACAACATTAATGAGGCATACGAACAGGCGATGGCCATGGCCGATGCCGCGATGTATGAGGCGAAAGCGAACGGGCGCAATCGGTTCGTAACCAAAACAGCCTAAGTATAAATAGGCTGGCAACATCGGTTATATACGATTGATGAGAAGAAGTTCAACCGGAGAGAAAGTGTAACAGCACTCACTCTCCGGTTTTTTTTATTTCATCAAATTGCGTATCCTGTAATGTGTGATGTATAATAAGTAAACATAATACCCTATTCTTATTTTATGTCTTTCAGCAAGAAATGGTCTATTGAAAATATTCAAGCGGGTTTTCAAAGATTTGAAAAAGAATTTGGCCACCTTCCTACTGGTCCGGAAGTTGATAAGACTGACTATCTACCTTCATCAAGACAAATTCAAAGACTGTTCGGTGGACTCCCCGAACTGCGTGTGCTATTGGGTCACAAGTATATTAATTTTTCCAAAGGAATACACCGATCAAGAATTGGGGTGTCGGCAAATTATCGATCAAGAATAAGCGAATCAAAACTGAGAGATATTCTCTACAAGAAATTTCATGAACCGTTTGTGCATGTTGAGAAACCTATCGACCCAATTAGAAAAATCCGTGCAGACTTCTATATCTTTAACCCGATAGAGAATTTTTCTGTCGATATTTTCACCACTGAAACGTCCCATGATCTTTCGACTAATGTGGGTATAAAATTGAATAAATATTCTCATTTTCAAGAAAAGATGTACCTGGTTTTGCTTTCAGAAAAACTAACAGCGGGGGATATACTGCTCCTGCTGAAGCGTAAGAAAAACAAATTCCCAAGTAATGTCCAACTAGTCACACTTGAGGATTTTATAAATGTAATTAAAACGATCCCTTCGTATCAAAACCCGACCATTTTGAAGAAGAAGGGCATGGTATAGTGCAATGTATCTTGTGGTGGCATTGTATTGTTTCTATCCTCATAACGTCGTTCTATGTAACTTATACGACATTGTATATAAAAGAAAGAATGCCCTAAGCCTCTAATCAACCTTTCTTGAAAACCCTTCCCAATGAGCGCGTATAATCGTCTCAGACGATTTTGAAAGAAAAAGTTATATACTTGTATACCTCACAGAGGCGAATCCCCCAAAACGATATCTGGAGAAGTATTCTTTATGTAGGAAAAATTGAGAGCGAACAGTAGTGCCTTTTATTCATTTTGAAAAAAGCAGACTCCCCCGATTTTACCAAATATGGCCGGGGAGTCTTTGGTCGGAAATGTCTGTTATTTTTTCGCCAAAAATGTAGCGATTTTTTTCCACAAAAATTTTTGGGTCAAACTCAGGTCATGACCGCCAGTTGGTTTGAGATAGTAAACAGCCCCGATTTTTTCTGCGAATGGGACTACAGGATCGATCAGAACGTTAGCGTCATCCTGAGCATGAAAAATAAATACTTTCCTTCCGATAATACTTTTTGGTAATTAGTGGGAAACGTAACTAAAATAGATGTGAATGAATAACTTAAAGAGATTGTCTTTCCGATGGTTGTAACGGTACTCTACTTCTTTAA
>JAYTWI010000012.1:0-18217 GCA_043743535.1 Candidatus Moraniibacteriota bacterium | reverse complement strand
AAGAAAAGTTACTCGTTGTACAGGCATATCCTTTTTGGCTTAGATGGGTTACTTGCCATCCTACTCCAAAAAAGGGGCATTGGGTTTAGAATTCACCGGCCTGAAGATGTGGTTTTCCTCAAGAGGTATTGTATGCTACAATCTACCATTAAGGAAAGAAAAGGCTGAAAATAGAGAATATTCACTTATGGCTGATTTTGCTGAAATTCCGTGTCCGTTGTGCACTGCTTTGACTTTCCGGGTTGTGTATCCAGGGAGGTTTCCGGCAGATCTTTCGCTGGCATTTTTGACAACTATCTATCGTTCTTCGAGCGATCAGGGTTTGTTTGAGCAGGTGGTGCGTTGTACGCGCTGCCGCCTGGTGTATTTGAACCCACGCCTAAATCCAGACCTCATCATCGAGTCTTACGCTCAAGGCGAAGACCAGGCTTTCGTTGAACAAGACGCTATGCGCATGCGCACTTTTACAGAAGCGCTCTGCGAGCTCGAACGTGAGTATGGCCTCGAGCTATCGTCAGAAACGGAAGTACTCGATGTCGGTTGTGCTGGAGGAGCCTTTGTGCGCGCTGCTCGGGATCTCGGGGTATCAGTGATTGGCGTGGAGCCGAGCAAGTGGCTCTCTGCCTATGCTCGCACTACTTATCATTTGGATGTTCGCACCGGCACCTTGGCCGAGCAAACTTTCGTGGCCGATAGTTTTGATCTGGTCACCTTATGGGATGTGATTGAGCATCTTTCTGATCCAGGGGCGGAACTGGAACGTATACATAAACTTTTGAAACCTAGCGGTTTACTAGTGGTGAACTACCCTGATTTTGGTAGTGCTCCAGCACAGCTTTTGGGAAAGAAGTGGCCTTTTCTTTTGAGCGTTCACCTTATTTACTATACTCGGTATACTATGCACAAGCAGCTCCGCAAATGTGGTTTTCAGGTGCTTGACATTCGTCGGCACTGGCAAACGCTGGAATTGGGCTATGTTCTCAAACGGGCGACAGCATATTTCTCTTTCTTTCGTCTCGTTGGTGATCTGGTTGAGAAGATGGGGTTAAGCCATTTGCCGATAAAGTATTGGATCGGACAAACGAGAGTGGTAGCGAAAAAAATGACACCGTCATTTTTCGCTACGGAGGCGGTCATCTTTGATATGGATGGTGTTTTGTTTGAATCGAGCGATTGTCACGAGCGAGCTTATAAACATGCGCTAGCCCCTATGGGAATAATGAATTTTTCTTATGCTGCCATCGCAGGGATGCGCACTGATGAAGCAATGCGTAAGATATTGTTCGAAAATGGGAAAACGGCTACGGATGAAGAAGTGAAGAAGTTAGTTGCCAAAAAAAGAGCACAAGCACAAGCACTGCTTCGTCAAGACAGTACGGTTGCCGTTGGCAGTAAAGCACTAATTGCCACGCTACGTAAAAAATATCGTTTAGCTCTTGCTACTTCGGCCTCACGAGAGACCCTAGCGCTCTTCTTAGAGAAATGCGGGTATGCCGATGCTTTCGAGGTCGTGCTTGATGGATCGATGGTGATAGGAGCCAAGCCTGCACCGGATATTTACGAGCTGGCGCTCAAGAAACTCAACCTAGCAGCCTCACAGTGTGTGGTGGTGGAAGATTCGGTAAGTGGTATCACGGCGGCACAGGTTGCCCATATCCCGGTCATTGCACTGATGAGCGACATAACAGCAGAAAAAATAAAATCTTTACGACCGACAGCGATGGTAGGACATTTGTCGGAGATGCAACAGATTTTATAATTACTAGCTGTATGAAAGTCTACACAGAGAAAGAAATCGAAGAACTATTCCCCGAAGAACCGGATCCAGCTCTGTGGACGGTTATCATTCCGGCCGCTGGCAAAGGAAGTAGACTCGGCTATGACAAGCCAAAAATTCTGTATCCCATAGTTGGGCGTTCCATATTAGATCGAATGATTAATCTTCTGGAGCCACGGATGAGCAAATTTGTTTTGGCAGTTTCTCCGGTGGGCGCTCCAGATATCATCCCAGAGCTTGAGAAAAGAATTCCTGGGCGATTTGAGACAGTTATTCTTCAGTCGCGCGGCATGGCAGATTCTATCTACCAGGCGCTCCATCGGGTAGAGACACCCTATGTGCTCGTTATCTGGGGCGACCAGGTGGCTATCAGTGACCGCACCGTGAGTATGGTTCAAAAGATGGCTCAATATATGCCTGGTGCCAAGCTCACCCTTCCGTTGGTTAAACGCGAGCACCCCTATGTGCATTATGAAACGAACGAGCGTGGGGTTTTTTCTGGAGTTATGGAAAAGCGTGAGGGGGCCAGTATGCCACTCATTGGAGAGAGTGACTGCGGGGTATTCGCCTTTGAAACCCGTCGTTTGCGGGAAGTCTATGATGCCGAAATGCAACGAGGCATTACTTTGAGTCGCGGCACCAAGGAGTGGAATTTTTTGCCAATACTACCGGCCTTTGAAACGGGCGGGGAGAGTGTTAATGCCTATTATCTCGAAACTGTGGAAGAAGCTGTCGGAGTAAACGATGCTGCTGATGCTGTAGTTCTTGAAAACCATTTTAATTTATTAAAACGATCCATGAAAGAAGGTACTGAAAAACTGAAAGTGACTATGTTTTCTGGAGGGCGTGGCACGGGGGCTATCACCGACGCCCTGCTCCGCTACCCCGATATCGAGTTAACGCTTTTGGTGAATACCTATGATGATGGGCTTTCGACAGGGCTATTACGGCGTTTTATCCCAGGAATGCTCGGGCCGTCTGATGTGCGCAAAAACATTTCGCGCTTTCTTCATCATCAAAACGATGCCGCCTCTCGAGCGCTTTTGTTCTTAATTGAGTATCGATTTCCGGAACCGTTTGGGACGAGTGAAGCGCTTTCTCTCCTACGTGCCTTCTGTGATGCGGATGATACGAGTTACGCTTTCCATGAGATATTTCGTGAGCGTGAACATCTATCGCTCTCTCAACTGAGGACAGCGACTTCCTATCTCGAAGCCTTTCTTTCCTACTATGAAAAACATCCAGAGAATCATTCCTGGTTTCCCTTTGGCGATGTTTCTCTGGGGAACCTTCTCTTCGCCGGTTGCTATCTCGTCAATAACCAGGATTTTAATCGCTCGGTGGCGGATTTTTCCTGTTTGGCCGCCATTGGCGAGCGGGTGCTCAATCTTACCAATGGCGAGAATCGTGTCTTGGTGGCTATCAAGGAAAATGGCACTTACCTTCATGATGAGGCAAGCGTAGTTGGTCCGCAGGATGCCTCTCGAATTGAAGAGATTTTCCTCTTGCCGCAGTATCTCAAACAAGGGGTTTTTGGGGAGAATATGACCAAGTCTGAAAAGATTGCTGCTCTGCGGAAATTGGAACAGCTGCCAACACTGAGCAGTGTCGCTGAAAAGGCGCTTCGTGAAGCTGATATTATTATCTATGGTCCAGGGACGCAATATTCTTCGCTCCTGCCATCGTACCTGACGCTTGGTGTGGCGGAGACGATTGAAAAAAATACTAAGGCGGAAAAAATATTCATTGCCAATATCGCCAAGGACTACGATATTATGGAGGAGGATGCTACTACACTCACCCGGTCATTCTTGTGGAATATGAGCCGTAAGGGTGGATATCCGGTGATGTGCCGAAAATTTATCTCTCATTTCTTTTTTCAGAAACCAGAGGCAGATTCGCTCAGCGGGATGCCTTATGTGCCATTCAATGCTGAGGAATTCGAGTATCCGCTGGAACAGGTGCGTTGGATTGATTGGGAGGGTGATAAAGGAAAGCACTCTGGTATCAAAACTATTTCCGAGTTACTTATTCTGGTGGAAGGAGAGATGGAAAAACGGGTACATCATGTAGCTCACCGAGTTTCGATCGTGGTACCAGTGCTTGATGAAGCGCGGACAGTTGGACAAGTTCTCAAGAACTTACAGCAGCTTGATCTTTCTTCGTTGAAACTGGATAAAGAAATCATCGTGGTTGATGGTGGTTCAATGGATGGCACGCGGCAGATCCTTTCTGAGGCAAAAGATGTGCGGGTCTATGAAACGAGCGGCGGGCGTGGTAAGGCGCTCGGTACGGGGATTATCAAGGCCAAAGGTGATATCGTTGTCTTTTTTCCGGCGGATGGAGAATATCAAGAACAGGATATTCTGCGAGTGGTGACGCCGCTTATTAATCAGGAATTCCCGGTAGTTCTTGGCAGTCGAGCCTTCCAGACTCATGATCTCAATCAGACCCTCAAGCGGGTATATGGCCATCGCGGCCTACTCTTCTTTATCAGTAAGTACGGAGGGATTGCCCTTTCCATTTTAACACTCATTATTTATCATCGTTTTGTCAGTGACCCTTTCACTACGCTTAGGGGATTCAATGCTCGTGTTTTTCGTGGGATGCGGTTCGAACATCAGGGATCAGAGTTCGATATGGAACTTTTGGCGAAGATTATCAGACAAGGCCATGTTATACTGGAGGTGCCAGTGAGCTACCGCGCTCGCACCGTTGAAGAGGGTAAGAAAACGACGGTGTGGGATGGAGTGCGTTATCTCTTGACGCTCTTCCGGTATGCCTTTTGGAAACCGAATCACCATTAAGTTACACCTATGCCAAAAGTATCGATTGTTATCCCAGCCTACAATGAAGAAGCCTTCATTGGGAAATTGCTGGAAGTTATCTTACAGGTAGATCTCCATGCTATCGGTTTTGAACGTGAGATTATCGTGGTGGATAATGGTTCCAGTGACAAAACTGGAGCTATCGCTTCAGCTTTCCCAGAAGTGCGTTGTCTCAAGATTGAGGTCAACCGGGGGAAGGGCGAAGGGGTAAAATTCGGCATCAAGAGCGCGACCGGTGACTATATCTTGATTCAAGATGCTGACCTGGAATATGATCCACATGACTATCTACCGCTCCTTCGCCCTATGATTACCGCCACTGTACCTACTGCAGTTTATGGCAGCCGCATCCTTGGCGAAATGAAACGCCGAGGCTGGAGGCTTTTCCCAGGCAAGCAGAAAGACCAGTCAGTACTTAACTTTGGGGCTAATTGTTGTCTTTCGCTCTGGGCGTTTCTCCTCTACGGTCAATGGATTACCGATACGCTTACTGGCTACAAAGTCTACCCAACAAAAATGCTGCAAGGTTTCACTATCGAGACCTTTGGCTTTGAAACGGATCACGAATTGACAGCCAAGCTCATCCGTTCTAGCGTGGCCATCGTGGAGGTGCCGGTGATGTACACTCCGCGGAGCGTCGAAGAGGGCAAGAAAATTCGCTACTCAGATTTTTTTATCGCGTTGTGGACGTTTCTGAAGTTTCGTTTTGTAGCAAAAAAGAACTTTTAAGCTTTCTTGATGATTGCGACTTTGTTTGAAAAGCTGCCTTGGTGGCGTTTGACGAAATTCGTGCTGACTGGTGGAGTAGCACTCTTCATTGATGTAGCTATCTATTTCGCGTTGACGCGATTTGGTGGCTTGTTTTATCTGGTGGCGCGAGTCATTTCACTTGGGGTAGCTATCATTTGGAGCTTTACGGTCAATCGGCAGTGGACATTTCGTGCTACTTATGGTGACATCTGGAAACAAGCAGTGAGATTTCTGGTAGTAATTCTCTCTACATCACTTCTCAGCTTAGCGCTGATGCATGTCGGGGTAGCGCTCCTATACTATAATGATTTGGTAGTGCTATTGGCGGTGGCTGTTTTGACTACCCTCATCAATTTTCTGGCGCACCAATTCTGGAGCTATGCATCAGGCGACCAAAGAAAAAGCGGATACATTGGTTAATGTTCCGCTACCTGGTTATTGGTGACTGGTGGCGCTTAGCTGCTGACGTGGCAGCGAATGGTGGTTGTGGTCTCGCCCGGTCTAGCTTAGCCGGCAACTGCCTCGACCCAGCGGAAGGTCAGGACGATGGTGTCGTTTGCCCCGATGGCCCACCAGTGGAGCACTTCTGGATCCCAGACGACATAATCGCCTTCTTCCTGGATCGTCACTCCGTGGGTCATCCCTGACCCATCTTTGAACCAGTAAGTGTCTTTGCCGCGGATGAGGATTGCCAGGCTGGTCAAGCGCGGATCCGAGGTGGCCTGCGTCTCGGTACGTTCCTCACCGGCCTGGTGAACACCGTATTTGAGTTCGACACTGTGGCTGGGGACGGGTGCCGCGCCAATCTGGAAGTTGCCGACGAGCCATCGCCGCAGCGCCGAATCGGACGTGTCGGTAGCAGCATTGCCGGCTCGAACGCCGGTTTGGACTTCTTTCATTGCACCTTCTCCTTTGTAGGAACTACCAATCGCACAAAAATCATACAGACCCCATGCTCGAATGACTCTTGAATAGAACACAGATGTTTTTCATTCTTGTCAATGATTACTAAAAAGATTTTTTAGGGAAAAAATGGTGTATAATGGGGATATTCTTGCGAAAACCTCACTTTTACTTATGACGTATTATTTAAAGAATTTACCATGGAGGGATATTTTTTTACTTATCTTTATTCTTGTTTTCGAAGTAAGTATCCACCCGCTGGGGATCGGGCCGGATCGCCGTATCCATGACCCAGCAGTGTACCGTCTGAATGACCCAAGCTATCTGCCGGGTGATTGGTATGCCGGGATGGCAGTAGAGAGTGGGGTGTATACGTTTTATAGTAAGCTCATCGCTCTCGCCCATACTATCCATATCTCTCCAGAATTGTGGCGTCTCATGCTTTATGTGCTTTGTCTCGTCGTCCTTTACTACTCGCTTATCCGAATAGGAAGACTGTTTAGTGAGAGCTTTTGGGTAGTCCCCATAGTCGCTGTGTTTCATGCTCTTTTGGTCACTGTGGCACCGCCCATATGGTTATATGGACCGTTCATCCAGGTCGATGGCGGGTTGGCACCGCGTTCGATAGGTATCGCGCTGTCATTTGCTGCGTTGTTTTTCTTGTTAAAAAATGCTCGGGTGCTACCATGGGTTTTGCTTGGGATAGCGACGCTCATCCATGTTTCCAATTCCTTCATTGTTTTTACGCTTTTTCTTTTGGCATGGCTTGGAGCAGAGTGGATACAGAATCATACTCTTTCGGTAGGACATTTGTCTCAACTTTTTAGAAAAACATGGTTCGCCTTTGTCTTTTATTTTGTCAGCGGTGGCTGGTTTGTCTTTTATGTGGCTTCTTTGACTTTGGACAAGGCAACATTTACTGCGGATAAGTTTATCTGGACGTGGATTTATCTTCGTGCCCCGTATATGGCACTCCCTGATATGCCGGAGAAAGCCTGGCTTTTGTTTGGACTACATATCTTGACTATTATAGTCGGCTGGTACATTCTCTTTAAACAGGGTGATGAGACAATGAAACGACGGGTCAATATTCTCGGTTTGGTAGGAGTCGGGGCTGTCGTCTATTTCTTTTTGTTTTATTTCTTTACTTTTATGCGACCATGGTTGCCAGGATTTCAGTTTTATTCTATTCGAGTGGTGTACTTGGCTCACTTTGTAGCCTATCTTTTTGCTGCTTTTCTGATAATGTTCGCCTGTCAAAAGGGAACACGAAGAATAACGTCAAAAATAGTTGTTTCTGGGATTGTAGCGGGGGGTATTATTTTTCTACTTTCTTCCTTCGGCCGAGATTTTTTAGAGCGTTCGGGGAAGAATGTATCTACGAGCTTGGCGCAGATTAGGGAAGCAAGTAAGACGCCTGCTCCACCCACCCAAATGACCACTCGATATCTATATCTTCATCCCGAACCTTTTTTGGCGCCACCTGATTGGTATGGGGGGGCGATTTATCTGCCCCAGGTAGCCAGTTTCAAGTCATTTGGTTTTACCGAGCAAGGTCTAGAAGAATGGTATGCGCGACTCGATGATGTGAGTAGCGGTGAATTGGAGCGAACCTACGAAGAGCAAAAAAAAGTAGGGCGATTTTCGCCCGTCTCCATCAAGTGGTCAAAACTATACGCCAAGCTTTCTGCAAAAGACGTTACCCGACTTGCTGAAAAGTACCATTTCAATCTTTTCCTGTCTGAGAAAAAACTTGCGTATCCTTTCACGGTGGTGGCCGAAGATAGTGATTTTCGTCTGTATCAACTTCGGCCGTAGGATTATCGTTTGAGAGCTTCTTGAAAAACAGTTTCCAATTGTTCTGTAATCAATTTTTGGTGAAACTTTCTATTATACAAGTCGATGGCATTTCGGGAATACTTCTCGAGTAAGTCTGGCTCGAGGATGAATTTTTCTACGGCTCGATAGAGGAAGTCTTCTACTGGCTGTAGGCGTTTTTCTTTCTGATAACGGAAAAGTTCAGCGTAAAAATCTTTTGGGTGGTAGTATTTGCCAAAGAGTTGGTAGGTACTCGGGTCATAATCTTTGAAAGGGTGGTTGGGATAGACTATCGCGTTGTAGCCATTTATAGCCACTTCCGTGGTGGCGTATTGGTCATTGCAGATGATCGGCATACCATAGGAGATTGCTTCGACGAGCACTAATCCGAAACCATCACGGAAGGTCGGCAGCATAAAGATATCATGCTTCTGATAGATCTCGTTTACTTCTGTTTCGGTAAGGGTGGCATCAATGAGGGTGAGGCCGGGAACATTTCTCATTGCTGCGACGTCTTCATCACTTACTGTTTTGAGTGGCGTGACGATAGTGAGCTCACAATTTTGATAGTGCTCGCGAATTTTGCTAAAGGCGTGGACTAGTTCAATACCACCTTTCATATAGAATACGCCAACGAACAGGAGTTTGATGTTACCGTGGTATTTTTTTGGGGCGGCGCGTTTGTCCTCGATCAGGGGGTATATTTGGATTGATTTTTGATGGGCGATTGCTTGTGTCTGTCTACTATATTTCACAGTAGAATAAAAGCTTTTCATCCCCGCTTCGCTCATAAAAATGATTTTTTTGCAGTTTTTCCTTTTCAGTAAGAAGGAAATAATGAGGCGCGCCAGAGGATTTTTGGCGATGTTGTGATCGTAGTTGTAGAGCGCTAGTCCGTTCTCGATGTAGACGCAATACGGTTTGTTGGTAAGCAAGAAACAACCGTAGGTGAAAAACAAATCTGCTTCTGAATCAAATTTGATACGAGCGTTGGGGATGCCAATGATACGACGAAGCGTGTTAACGCGGTTGTTCTTTACACGCGCAATTTCCTTTTCGTAGCTTGCTGGCAGATTTTTGTAAAAATTTCCACCCATCGGTTTTTTTATGACAAACTCAAAATTTCTCAGGTAGCGGCCGAAACTGAGGATGTGTTTGCGCAGGACAGGCTGGAAGAGGACGACCCGATGTTTCATATTGATAGCGTACTCATATGGATATCAATTTTTTGAAATGACTACCCAATAACTTTGGCAAGCCGATTGGATATTGAAGAACTTTACCAGTGAGCGAGCCAATCTACCTTTCAGAGTTGGACTGAAGTTGAAGTGCAAAAACGACTCTGAAATACGAAGATTGTTTTTTTGACAGTAGGCGCGAAAAAAAACATCCAAGTCTTGCCAGCCAAAGAGCCAACGATGACGATCGGCCGGCGGGGTGAGTGGCAAACCATAAAATTTTCCAATTTTATTGTGAACAAGGATGTTGTATTTGGCCATAAGATCAAAGCAATTAGGGAGCGAGATGAGGACATGTTTGCGCGAGACCCGGACGAGTTCGTCGAACATCGGGTAGAGATGTTCCAAGTGCTCTAGTACTTCGGTGCACACGCTCAGGTCAAACTGATTTTCGTGGAATTGAGTGAGTAGCTCCTTTTCAAGATCGATCCGAATATCTGGTATTCCATAGAGATCAATACCTAAGACCTTGGGACCAACTAAGTTTTTGAGAGTGTTATCGTCACAGCCAACATCGAGGATACTTTCCGCTTCGCCCAAGCATTTTTGGAAATGATTGGCAATGAAGGCAGCGCGCTCTTTGCGATTCCTGAAGTAGGTAAAGTTTTTTTTGATAGGCATAGGTTCGGGGAAATGAATAGTTACGATTTTTCTTCGAGCTTGGCAATCATAATATAGTTTAAGGTCAGCCCTTTGTTTACTAACTGATCAAATTTTTTTACCGCTGGCGTTTGTAGCGAGGCCAGCGATCGGAAAAAGATATCTAAACCGATAGCACAGATGTTGTTGATGAAGTACAGGGGGGCAAGGAGGTTACCCATGCCGAAGGAAGCGAGGAAGTAATTCCACAGCTGGATAAGGGTGCTTAAGTAGCTATTACTTTCGGAAATACTCTCGATGGTAAAGTCTTGAAAAAGATAAATTAATCCGAACTTGGTAAAACGCCAGAAATCGTGATTCCAATAAGGAACTTCCAAAGGGTTGAAATTATGGAATGGGGCGTCATTGGCTGGAACAGGGATACCATGATTGCGCATACTTTGCGGTACAGTCACTAAAACAAGGCCGTCAAATTTCAACACCCTTTTTATCTCGGCGATTGTTTTGGCTGTTTCCTGGATATGCTCAAGCGATTGGTTGAGGACAATACCGTCAACAGAATGATCGGGAAGACCACTGTCCCAAGCGTCTCGTTTGATGTCTCCCTTGGTGCCTGAAAAGGGGTCGAGACCAATATACTGACAGGAAAAAAAAGAAGCATACGGTTTATCGCCGCAGCCGATATCAAGTACCTTGGCTTCCTTCTGGAAACGTCGTGCAAAATCCTGCACAGCCACTTTGATTGGCTGGCGCGGCAGATAGTTACTGGAAAAAATATCAACCATAGGTTTAACGTTTGGTGGCGCTGCGGCCTGTGTAATCAATTCGATGGAGAATGAGTGAGAGCTTATGTTCCTCTATGTATTCGTCGGTGGCTTGTTTAGCTCCCTGCCAGTGGCCATAATCATCCAAGAGCAAGACTCCATCAGATGATAGTTTGGGGTAAAGGTGGATGAGTTCATGCTTGGTTGATTCATACCAATCGGTATCCAGGCGCAGGATAGCGATTTGCTCTGGCGCCGTCTCGGGTAATGTTTCTTCGACCTTCCCTTTCACGAAGATGAGCTGTTCTCTGGGATATTTGGTGCGAGCTAAATTACTTTTCACTTCATTGAGAGATGAATAGCACCAATCATTATGCGCATCGTGCTGAGACGTCTGCCATTTTTTTTCTGGTCGCTCGCCGTTGTGTTTTACATCTTTGTCACTCGGCTGAGTCATCCCTTCATAGGTATCGTAGAGATAAATATTCCGTCTGGTGTCGCCGAATTTTTGAAAGGTCAATGCTGCCATCATTGCACAGCCACCCCTCCATACACCGCACTCGACGAAATCACCAGGGATATTATTACGGACAACATGTTCGGCAGCCTTATAGACGGCGTACATCCTCTCTACCGAGGTCATGGTGTAGGGACTACACGCTTGGTAGAGTTCACGGAATGGCATTTCCATATCACCGGTAAAGGGAGCGTCCGGTGGTAGGAGTGTGATCCTCATGTTGCCACCGATTTTTTTGATGAGCCAGTTGACGAAGGTGCGGAGGTGTCTCATAAAGAAGTAAATATTATTTATGACGTAAAGATTCGAAAACCGAAAGGTATTGATCAATCATCTGTGTCAGAGAAAATTTTTTCTCGGCGGTCTGGCGGCTCGCTTGGGCGAAGACTTCGGTTTTGGTCATGATATATGCCAGGTTATCAGAGAATACTTTTGCGGTAAATGATCGCTTTTTCCAAAAAGCCTGTCCGCGCGCTTCACAGAGTAAACCGCTTTCTCCGTGGGTAACAAGTTCTGCCATCGCCCCGTCACCTATGCCACATACTGGCAATCCACAGGCCAGCGCCTCGATGATATTATTGGGACAAGGGGGATTGAGATGCGTGAACAAAAACACATCTGCCGCCCGTTCGTAGAGGGGGAGATCAGCATTGTTTATTTTACCAAGAAATACGGTTTCTTTGAAGTCCTGATATTTTTGGGGAATGTGGGCTATTTTTCCCGAAAAAACACCAGCGATGAGAAATTTAAAATTGGTGCCATATTTTTTCCGATACAGGGTAAGAGCTTGAAGAATTGGCACTATCTGGTCTTCGCGTCGAAAGTCTGAAACAGTGAAAAAAAGCTGTTGTTCCGGATTATCTCGCAAGCCCTCGATCTTCGGGCCAATGGGATTGAATCGTTCCAGGTCAATACCATTATAGATGATAGCTGATGGATCAGATGATTTTTTCCCCAAGAACCGTTCTACGCAGTATTTACTGTACTTACTTTGGTAAACGCTGAAATCAGAAAAAAAATGACGGATAAGCATTGCCTTGAGATTGTAGAGGGGGAATTTCCAACCAGCTACGCTATAATACCAGACACCGTCTAAGCGCTGGACGATGGGTATTTTTTTTTTCGTGGCTTCGAGCAAGTATTGAAAGGGTGCTTGGACAATGAGGAAGAGGATATCATAATCCGGTCGGTATTCGAAAAAGACCTCGTGGCCACGCGCCTGCATCCCGGCCTGAAATTTCAGGACAAAACTGCTCGGACCGCCAACACTTTTGAGTTGGAAGGGAAGGAAAATTTTCATAACAAAGCGCGCTTACATTTTTTCAACCATTGGGGGGCGAGAATGACAAAGAGTGGCTCAAGAAGAAAACGATATTCCAGGTAGGATCGCCGATAGCACCTCAGGTACTTCATTTGTGTTTTGAGACATTGATACATTTGCGCATTCTGTTTTTCCTGTGAAATACCGCTCTCGGCATTACGATAACAAAGCACTGTTTGGAGGTTATAAAATTTGGTATGAGGCAAGAGACGTAACCATAAATCATAATCTTGGCCATACTGAATTGTTGCATCGTACCCACCCATGGTATTGACCAATGCAGTATTAAATAGGACAGTACTGTGCGCGAATGGATTACGTTTGAAGATATTCTTTTTTATCATAACATCAGTTTCTGGACACGTAATCATTTTTTTCTTGCCGTAGGCGATATTGGTATAATTGCTCCCTATCAAGCCGTAGCCCGGATGGGTATGTAAAAACTGCATCTGTTGTGCGAGTTTTTCGCGGTGCCACCAATCATCGCCATCGAGGCGAGCAGTCCAGGGGGTTTTGATCAGTGCCAATCCACGATTGAGGGAGATGGTAATACCTTGGTTTTTTTGATTGGTTAGGATTTGGAATCTGTCCTTGTTAAAAATGGTTTGCCATTTTTTGAGCAGGGTAGGGCTTTCGTCCGTGGAGGCATCATTGATACACAGAATGTTAAAATGCTGAAAAGTTTGATTCTGCAAACTTTCCATACATCGGTCGAGTGTAGATACACCGTTGTGAATTGGAATGAGTATGGTAAGAGTTGTTTCTGGTATGCCCACTTGGTTAGTGCGAAAGATAAAAATCCTGCCAACGTTTGGCGGTCAACTCGAGATTATAATGTGCTTGTATATTTGCCCTACCTTTATTGCCAAGAGCGCGCGCCAAGGTTTGGTCAGCAATCAATCGATTAAGCGCTCGCACTAAGACAGGAATATTTTTTACGGGACAGAGCAGACCCGTTTTCTCATCAGTCACGAGCTCTCGGTTTTCTTCGATATCCGTAGTGACAATGGGGAGGCCGCAGGCCATGGCCTCCATGATAGCATTGCACATGCCTTCGAAGAAAGTGGGAAGAGCAAAAATATGGGAGAGGGTAAGCAGAGCTGGTACGTCGGATCGTTTACCAAGAAAGAGGATTGCTTTTCTGGAAGAGTAGATGCTCATTTGTTTGAGGAGATTTTCTCTCTCATCTCCATCACCGATCAGCATCAGTTTGATGTTCTGATGACTTTGGTACAATATCTCAAAAGCGTTCAGTAAGTAAGTGTGTCCTTTGTTAATATGAAGGTTTGCTACGCAAGTAATGACAGTATCGGTAGGCGCAATGCCGAGTGATTGTCGGAGCGATTCGTTTGGCTCAAGAGCGCGGAAGGTCTCGGTATCCATACCTGTGGAAAGAACGGTAATCTTATCTTCCGGCACTTTGAACTTTTGTACATAGGTTCTCTTGACGGTCTCGGCATTAGCAATGAAGCCAGCACAAAAATATTTTGTCAGGCGTTCGAAGAGACGAGCTGCCCAGTACTGAGAAAAATTGTAGGTAGTGGCCAGTGAGGAGAAGACTTTTGCGGAGCACACAAACTGAACAAAAAAACGGCCGATGATATCTGCATAGAGGAGATGAGTGACTATCAGGTCGGGAGCGAGTTCTCGTAGTGTTGCTCGTAATTTCTGGTATGAAGCAAAATCGAAAAAATGTTTTTGTCCAATCTCAATCACCCGGATTCCGGCGCGCTCAAAGTTTTCTGCGAGAGAGCCTTTGCGTTTGAGGGTGATAAAAATACTCTCAAGGGTGTCATTCAAGAGAGGGAGCATTCGGAGTTGCGACATTTCTGAACCGCCACGTTCCAAGGTCGGGATAAGGTGAACAATCCTTTTTTTAGATGACATACGTTCCAATACAGGTAATACCGGCCTCGGGATGTTCATGGGCCGCGATATGTTTGAGGGCGGCATCGCCAAACCACTGTTCAATTTCTTCACGGTAGTAATAGTTACTTTTGGGCGTGGCGAGAACGTCGAAAGCGTCATTCAATTTCATATTGAATGGAAAATTGGCGTAGTACGAGAAAGGGATTGCTTCGGCCAGTTTGGGAAAGCCAAGTTTTTTCAATCCGAGAGTGAGGAAGTTGATGAGATGTACTACGAGTCCAGGTAGGTGACAGAATTTGAAAAGCAAGGGCTTTGGAAGGCGACGGAGTATGGTACGAAGTGGTTCGTAGAAGTAGAGTGCTCGGGCATTGTCACGGCGATTGTAGACCCAGATAAGCATCTTTCCAGAGGTGACCAAGACGGGTGGCAGTTTAGAAAATCCTTGTTTTGGATGGGGTAAATGATGGAGAACGCCAATCGAGTAGGCCAGATCAAATGTGTGAAAGAATGGCATAGCGTAAATATCGGCCTGGACGATGCAGGCGTTTGGCAAATCTTTGGTCATTTCGTATGCCACCTCGACGCTTTCACCGAGATCGGTACCGAAAGAGACTGCTGTACCAGAAAGAGCGGCCCATTTGGTAAAGCGACCAGAACCGCAGCCGATATCCAGAGTCGTTTTTCTTTTTAGATCTGTTTCTTTGAGAAAGGGCGAAAGAAAATGAAAAAAATTGCTTTTTTCATACGTATTTTCTTTGTAGATATATTTCCACTCATAAGCGAAGCTCTCAGCAGTTTTTTTCTGATGTTTCACAAATGAATCAAAATCAGAAATATTGTCTATGGCTCTCTGCCATTCTTGGCGTATGGCCTCTGGAAATCTCTCTTTATATTGTTCGAAAAAGGCGTATCTGGTCTGCAGGAGATTAGTTTTTAACTCTTTTGTCAGGATGCGAGGGATACCGCCTATGATGGGATACCAATTTTTTTCAGATACGAGTAGTCCAGCGATTATGTGCTCGCCTGATTTTGAAAAATTTACAATTTCGAAGGGTGAGAAGGTAAGAGGATCGGAGAGATAGGGCAGAAATTTTTCATACATAGTCCAATAGCAGTTTCCAAAGATTATTTATCTAGTATAGCTTGAGTCAAGGCATACTTCAAGTAATGAGCTATAAGAATTAGGATGGGTTAACTGTGCTCCCCATGGCTGTGTTTTTTGAATTTTTTCGGAAAATCCACCACTTGCTCATGCTAAATGATGTAGTAGCAACAAAAATAAGAGTAATGAACTTCCCTAGATTATAGTGGAGTCCAAAATCTATTGTTAAGAGATGCATTAAAAATTCTGTAATTGCAAGATTCGTAATACTGATGCTTAAATAAAGGGAAAGTTTTAGCATTTCTTGACCCTCCGTATTAAATTGAAATGTAAAGCGACTGTGAAGGAAATATCCAATAAGGCTTCCGCTAACAAATCCATAAAAAACAGCCCAAGGAAGAGAGAAATGTAAAAGGATGGAGAAACAATTTAGGAAGGCATAGTCAACTATAGTACTTACTCCTCCAATAATAAGAAAGCGAATTATCTGATGTTTCAGTAAACAAGATTTTTCGAAATAAGAGAGCGAAGAAGAAAGTCCAAAACTAGCGAATATGATGAGGAAAGGAAGTGCTGGCATACGATAGCGCCAATCAAAATCGATTTCTGTAAGTGAATGAAAAATCCAAAATGAGAGCAGACAAGAAAATGAAAATAGAGTAATTTTTTTGGCTAATTCATCTTGAGGAAGATTTCTGAGACTTTTGAAAATCCCGATGAGACCAAAGATATAGAGAGGTATAAAGGTTACAAGGTTAAGGAATATATGTGATAGTGAGAATTTTTTTGCAGTGGGTGACCAAAAGCTTACAAGTTTCGCAAGGAAAATTTGAAGAAAAAGGAAGAGATTAGTGAAACTTAGCTCTGGAGTAAAGTAAGTAGGAAATATGAATTCACTTCGGTCGCGAACAATAATGCCGCTTTGAAAAAGCGAGACAAAGTAATGCGCGTATCCCTGAATGCTTAAGTGTGCTCCTGGTTCTTGACGGAGTAGCGCGAGTACAACTAAAAAGGCCACTGTTACTCCTGCAGCAAAGAAGATAATTTTATTGTGTCGTTGCCATTTCCAGGAAACAGTCAGGATAAGAGCACCGAGAAGAGGGAGAAAGGTTGGTCTTAAAAAAAGAAGGAGGAGTAGAACAAAACTTAGGAGTATCCGGTAAAGATTTTTTTTCTTTTGCTGCGACAAAAAATAAAGGAAAATGGCGGTAATAATGAATGAAACAAATAATGAGTCAGTGAGAAGATAAGTGTCCCATTGAAATATTTCAAAGAAAAGACCAAACATGAGAGCGGCGAAAATTCCCGTCAGTTTATTAAATATTTTTGAAACAATGAAGTAGAGAAAGACGCTCGATAATGCCCCAGCAAAAATTTGAAAATAAATAATGTACTGTATGTTATTTTGAAAAAGAGCCAGGATGGCAGGGTAAGACCAGTAGTAGGGTGGAAATCCTCGATTGAGTAATTCGAGGAAATTGAAATTCGTGTCAAGTAAAATCGATGCTGCATTTGAGTAGAACTGTGAATCTTGCCCGATATGTGATCCCAGCACTTTCAAATATAAAAGACGAACACTTATGCTAATCAAAAAAAGTCCGGATAGGATGTAGGTATTCTTTATCTGATCTATGTAAGCGAGAATTTTTTCCATAAGATTTCTCTCAATCAAAGTATTCTTCAAACCACAGCTCGAGGGTGAGAAGTGCCCAAATATGAGGTGCAAAATTGATACTGGTGTTGCAGTGTTGATCAAGGATATGAGCGATAGCATCTTTTTTGCAAATATTTCTCTTCACGAGGTGACCCTGGAGGAGTTTTTCATACGCGTAATCCTTCAGTTCATTGCGAAACCAAACATCGATAGGCACGCCGAAGCCCATTTTCTTGCGATAGAGAATTTCTCGCGGAATGAGGCTTTCCAAAGCCTTTTTGAGGATATATTTTTTGTTATTCAGTCCCTTGAGTTTCAGGTGAAAAGGTATCTGAGCAGTCAGTTCCAGAAACTCATGATCAAGAAAAGGAGAGCGCCCTTCCAGTGAGACACTCATGGTGGCGATATCGACTTTGGTGAGGAGATCATCGGGGAGATAGGTAGTGAAATCAGCGTACAAGGCCTGTTCGGTGCGGTTCTTCGATCCTGACTGTTTGAACTGATTAGCAATAAGGTTAGCGGTGTCGTTACTTCGGACTTTGACTTTAAACTCATCCGTGTAGAGTGCGGTTTTTTGTTCGTTGGTAAAATAGGCGGTGTAGGAAAGATAACGTTTGCGATAGTCAGTAGCGAGACTGAAGAAAAAACGTTTGAGACGATCGAAAAAAGTGTTTCTGATATGCCTAGCGAGGAATGCAGTGAGGGGCTGTCCGATGAGACGATTGAGAATCTGGAAATGATCAAGAAAAGTGGAAACTTGAAAAGCACTGTATCGACTATACCCCGCAAAGTTCTCATCCCCCCCATCACCATTTAAGGCTACGGTCACGTGTTCGCGGGTGAGTTTAGCGACGTAGTAGGTAGGAAGAGCGCTCGAGTCCGCATAAGGCTCCTCATACTGCCTAACTAGCATCGGCAGAAGCTCAATCGCTTTGGGTTCCACGATGAACTCGGTATGCTCAGTGTGAAACATCTCTGCAATCATCCTCGCATAGGGTAGTTCGTTGTATTTCTCTTCCTTGAATCCAATAGAAAAAGTTTTGATCGGAGTCTTGGAATGTTTGGCCATCATGGCT
>JAYTWI010000011.1:0-17719 GCA_043743535.1 Candidatus Moraniibacteriota bacterium | reverse complement strand
TCTGCTATGATAGGGGTGTTGTAAGTTTTCTCTCTGGAGTTTCACTACCAAGGAAGGGTTGCCAAACTCGAATTGGGTTCAGATAGAGCCAGAACAAGGAAGGTCACCTTACACGGTAATTAGGTTAGTAGATTCGATATGGCAACCAAATTGTATGTTGGTGGCGTCTCCTACGGGACAACCGAGGACAGTCTGCGCGATGCATTCGCCCAGGCTGGTAGCGTCGTTTCTGCCAAGATCATCATCGACAAGATGACGGGTCGCTCACGCGGTTTCGCCTTTGTTGAGATGACTACCGATGCCGATGCCCAAAAGGCTATCGAGCTTTGGAATGGTAAGGAACTCGACGGACGTACGCTCACTGTCAACGAAGCTCGTCCTCTGGAAGAGCGTGCTCCACGTACCGGAAACGGTGGTGGATACCGCGACAACAACCAGAGTGGCAGCCGTTGGTAGGTAGATTTCCTTTGCGCCACGCAAGTGGCAGAGAGGAAACCAAACAAAACAGCTCTCTTCATCACGAGTGGTGAAACAGAGCTGTTTTTGTTTTGCTTGCAAATTTTGGGCGGCAGGTTACACTATGAGTGTGTAGTACTTTGGAAATTCGGCTTTTTAACCCCCCAACAATCTGGGAGATGTATGATGTGGCAAACGTTGCATGACGCCGCGGTTTCGTGGCTTTCACAGGGGCTGTTTCACGCTTCGTGGTGGTTGGTGCTCATCTATACTTTGGTGACGACGCATATCACCATCGTGGCGGTGACTATTTTTCTTCATCGTGCGCAGGCCCATCGGGCACTCGATCTGCACGCCCTGCCGTCGCATTTCTTTCGTTTGTGGCTGTGGCTGACGACCGGCATGGTGACTAAAGAATGGGCGGCTATCCACCGCAAGCACCACGCCAAGTGCGAGACCGATGAAGACCCGCACAGTCCACAGACACGTGGTATTTGGAGAGTGCTGTTGCAAGGAAGTGAGTTGTATCGTGCTGAAGCTAAGGTTCCAGAAACCATCGCTACGCACGGCGCTGGGACTCCCGATGATTGGATCGAACGTAACCTCTATACCCGTTATTCGTGGCAGGGGGTGGGGGTGATGCTCATCGTGGATGTGTCTCTCTTTGGTGCCATTGGGGCGACGGTGTGGGCAGTACAAATGCTCTGGATCCCCGTCATGGCTGCTGGTGTCATCAACGGGGTGGGACATTACTGGGGCTATCGCAATTTTGAGGCCACAGCAAAGAATGCTTCGACCAACATTTTGCCCTTTGGGGTTGTTATTGGTGGTGAAGAACTGCACAACAACCATCATGCCTACCCGACCTCGGCCAAGTTCTCGGTCAAGCCATTCGAGTTTGACATCGGCTGGCTCTACATCCGCATCTTGGAAACGCTGGGTTTGGCCAGGGTCAAAAATGATCGCTTGGCGCCACAGAAGTGAGCATTCGAAGTGATTTATCCGGCTAGGGAGATCTATTCTACGCCGGTTTTTTCTTGCTTAATTTTGCTACTTCGCGAAAACGGAAACAGTCAGGGGCGTGGTCATTGACGAGGCCGGTTGCCTGCATGAAGGCATAGCAAATAGTGGCGCCGCAGAATTTGAAGCCGCGTTTCTTCATATCCTTGGCGAGGGCGAGGGCTTCTGGGCAGGTGGTCTGAAAAGTTTTTCTCCTTGGAGTGAGGGGGTTTCCACCGACAAACTGCCACACATAGTCAGCAAATGAGCCGTATTCTTTTTGCAGTGCCAGAAAAAGTATCGCTCCGTTTATAGTAGCAGTTATCTTCAAGCGATTGCGAATGATACCACCATCATTCATCAGGCGGCTGACGTCTGCTTTGGTAAAAGTGGCTATTTTCTTGGGATCAAAACTGGCAAAAGCTTTATGATAGCCCTCGCGTTTTTTCAAAACTGTTTCCCATGACAGTCCCGCCTGAGCACTTTCGAGAAGAAGAAATTCAAACAATTTCCGATCATCGTGGACGGGCACACCCCATTCGGTGTCGTGATATTCTTCGTAGAGGGGATTGTCTTTCGGCACCCAAGCACAACGATTATTTGGCATAGAGAGGGAAGTTAAGCTGTACAGTTTCATCATAGAAAGAAATATTGATGCAAGCAAATATTTCTTCTTTCAGTAAAGTCTCGAATATGAGTTGTGGCGAGCTGATTTTGTACCTTGACAAAATACTCATTTTGGAGTATAATAAATTTTTAAAATAGTAGAGAAATAAGGGGGTAACTGTGCATGGCTGATTGTTCAAGCAAAGCCTTAATTTGGCTCTTGATGGCTAATCAGTCGTTCACAGGCACGAAAGATCGCAAAGCAATGCTTTGTGTGGTTCCTTACACAGAAAAGGAGATTCAGAAATGAAGATCATCCATTGGAGCGCTCTGGTGCTCGCTATCTCAGCTCTGGTCGGTTTCGCGACACTCGGTGGCCGTTTGACCCAGCCGGAAGGAAGCGTGGTGACCACTGACATCTCGTATTACCCCTCTGAGTGTGGGCAACAACGAGAATGTCGTGAGGCCTGGGACAATTTGCCCAGGTCCGAACGAGCGTTGTTTTTGATTGGTAAGGCCAAGCAGTTGGTGGCCGAAGCTAAACAAATGAAAAACAATGTTGTACAACTGTTGGCATCACCAACCGTTGTCGACTCACCTTCGACAGTTGAGCTGGTTGAAAAGCGTAAGCAGTTATTGGCCGAAGCTGATCGGCTTCTGACAAAGATCGAACAGAAGAGGGCCGAGGCATACAGGCTGTTCAGTGAAGCTGGCAAGCTGTTGGCACCGCCTCCACCGCCCGCTGTCGCCATTTAGGCTCTGGCGTCCGACGGGAGTGATCCACCAACCACTAGTTCAGGGAGATGTGCATGCACATATCCCTGTCTTTTTTGTCAAAAATTTTATGACATATCTTTTCTTTAAAAATGGTATAGTAGGAGGAGAGATTTTTTGAAAAACTGGTATATGAATTTTTTCTTGTGGGCAGGAGTTTGTGTTTTGATAGTGCTCGTGGGCTATGGGGTGTTTAGTTTTGTCCGTATAGAGCATCTCATTCAAGAAAGCGCGGTCTTGGTCCGTCAGGCCGTACCATTTGAACATATGGTCGCCCCAGAAAAAGGCGCAGTGTTGTTTGTGGGGGATAGCACGGGGGTGGGGGTAGGGGCTGATAGTGCCAATGATTCTTTGGCTGGGCGCTATAGTGATGATCATCCAGATGTTAGTGTGTACAACCGGGCAGTCAGTGGAGCCAAAACGGCTGCTGTGTCGGCGCAACTGGCAGGGTACCACGATAATTCTTTTGATACGGTTATCATCCAGATTGGCGGAAACGACATCACCTATTTCACGGATCTGTCAGCCTTGAAAACTGATATTGAACAACTCCTTCTGCGGGCACATCGGGTAGGAAAAAAAGTTATTCTGCTTTCTTGTGGTAACGTCAGTGGTGCTCTCATTTTCCCGCGACCGATTGCCTTCCTGTGGGAAAAGCGTACGCGTCAGGTACGTGAAGTGTTTATGACCGCCGCAGAGACATCTCATACGCACTATGTCGACCTCTTCCACGAAGACAGGCGAAGCGATCCCTTCTTCACTGATCCCTACCATTATCACGCGGCAGATTTATTCCATCCCAGTTCTCTCGGCTATGGCCTGTGGTACAAAGAGCTGAAGAAAGCGTTGTAACAAAAACGAAACCGGGGAGGTTTCGTTTGTCTTCATCGGTGGTGAAATAGCAGCCTTTGCGCGAACCCACTTCGCACGCGCTGACTGTTTCGGCGTTGTGTGCGTTCGCTTGGTGACTTCGTTCGAGTCCGTGGTAATTCTACAAAGCGGATTGTGCTAAAGCACAATCAAATCTGTATGTACTTGCCACACTCACCTAAGTGCGCGCACAACATCCCCGCCGTTTTGAAGAGAAATTATAAAACGGCAGGTCTGGCTCCCTTTCCTACTTACCAATCCATCTTGCCGTGGATTTACTAGTACTTTTCGGGCGGTCTTTTTACAGATGAGGAAAGAAACCCAACAATTCAAATGGGGAAAGCTTCTTCAAAGTCTTAGTATCTTCTTCAATTTCCACTGGAATATAGGTCAAATACTGCGAGTCATCTCCTTCCTCCTAATCCACATGTTCGTAAAATTCGGAGAAGTAAAATTGCCCCCATTCCACGCATTTAACTAGTTTCCGAGAAAGGTGGTTGTCGTCTTCAAACTGTTGGATTACCTCAAATAATTGACCTGCTGAATTATCAAGCATCTCAGGGTGTTCCCAGAAAGTACATTTTGTCGGCTCTCTCAGTCTCGTTATTCCTGATTACGTAGTTTTCTCATCTGGTGTATTCGGAGAAACCGAAGATACATTTGCCTTGTTCATAAAGTTGACGACGGCAGCGTCTACAATAATGTCGTCTCTCGTAAGTCTTTGTTTTAAATACAATCCGTTCAGATTCGTGCATCTGCTCAATGCGACATAAGTTTGCCCATGTGCGAATGCACCACTTCCCATGTCAATAGCTATCGCGTTATAAGTCTTGCCTTGTGCTTTATGAATTGTGATTGCCCACGCGAGACGAAGCGGGAATTGAGTAAATGAACTGATTATTTCCTCCTCAACCAGTCGAGTGCTCAAATTGTATGTGTACCGAATTTTACTCCATGTGTAGCGTGATACAGGATATTTCATACCATCTATATCGACGATAATTTGATTGTCGTCGAGAGAATGGACAGTAGCGACAGTCCCATTCACCCATCTTTTTTCTAGGTCATTTTTTAACAACATGACTTGTGCTCCTTTCTTTAGATTGAGCACCTCATCGGCTGGAAACCATGAGGATTCCATTTGCATTTGACCGGATACCTCGGCATGATACTCGTAGAGTTTTTCGTTTATTTGACTGAGGCGACGGTAGTTAATTTTATCGACAATTGCATTTGTTGTGGCGAGTAAGATTACCCCGTCTTCGGGTACGGAGGAAACGACGCGCTTATTGAGAATATTTAGTGCTTCTTCGTCTGCACCGCCGCGACGAATCATATCGAGTACACGCAAAAAATTCTGATCGTCTTTCTGACGAAAGACGTTAGTTAGTTCATGAATATCTAATTTTGTTTTCTGCCAAACATGTGCATTGAAAAAATGGAAGCCGCCATGATTATCGGCAAAATATTTGTGCAATTCTCTATCCGCGACAATTGGTGGCAATTGGTACAAATCTCCAAACATAACGACTTGTACGTCCCCAAACGGAATGTCGTTGCCACGTGCTTCGCGCAAGAGAACATCTATGGCATCCATCATATCTGCGCGTACCATAGAAATCTCGTCAATCACGACTGTATCAACATGACGTAGAAGCGTCGCGGTCTTTTGGTCGGGACTTAATCGATCGGAGTGGATAAACCCTGGCGGAATTTTGAAAAGAGAATTGATGGTTTGTCCGCCAACATTCAAAGCGGCGACACCGGTAAAGGCGCAGACAACTGTTTGTTTCTTTGTATTCGCACGAAAATATTGCAACAAAACGGACTTACCAGTTCCAGCCCTACCAGTGATAAAGAGATGCTCTTTAGAGTTTTCAATTTTATCGAACAACGCCTTCTGCTCTGCGGTAAGTTCAATACCACTAATGTCAATACTTACATTGAGCTTTTTGCGACCTCCAAATATGTTGCCAAAAAATCCCATAATATTTATTTCAAAAGTTCATCAACCGAAACGCTGAGTGCTTGGGCTATCTTCAACTGTAGCAAGCGTTGGTTTTTGCGCACGCTCATCCCTGGAGCGTGTCCGAGGCGCATTGGTTAGCATCACCACGCAATCGGGGCGTACACCTCAGTTTCAAGTTACCACGCATACGGAGCGTGCGAAATGGGTTTGAGCAGAGGTTAATACGTCACCGTAGACAGAAGCTTCGCGTTCGGACAGGACAGGACGAAAAAATTTGTCTAGGGGAAAGGATTCGCCCGGCTGACCCAGCTTTGCCCATTTCTTTTGATTCCAAATTTTGGCGGGCTGATCGGGTCTAGACCTTGTAAGTATGGGACTGTTGAGGGGTTCTTTGACGATACTTGGAGTATAGCAAATTAGGGTGTCCGGGTCGTGATTTTGCTAATTCCTTTTCTTTACACCCACTAGTATAACGGAGAAAAATATTTTTGTGATAAATAGTATCCCAGGTGATAAAAGAGGAATTGAGTTTGTAGCTAAGAGTTGCGATATGAGAAATATAACCGGTGATATCCAAAGAATATGTAGCTTGTTCCACTCAAAAACCAAAAAGAGAATTGTAGTCAAAGTGAATAAAAAAGCTTGGACAGCTGTAGCAGATTGAAAACCCCTTTTTGAGTTTACTGACATCCGACAGCCAATTATAAGTGAAACAGATAAGAAGGTTATTACGCTCCATATTAACCACCCAATTATTTGCCACATAGATTTTTGATTAGAAAAACTCTGGTATCAAACGATTTAATACTTGATATTCTCCTTGCCAATTTGGATAGGCATCTGAGAAAAGTGAGAAGTATTCAACAATAAGTTCAGCCTCTTTTTTATTTTCTTCTGCTAGAAAATTCTCCTGTTTTAAAGATTTTACTAACTCATAGCACTCACTCTGCATCTCTTGCATTCTAGAGCGTTCGCTAGAAAAAAATCCTGATTTCTTTAAATATTTTTTAGCAGCCACAACAGTGTCTTGAGCTTTTCGAAAACTAAGAGGCGTGGAGCTCTTTAATTGCTTAACAACAGCAGAGTCTGTGACTTCGCCAGTGCCACTGGGGTGTATTCGTATTGAATCCATAATACTTAATTTTCATTAACGAAGAGGGGGATTCGGTCACAAGTATCTTTTGTGCCGACACCCAAAACATTACTCCGTCTTTCTCATTCCTCTCGGAAGTGAAGCAGTTCACTTCCTCTGTTGCCTCGTTCACTGCGGAGAGGGAGAGATTCGAACTCTCGAGGGTTTTAACGCCCCGCCACGTTAGCAGTGTGGTGCCTTCAGCCGCTCGGCCACCTCTCCTTTTTTTGCTACATTAACCAGCCTACCAATATTTTGGCTCAAAATCAAGTCGAGGCGCGCTAGCGGCCAAGGACGATGCCGAAGACTGATAGAGCGCCATTTTTTTTGAGGAGGAGGGCACATTCTTCGAGCGTGGTGCCCGTGGTAGCGACGTCATCGATGAGCCATATACTTTTGCCATTGAGAGAGTTTTCTGTGCCTGGTGCGAGAGCAAAGGCTCCGCGTAGATTCATCAGTCGTTCTTCTCTGGAGTCAGTCTTCATCTGGGGTTTGGTGTAGCGTGTGCGGAGGAGACCCTCGGTGAGGAGGGGTATTTCGAGGGCAGGTAAGAGATTGAGTGACAATTCCTTTGCCAGGAGTGCTGATTGATTGAAACCACGAAAACGGAGGCGTCTGGGATGAAGCGGGACAGGTATGATGAGATCTGGTAGAGGCAGGCTACTGTGGGTGAGAGTCTGTCCGAGGAACTCTCCTAGCGGTTTGGCTAAAGCGGCAACAAAGCGGTATTTGTAGGAGTGAATAATACGGCTGAGCAATCGTTCCTTGTAGTAAGAAGCCACAAAAATACCGTCGATGGCTGGGGATGAAGCATCCTTGCAAGCAAAGCACACCTGTCCAGAGGGAGTAATGTTGCGGAAACATTGTGGGCAGTGTTGGATATTTCGGAGTGGTAGGGAGGAGAGACAGGTGGGACAGAGCCAGAAACCATGTCTTTGACAGCCCAAGCAGAAAAAGGGAAAGAGTGTGTCGAGGAAGAATTCGCTGACACTGATTAAGGAATTTTTTGTGAAGAAGCGCTTTAGGAACACACGAGCAGATTGTTTTTGAGAGAGAGCCTCAGCGTTTTACTGTTCTGGTTTTGGAGAAGAGCGCTCGCTACTACTTTTTCGATCAGGTCTTGGACATTTTTCCGTACCAGGCGGGCACCTTGTTCGGGGGCGAAGCTTTTCTTGGCGATATAGGTGACGATATTTTTGCCGAAACGGAGCGTTACTTCTTTGGCTTTCAAGCGTTTGGCCAAATTTTCAATTTCCAGACGAGCAATGGTTTCGATGGCCGCTTCGGAAAGTGGGTTGAACACGAGGATCTGATCCAGACGCGCCAAAAGTTCCGGGCGCATTTCTTTTTTTAGTTCGGCAAGGACTTGGCGCCTGATTCCTTCGAATTGTTCGTGGATATTTTTGAGCGTAGAATGTTTGGCAAAGCCGATGCGCGCCGTTTGGGTGAAGGCGGCGGTGCCGATGTTCGAAGTGAGGATGATGAGCGTGTTTTTGAAGCTCACGGTTCGTCCTTCGGCATCGGTCAGCGTTCCCTCATCGAGGATTTGGAGGAGAATATTGAAGATATCCGGGTGAGCTTTCTCGATTTCATCGAAGAGGACGACGCTATAGGGTTTGCGTCTGACAGTTTCCGTCAGCTTGCCCCCTTCACCATGACCGACGTAGCCAGCAGGGGCGCCCAAAATCTGAGCCACGCTATGGCGTTCCATGAATTCGCTCATATTGAGCCGGATGAGCGCCTGTTTATTGCCAAAAAATTCTTCGGCCAGAATCTTGGCAATGAGCGTTTTGCCGACGCCAGTCGGACCAAGGAAGAGGAAAGATCCCAATGGTCGATCTGGGTCGCCAATGTTACTCACCGAACGAGCTAGGGTTTCCTCGATCATTCCTGTGGCTTCTTGCTGCCCGATGAGACGCTTTTCCAGTATGGCGTGGAGTTCGGCTAGTTTTTTCTGTGGCTCGATTTCAGAAAGCTTTTCAAAAGGGATGGCTGTCATTTGAGAGACGGTTCGGAAAAGGTGTTCTCTCGTCACGGCTACGATGTCACCCACGCTTTCTAAGTGGTGCTTTTCCTGGAGAGCGGTAATTTTTTTGGCCAGAGTACGTTCTTCAGCATGTCGTTTGGCTGCCTCGTCGTAGTTTTCATCTTTGATCAAGGATTCCTTGAGTGTAGCGGCTGCGCGCCGCGCTTCGTCGAGTTGGAAGAGCGCTCTCATCATGGGCGATTGCGCTTTCTTTTGTTTGGCGAGCGCCGAGGCCTCGTCGATGATGTCGAGTGCCTTGTCAGGAAAGAAACGTTCGGGGATATAGCGGGCGCTCAATTCGACGGCCAGATCAACGATGGGTTCTGAGAGCGAGATGTGATGGAACTGTTCGTAGCTGTGTTTAATCTGGTGTAGGATATGTTTGGTTTCTGCCAGGGTGGGTTCATTTACGAGGAGAGTTTGGAAGCGGCGATCGAGTGCTGGGTCTTTTTCTAGATGACGTTTGTATTCGGAGAGGGTCGTTGCCCCGATGCATTGGATATCACCGCGAGACAGGGCTGGTTTGAGGATATTGGCAGCATCCAAGCCTCCCGAGGTATTGCCAGCGCCGACGATGGTATGGATTTCGTCGATAAAGAGAATAACATCTTTGTGTTCCGAGGCTTCCTTGATGATGTCTTTGAGACGGGCTTCGAATTCACCGCGGAAATTGGTACCGGCAACGACCAGAGTGAGATCAAGTAAGAGAATGCGTTTGCCGAAGAGGGCGTGCGGGATATCTCCCTGGGCAATCTTTTTGGCGAGGGCAGCAACGAGTGCCGTTTTTCCGACGCCTGGCTCGCCAATCAAGAGCGGATTATTTTTGTTTTTGCGCGTGAGAATCTGGGTCAGGCGGTCGAGTTCGGGTTCGCGGCCGATCAAGACCTCGCGTTGTGATGTATCTTCCTTCCCCATATCAAGCGTAAACTGGTCGAGAGCGGGAGTGCCGCTACCATTTTTGTTTTTGGTCAAAAGATTTTCTGGCAGGTCGAACATTTTGGCCAGTTGGGGAAAATTTTCAAAATTGAGGTGTGCTTCGATGGTGGATTGAATCTTCTTTTCTTTGATGTCGAGGAGAGAGAGAATATTTTCTAGGACGGTATTTCTATTTTCCAAGAGAGCATAGACGAGGTGTTCGGTCCCGACGTAGGGGTAGTGGAACTGACTGGCTAGCGAATAGGCCCGCCGCAAGCTGTTTTTGAGGGTTGGGGAGAGAGGTAGGGGGGTGCTTTTGGGAAGAGCTTTCTTGCTGCCCTCTTTTTTCTTGAGACACAGCTTGGCCAGACTTTCTTTTTCGAAACCAATGTTTTCGAGGAGGATGCTGCCTAAGCTACCGTGTTCGAGAAAAATTGCCAAAAGCAGATGCTCTGGCTCAATCGTCCCGTGCCTGGTGTAATGGGCGATTTCTTTCGCTTCTTTCAGGCTATGTCGGGCGTGGAGGGTCAATTTTTGGCTGAAGGTAGTTTCGAGCATAGGATATGAATGAGATGCTTGTATTCTAGGGTCTTTCACTCATCAGTGTCAACCGGCAGGATATTTTGCATGGGAGCAGAAATTTTTTGAAAACAGAGAAGGCTATGCTATAATCGAACTGAAAAGAGTGCGTTAAAGACAAAGATAAAAAACATGTTTTTTGGTTCACAAAAATCTCATTTTTTGGGCATAGATTTCGGGACATCTCTGATCAAGGCGGTCGAATTGACGGTTGAGAATGGAACACCACGTTTGGTTAATTATGGCCAAGTGGATTTGACGTCTTTGGAAAAAGGAAAAATACCAGCGGAGCATACGTACGATGGCGAGGTTTCGCTCTACTTACGAGCTCTGCTTGAACGTTTTCATCCCAAGAGCAAATCTGCTTATGTCGCCATTCCGTCTTTTACTGGACTATTTTCGCTCATTGAATTGCCGGAGATGAAGGAAGAAGAATTGGAACAGGCTGTGCGTTTCGAAGCGCATAAATATATCCCTTCCGCTTTGGAAGATGTCGTGCTGAGTTGGGAAATAGTTGGCAATCAACCCGCCACGGAAGAGGACGGAGCAGGGAAATTAGAAATATTACTGGTCGCTGCTTTAACGAAAGAAGTAGAACGGTATCGTCAATATCTCGTCGATGCCCAATTAAAGATGGAGTTTCTCGAATTGGAAACGTTTTCTTTGGTGCGGGCAGTGGTAGGAAATGAACCTGGGATACGACTGGTAATCGATATGGGGTCACGGACAACGAATCTCGTGCTCGCCGAGGATGGATTGGTCAAAATGAGTCGCAATATTGATGCTGGCGGGAGTGATATTACCCGTACGCTCGTCGATGGATTGAATATTACCTTGGCGCGGGCAGAAATCCTGAAAAAAAGTGAGAAAGATTTTTTGAGTGTACCAGAATCGGCATTGGTTTTTCCGACACTAGAACTCATTGCCAGTGAAGCAGAAAGAATGTTGACTAGCTTCAAAACAAAGTACCCAGATAAAGAATTTAGTGGTATCATACTGTCAGGTGGAATGGCGCAGATGGCTGGCCTCCTTGTTTACTTCTCAAAAATATTTCAATTACCGGTCAGTATTGCGGATCCGTGGAGCCACATCACATATGATGTCAATCTCAAGCCCAAGATAGATCAGTTGGGGACATCTTTTTCGGTAGCGCTGGGGTTAGCATTGGCAGGTATAGAGGGGCTGGAGCCGAAGAAAGAATCATTTAAAAAGCCTTTTTCGCTCAGGGAACTTCTGACAAAAAAGCTCTAAACACTAAAATAAAAAAATGGCAGGGCTTAACCTTTCACAACCTACGGACGCACAGGTCGAAGAACAAACGGCTGTCAAAAAGGAGAGTTTTCTCAATCTCGGTCTGTCGCTCAGTTTAGGTATGTTTTTGGTTGTATTCATGGGATGGATGACACTACGTTACTATATGAGCTCTCTTGATAAAAAACTGACTTCGGCTGATGAGATTATCGCTAATAATACTACGAGACTGCATGGATCACAGGTTGATCGGATCGTGAATTTTAGTGATCGGATAAACTTTTTGTCCAAAAGTTTGAATGCCAATACTGACCCGAAAGGACATCTACAACTGATTGAGAGTTTGATGGTGAGTAATGTCTCTTTAACGGGATATGAATACAACGCCGTTGATAGGGTGGCCAAGGTTTCTGCTACAGCGGATAGTTTTCGTGCTATCGCAGAGCAGATTATTAGTCTACAGTCAGAAAAAACCGTGAGCAAAGTACAGGCAGGCACAGCAAAATACAATGCTCTCGGAAATTTAGCCTTTGACCTCATTGTTCGTTTTTAAGACAGGTAGCGCCTATCGTTCATCAGAATCATTTCGCGCTACAATAAAAACTCAAACATTTCTTATGCGTCTCAAGTTTCTCATCGGTCCATTCTTTGCTCTTCTAGCCTTAATTATTGGTATCGGATTTGTGCAACCCGATTGGACTGTGTATCAAGAAAAACAGATACAATTTGTGGAAAAAGAAAACCAAACAAACAACCTTGATACCCTGAACAGTAATATCCAGTCTCTCGGGAGCGCCCTTAATGGAAAAAAAGACCTAGAAGAGTTCGCTTCACATTATTTACCAGGGGGGTTTGATGAAAGTAGTGTGGTAGATGCCCTCAATTTTTCGGCTGCTCAAACAGGAGTGCTGGTTGACAGCCTAGAGTTTTCGGAAAATATAGAGAGTTCTCTTCTGTCTAAGCCTGTGGCGGCTGATAGCTCTCTGGCTACTGCCTCCCCAGCCGTGAATTCTGACGGCACACCGGCCACGGTAGCTAAAAAACGGGTGCCTGTGATTAAAGCTTTTATGGCTACTATTGTAGTGAGGGGGCGGTATGAAAATATCAAAAATTATTTTGATCGCGTGGCTCGCATGAACAGACTTACGACTATAACATCATTTGCTATCAAGAAAGGAGATGTAGTCAATAAGAATTCGCAGGAGGAAATTTTGAGTAGCCTGACAGGGGTGATGAATGTTAATTTCGATTATGTCGTCGCTCAGAAAATCGGGAGCGCTTTCAATGAGGGAGTCTTTCTCAATTCCCAATTTGATACGAGTGATTTGACGAAGGTGATGAACTGGGCAACGAATAACGTTCCAGATTTGGTCAAGCCTACTACGGGCAAAGCAAATCCCTTTCAATAGATTGTGAGGGGTGAGGAAAGAGAGTCTGTTTTTGTGATTGTTCCGGTATGAAAAAAAAGGATATCGCTACGAAAGAAGCGGTTGTTATGGCGACCGATGAAAAGACGCTTGCATTGTTGGCGCAGGCCGAGGCTTTGGGCGTGCCATTTTTGGACGCAGTCCCGAATCAGATGAATCGTGCCGTACTAGCCTTGGTGCCTGAAGAATCAGCCCGGAAGTATAGTATGGTACCTTTTCAGAAAGAAGCGAATACTCTTTCGATAGCCATGGTCAACCCACAAGACTTCGAAGCGCTCAACGTACTCCGGTTTTTGGCGGAAAAAGAGCGGCTGAAGATTGATGTGCACCTTGTATCGCCAGCAGTATTCAATGATATTATCAGACAGTATTCGAATGCGGACAGCGCTCTCAAGACCGCCATCCTCTCTCTCAAGGATGATACGGATCAAAAGAAAGAGGTTGTAAAAAAGAAACGCGGAGCAGAGGATGATCTCTTTCAGGATGCCCCTATTGCCAATTTGGTGGAAGTGATCGTCAAACACGCCTTAGAAGTACGGGCCAGTGATATTCATATCGAACCAGCCGAAGATAGTTACCGAGTACGCTTTCGAGTGGACGGACTACTGCGGGCTCAATTGGTCTTTCCCAATGAAGTCGGCCGGGCAGTTATTTCGCGCATCAAGATTTTATCAAATATCAGAATTGACGAAAGCCGCAAGCCACAAGACGGGCGTTTCCGTTTTGAGGCCGATGATCAGGTGATCGATTTGCGTGTTTCCAGTCTACCAGTAATGGGGGGGGAAAAAGTGGTGATGCGGGTACTGGATAAAAACTCCAGCGTCAGTGATTTGGAGAAGCTTGGTTTGTGGGGAAGGAATCGTCGTGTTTTGGAGTCCAATATTCGGGAGCCATTCGGTGTCATTCTCATTACTGGTCCGACTGGCTCCGGGAAGTCAACAACCCTCTACGCTTTTTTGCAGATCTTGAATCAAGAAGAACGTAATATCATTACGCTCGAGGATCCAGTAGAATACTTTATGGAGGGCATCAACCAGAGCCAGATTCGGCCAGAAATCGGCTACACTTTTGCCAATGGTTTGCGTTCGATTTTGCGTCAGGATCCCAATGTTATTATGGTGGGTGAAATTCGCGATAGTGAGACGGCGGAACTGACTATTCACGCGGCACTGACTGGACATTTAGTGCTCTCCACGCTCCATACGAATGATGCCATCGGGGCTATTCCACGTTTGGTGGATATGGGGATCCAAACTTTCCTTCTTGCTTCATCTCTCAAGGCGGTTGCCTCTCAGCGTTTGATCCGACGTATCTGTGAAAACTGTAAAGAAGAGTTCGTTTTGACGGAGACGCAACAGAAAAGAGTAGAAGAATTGTTCCGGGCGGTACCACAGGTGGAAGTGGAGGCGTATAGTCTACAAGTAGGGCAAAAACCTATCGTTTATACTGGTAAGGGTTGTGATCACTGTAATATGACTGGCTATAAAGGTCGGATTGCTATCTATGAAGTAATCGATATAGACGACACGATGCGCCTGGTCATCTCTGATCAAGAGGGTAATGAGCAAGAGGTGAAAAAAGCCGCCATTGCCCAGGGAATGCTTTCCATGAAGCAGGACGGCATCCTTAAAATTCTGAAAGGAATGACGACGCTCCAAGAAGTAGAGCGGGTGACAGAAGGAACACTACTTATTGATGAGGAGTAGTACTTTGGTAAAACGCTCACATACTGGGAAATTGTGTTATACTGGAAGTGATACTGTTTACGAAATAATAAATAAAAAAATAAAATATCAAACAGGAAGATCGAGGGGTGAAAAGTAAACAAGGTAAATATTGGGCAATATTTACCATGATTCTTTGTCGTTTTTCAGTTTGATTTTTTTTCTTAGACGTCTATGGAAACTTTGCGCATTGAACAACGACTCAAAAATCTTCTGCTCCTGGTGGGTCAGCAGGGGGCTTCGGATTTGCATTTGACTGTAGGGCGTTATCCTACGCTTCGGATTGACGGTAAGTTGCACCCAATTACGCAGGAAAAGATTTTGACTCCCGCTGATACCAAAGCCATCAGTGATATATTGCTGACTGACGAAAAGAAACAAGAGCTTTTGGCGCTCGGGCAGACTGATTTATCGTATAATTATGAGGATCAGATGCGTTTTCGTACCAATATCTTCTTTCAGAAGGGCTACGTCAGTATTACCATGCGTTTCATCATGGATCATCTTCGTAACTTGAACGAACTGAATATCCCAGATTCTCTCTATGCCTTTGCCAACTATTCTCAGGGTTTGGTGCTGGTCACCGGTCCGGTCGGCCACGGTAAGTCGACGACGCTCGCCGCTATCATTGATTACATCAATCATAACCAAGAGAAACACATCATTACTATTGAAGATCCGATCGAATTTGTCTATAACCAAGACCGCTGCATAATTAACCAGCGGGAGATTGGGCGCGACGCCAAGAATTTCCCCGATGCCTTGCGGGCGGTATTTCGAGAAGACGCTAACGTTGTCTTGATCGGCGAGTTGCGTGACCTGGAAACTATCGGGACGGCTATGACCGCAGCCGAGACAGGGCACCTCATTTTCGCTACTCTTCATACCAACGATTGCGTCCAGACTATTGATCGTATCGTGGATGTTTTTCCCTCACACCAGCAGAACCAGATCCGTTCCCAATTGGCAAGCGTTCTTCTAGGAGTGGTTTCTCAGCGGCTACTTCCTCAGGCGGGCGGCGGGCGGGTGCCGGCAGTGGAGATCATGTACAATAATCATGCCATTCAGAATTTGATTCGGGAAAACAAAAACCATCAGATCGATTCAGTTATTGAGACCAGCCTGAAAGAAGGGATGATTTCGCTTGATCGGGCGTTGGCTGATTTAGTGAGGCGTGGGCTTGTTTCCGTCAACGACGCCTTCATTTACGCTAAGAGTCAGGATTATCTCGAAATGCTCCTTGAGAAAGGGAAGAAGTAATACGCCTATTGTGTTTTTCATATGAAGTTCATCTTTCGCGCCAAAAGCGCTCGAGGGGAAATGCGGGAAGGGACGGTGGAAGCGATCAATACCGACGCGGCTGCCCAAATCCTCGATCGTAATGGCCTGGTACCTACTTTCTTGAAAGAAGTAGAAAAAACCTCTTCTATAATGAAGAGTTTGAGTAGGCTGTGGGAGGGCATTAGTCAGAAAGACTTGATGGCCTTTTTTCAACAGTTTGCTATCTTGATTGAGGCTCGGGTGCCGATTGTTTCGGCGTTGCGGACAATTAGCGATCAGGAGGATAATAAATATCTGCGCACTATCCTCAAAGAAATCGCTGATAACGTTGAAGAGGGGATGATTTTTTCGGAAGCGGTCAAGAAATATCCCGATGTCTTCAATGCCTTGACCATAAATGTGCTACATGCTGGTGAAGTGTCGGGCGAGTTACAGAAATCAGTGGAAATTATTTCAGACAACATTGAAAAGAGCTATCAGTTGAGTAGTAAAATTAAAAGTGCCCTGTATTATCCGATTTTCGTTTTGTCGGCTGCCTTCATCATCGGTTTTTTGGTGATAACATTTATTCTGCCCAAGCTGACATTGATGATCAAAGAATTGGGCGTGCCAGTACCGTGGTACACGACCGTTCTTATTTGGTTAGGGGATTTTATGAATGCCTATTGGTGGGCGGTGCTCATGGTGATGACGGTTGTCGGCGGAGGCATCTACTATTACCTCAATACAGAATCTGGGAAAGCGGAAATGCAGCTTATTTTCCTGAAACTGCCGGTTATTGGCAATCTGGCTCGGGGGGTGTATTTGACCCGTTTTGCTGATACATTGGGAGCACTCCTCAATGGCAATATCCCGGTAGTCAAGGCGCTCATGATCGTCAGTCAGGTAGTAGGTAACCAGGTGTTCGAAAAGATCATCATAGCGGCTGCCAATCAGGTCAAGGCAGGAAGCGTGATGAGCTCGGTCTTTCTCCAGAGCGAAGAGATACCGGCCATTGTTTCACAAATGGTCCGCATCGGCGAAGAGACGGGGACACTACCTCATGTACTAAAAAGTATTGGAAAATTTTATAGCCAAGAGGTAGATAATATGACACGATCTTTGACAACTCTCATTGAACCAGTACTCATCGTTTTTTTAGGTATTGGGGTCGGTATTATGGTGGTGGGCGTGCTCTTGCCAATTTATAATATTGCTGGTCAGTTGTAGACAGGAAATATTTCTGTGTTATACTAAAAGAAGAGAAATAAAAATAAAAAAGAAGGAGGTGAATGTATGAAAAAACCAGTGCGAGGATGTGCTTTCAGTTGTAGCTCTAGGGTGATGGGAATTTTCAGCATCACCGCTGGCTTGGCCGGCTTGGCACGAGCGTGTGTTGTTGCAACAATCAATACTGGTTGAAGTATGTCGGTCGTTTGTATTCAATAAAGATAAAAATTTAATTACGTTTGTGTTATGAAAAAGTCAGTAAAGGGTTTCACCCTTATCGAACTCTTGATCGTTATTGCGATCATCGGTATCTTGGCCTCAGTTGTCTTGGTCAGTTTGAGCAGTGCCAGGGAAAAAGCCAAAGTAGCCGCCTACAAAGCGCAGGTTCATTCTATTCAAGCTGCAGCAGTTTTGCAGTGTGATTCAGCGCTGCTTTCGACCACTGCTCCTGGAGTCCCAGCTGGTGGCTATGTCACGGCTTATGCTGCCGGTGCTATCACC
>JAYTWI010000010.1:0-33666 GCA_043743535.1 Candidatus Moraniibacteriota bacterium | reverse complement strand
TATCTTAAAGAAGTAGAGTACCGTTACAACCATCGGAAAGACAATCTCTTTAAGTTATTCATTCACATCTATTTTAGTTACGTTTCCCACTAATTACCTACAATAATTATTCTAGTATTGCCTTGACGCGACGGACGCCAGCGGATGATGCTTCTTCTTTGATGATTTTGAACTTGCCGAAAGCGGCGATATCAGCGGTAGTCGTGACGTGTGGGCCACCGCACAACTCCTGGGAATACATCGTGCCATCCAGACCAGCTACTTGGTAGACGGTTACTTTTTCTGGGTACTTCTCCCAGAAGCTCCCCTCTACGCCGGCTTCTTTAGCAGCTACTTTATCCATAATGGTAGTGGAAACAGTGGCGCGAGCCATGATAGCATCGTTCACAAAATCCTCCACACGATCGAGGATTTCGCGTGACACTCTTTCCGGATGCGTGAAGTCAAAGCGGGTGCGCTCTTCGGTGATATTCGAGCCGGCCTGATGAACATTGTTACCGAGCTCCTGGCGCAGTGAAGCGAGCATCAGATGGGTGGCGGTATGAAAAGCTGTTACCTTGGCACTATGATCAGCCAAACCACCCTTGAACTTGCCGGCACTGGCCGTACGGGACAAATCTTGGTGTTTTTTAAATTCCTCGCGAAAGGCAGCTTCATCGATTTCTACTCCATATTCCTTGGCTAGTTCTTGAGTCATTTCCAAAGGAAAACCGTAGGTCGAAAACAGTTCAAAGGCGTCCTGTCCGGTAATCATTTCTGTCTGGAGACGTTTTTCTACTTCTTTGAGGCCTTTTTCGATGGTTTGACGAAATTTATCTTCCTCTTGGCCAAGAATTTTCAATATCTTTTCTTCGTCAATCCGTATATTGGGGTATTGCTCCTCATACAAAGGAATAAAAGTACGAGCAATAGAAATCGTAAATGCCTGATTTATTTTAAGAACATTTCCATAACGAACGGCTCGACGGATAAGTCGACGAACAAAATAACCTTGATCCTTGTTGGCGGGGACAACTCCATCCCCAATAAGAAAAAAAGCGGCTCGCAAGTGATCCAAAATTACTCGCATAGCATAGGTTGCTTTTTCTTCTGTACCGTAAATCCTACCGCTTATCTTTTCAAGCAGATCTCGAGCCTCATCGAATGCATCCAAAAGAAAAACGTCAGACGTATCATTCGTCGCGGCGAGCAAACGTTCCAGCCCGCCACCAAAGTCGACATTCATCTGTTTCAATTCTTCAAAACCACTCGCTGTTTTACGGTACTTCATAAAAACGTTGTTGCCAATTTCTATGAAGCGGCCACAATCACAGTTCACGTGACAAAATTCTCCCGAAAATTTCGTGCCAGGGATACAATGCTCGCCTAAGTCGGGACGAAAATCAAAAAACATTTCGGTATCTGGCCCGCCCGGTTCGCCAACAGGCATATTGTCAGGTACGCCCGCTCGACTCCACCAATTTTTCTGTTCCGAATAATAAAAGATGTGTTCATCCTTACGAATACCATCCTTCTCTGGGTTTTCTCCGATTTTTGCTTCGATACCAACACTATCAAACAATGCCTGCCATTTTTCAGCCGATTCCGTGTCTCTTGCGATACCTAGAGCGTCGTTGCCACGAAAACAGGTAAAATAGAGACGCCCGGGGTCAATGCCGAGCACTTGAGTGAGAAATTCCCACATCCACGTAATCTGTTCTTGCTTGAAATAATCTCCCAATGACCAGTTACCTAACATTTCAAAAAAAGTAGTGTGGCGATTGTCCCCCACCTCTTCAATGTCTTGCGTGCGAAAACACTTCTGAGAATCCGTCAGACGAATGCCAGAAGGATGTTGCTCTCCAAGCAGATAGGGTATCATCGGCTGCATCCCAGATCCAGTGAAAAGTGTGGTCGGATCATTTTCCGGGATCAGGGGAGCAGAAGGGACAATGGCGTGCCCCTTTGCCTGAAAAAATGCTAGATATTTTTCACGAATTTCATTTGTTGTCATACAGATTCTCCTAACGCAGCAAACTTATTTTTTTCTTGAGTTCAACCATTTCAGTTTTATAATCAGCCACTTGTCGGGCGATGGCCTCTGCCGCTACAACCTTGCTCTCCATATCCATTCCAATCCGTGTGATATCGCTTTTCAATCGTTTAATTTCCTGGAGGCTCATCTGATACCGGTTTTCCGCGCGCGCTGCTTCAGTTTCTAATGCAAACATATCATACTGCATGCGTCTTTTTTCTGCTATCGTGTCAGATTTTTCCTCATCAGAATGGTTCATGATGTTCTTTCAGTGAGCAATTATACCAGTATCAAGCCAAAGGAGCAAGAATTTCATTTATTCCTCACCAGGCTCGACAAACAGAAGTACTCGATTACGTGTCTTGGGGACGACAGCCGAGAACCATTGTGGCTTGAAATTGACTTCTACTTTTTTAATCTCCGGATGCCCTGCCAAAACCGTGTTAATACCTGATTCGTCTTTACCGAGAAAATCATTGGTTAGGGCCTCACGATCGATCACTGATTCGGAAACAACCACCGCATGTGCCTTGAGCCGGAGCGTCCCATCACCATAATTCGAAATGGAATCGTTGTATGTCAAAGTGATAGCAGTCGGCCGAAACAGGGTGCCATTGATGGTTTCTTCCCCTTGTGTCTGAATTTTCTCTTTCAAGGTGTCTTCTGAAAATGTGAAGCCTTTGACGGTATAATCATCCTTATAATCGAACGATGTAGCAGCTGTTCCTGCCAGGGGCGGAGCCATCTTGTTTTGCGGTGTTATCTCGATCAAATCCTCCAATATTTTTTCATTGGGCTGCAACTCTTTCTTGGCCTTTTCAAGGTAGGCTGCTTTGGCCCGCCGCTTCGCTTCATCCAAAGCTTTTTCCAAGTCAGTTTTGGAAATAACCGTCATACCAGAACCACTAGCATCTCCCCCGCCGCTCATCGTCTTCATCGATTGAGCAGAAAACTTGGCATATTTCGGACTCCCTTTGAAGCCAGGAATGGTAAAACTCGTAGGAGCAATATTGTAGACTGTGCCAGTTTCTTCGGCAATAACAGCCACCTCAATCGTGCCTGGCTGGCCATTTTTCATCCCAGGAACAATGGTGCCATCCGCCAGCCGAAAAACTTTGCCATCCAGAGATTGAAAACGGGTGGTAGCGACTAGTGTTTGCGGTTCTGCATTGTATCCGTTGGCTATCGTGATCATCCCGCGCGCCTTCTGAGCAGCGCCAGAGGAAGTACCTGTAGCCTGGCCTTGAAAAGTAACTGATTCTGTATTTTCGACTAACCGCACCGGGAGTGAATCTTTGCCAAAGACGCTACCCTCTGTACGTCCATCGAACTGTAAATCTATACTTTTAGTGATTCTCTGCGGCGTAACATGGATTTCGGCTTTGGACAAAAAAAAGAAAAAGGTAACTCCGGCGAGTGAAAGAAGTGAAATTCCGCCTAGCAAAAAAAATACCGGTCCAGCTTTTCTTGATGCCACAGGCACCGATGTATTACGATTGTCGGCTTGGCGGATCTTTTCCGTTGGTAGAGGAAAGACAGCATTGCCCCCTCTCTGTCCTGTATAAAAATTTTTCAAACGATCCTGCCGTCCATCTGATACAGTAGTCTGGGCAGGTGCATAAGTCGTCTTAGCGGCCAAAGGTTTAACATTTGTCGATGAGACCGTTCTTTGGAGAGGAGGATTCATACTCTTCCCCATAGTAACGCTCGGGTGGAATGGTAGGTTTGGTGCGTTCTGTCTAGCAGCATCTATTTCCTCTATCCGTTTGGAATTGAGACTTGTTTGTTTGGGCGGCGAGGCGTCACGGATCCGTAACGTCTGATCTGTTGTTTGCGAAAGTGGTTCCAAAACAGGTACACCATCGGTAACCACGGCACCGTAAAAATCTGAACTACCGACGTCCTGGCCGCGCAGGACATTTTTTTCCATCGGTGGAATGTTCCGCATCTCTTTATGAGGATTTGACTGATTGATTTCCGGCGGGACGAGTTCCAGATGCGTAGCTCGTTTTTCAGATGTGTTCTCAACGTAACTTTCTGTCGGCACACCCGCTTTTTCAGCCAAACGCTTGCCGGTATCATCCTGCGTGACAATGACAATTTTTTTCCCTAGCTTATCAGCTTCACGTTGAAAAAGTCGCAAGTTGACGATACTTTGCAGGATAAGCGCGTGTTTTGGGAAAACAAAGAAGTTCTCCTGAGCAGGAGATTTCCTGAGGCGACTGATGAGGGAAATAATTTCCTCATCATTTTCAATATAGAATGTCTGAGCCATAGTTCTTGGTAAGTTCCCTGCCTCTATTTTAGCCTACTTTCACCCTTCTCAATAGACTCCATACTGCGACGTAAAATTGACGATAACATTTTTTCCTCTTCGATATAATCCAAAAGCGCCAGATGAGCCAAACCAATCGGGGTAATATCCTGGGGGTTATTTAATTCACCGGTCATATCGACAATCCGTACAATATCTTTTGGCTGTAAAAAGCTCACTTGCGGCGGCTTGGAGAACGGCAGTGTCTCCGCCCACTCAGGCGACAAAAGAGCCTGCTTGATACCAGGTAGGCCTGAACCGCCGCCGCAGAGGAAGATGCGGGAAGGCAACAAATCTGTCTCTGCAAATTCCATGAGTGAAAGTTCTACCCCACCCAACCAGACCCGGCAGTCATCCGCGTAAAAAGCGGTGAGGCGATCACTATCATCACTGGTCAGGCGATTGTTCGCATAATCAATTTTCATTTGTTCCGCAGCCTCAAACGTCAACTGAAATTCCTGCGCCAAACGTTTGGTAAAGGCGCGACCACCAAGAGCAAACATTTTTGTCCCCTCCAATCCGCCGTTTCTCACTACCGCGATATCCGTCGTTCCACCACCGATATCGATAAAAATGGCGCTGAAATCCATCATATCTTCCACCTCGATAGAACGAGCCACGGCGTACGGTTCTGCCGCAATGGATAAGAGATCGAGATCGAGCTCATCAGCAATCGTCTGAAGTGCACCGAGATGAATCATAGGCGCATAGGCATTAAAGACGCTCATCGAAACATCGCGTCCTTGGAAGTTGATGGGGCTTTGAACATGGTAACCATCGATGCGGACGTCAACGATGGCGGCATTAATCAATTTGACATCGATATCGCTTTGACCAGTCTCCCATGCTAACTGACGCCTAATCCGTTCATAGGCTTTTTCTTGGACTTTCTGAATAATCATCTTTAGTTCTGGTATACCAATGTGCATTTCTGGATTAACGCGCTCATAGTGGACTGTCGTCGTAGTGCCCTTGACCAGTTCGCCTGCGATACCGATGATGCTTTTCTCTATCCGTTTCACTCCAGCCTTGTTTTTCGCCAGTGTGATAGCAGCGCGAGATGATTCGATGACGCCGTTAATATCAGAAACTGCACCACTTTGCATATTTCCCATTTTTTGTGCCACTCGCCCAACGCCCATAACGATTCCACGATGATGACCTTTCTCAACACGAAAAATCAAGGCTTTTACTACCTCGGTTCCAATATCGAGCGCAAGAATCAAATCAGAATCTTGCTGCCATGGCATATGATCAAACAAACCCATAAACGATGTCCCACTTTTTTCTTTTTGTTTCTCTATTATACCATCATTTCCCCAAATCGCTGTTTCACGCCAAACGCACTGGCTTGATATCAGGAACGAGTGATTGCAATTCCTTTGGAGTAAGGAGTCCAGCACTCGCTCCGTAAGATCCTACCACACTGCCGCTGTTGGCCATACCAGCCGCCAGAGCCGTAGAAAGGACCCCATCACGCATAAAAGTAGCGAGAAACCCTGAACCAAAAGCATCCCCGGCACCGGTACTGTCGAGCACGCCGTGTCGTGTATGAACCTTACAGTGCCAGCACTCCTTCCCGTCATACCCCCAGGAACCACGCATCCCATCAGTCATACCTATGGCTTTTGCTCCCTCCGCAAAGAGCTTTTTCAGGAGAAACGTTTCATCATCCAGTATCTCATGAGATGTGGCCGGGGCAATTTTGAGGACAATTTCAATGGCTTCGTCTTTGTTTAACAGTAAAACATCGCTTTCTTTAACGGCCGAAAGTATTGTAGCCGCATCCTCTTTAATATTATGCTGTCCGGGATTAAAGGCCAAGGAGAGACCGTTTGCTTTTTTTATGGCGACCAGAAGTGTGAGATGATCTTGCCATGTGCCATTGAGAGCACTGACAAAGAGCCATTGCGTCTCTTTCAGGTATTCTGCATTGAGTACCAGTCGCTCGTTGGCATCGCGGTTATGGAAAATCGTCCGTTCGCCGTTCTGAGTCATCACGATGATGGCTGACAGATCTGTTTTCGCACCACTATCAAGCGAAATATGGTCGGTTAGCACACCTTCCTTTTTTAGTTCACCGAGGATAAAACGTCCCATTTCATCATCACCAATGTTACTATAACAGCCAGCTGTGTATCCCAAACGGCTGAGACCAGTGGAAATATTAGCTGCCACACCGCCGACCGCTTCGAAGCGATCATCCACGCGGTACTTACCGCCTAATTCAAAAGCCATTTTCCGTTTGGAAGTTATATCTTCTGGCGTTTCAATAATTTCTGCCTCAGCTGTCGGGAAAAAAATATCTTTGCAAGCTGAACCAACGCACAAAACTTGAGGATATGTTTTTTTGAAAAACATAGATTTTGTATATTACCCTTTAGGATTGAGAAGAGTAGATTTCTAACAGTCGGTTGTATTTGGCAATTCGTTCACCACGTGAGAGTGACCCGGTCTTGATGAACTGTGCCCCTGTGCCTACCGCCAAATCAGCAATAAAGTCATCCACTGTTTCCCCGGAACGATGAGAAACCACTCGTTGCATATTATTTTTTTCTGCGAGCTGTAAGCAAGCCAGGGTCTCCGTCACTGTTCCTATTTGGTTGAGCTTAATGAGCACCGTATTACAGGATTTTTGAGCAATCGCCTTGGTCAGACGTTTGACATTAGTAACCAAAAGATCGTCACCAATCGAAAGCACCGGCATTTTCCATGCAGCAGATTCCTTGCCGAATTTCTCACTCATCATTGCCCAACCCTGCCAATCTTCTTCATGTAATCCATCCTCGATGGAAACAACGGCATATTTTTGAATCCACTCCCGATAAACATTGATCAAACTTTCTCGTGACAAACTTACTCCTTCAGGTTTCAAAGCGTATTGATCGTCGCTCGCCTCATAAAAAGAATTAGCAGCAATATCGAGCCCGATGAAAACCTGCTCACCGAGAACATAGCCGGCAGTAGTGACTGCTTGGCCAATCATCTCAAGCGCTTGATTATGGCTTTCCAAATGTGGTGCAAAACCACCTTCATCACCCACCCCCAAAGCGCAGCCCTCATGTTCCAAAATTTTCTTCAACGCATGAAAGATTTCACTGCCCGCGCGGTATTGTTCGGGATAGTCTTTAATACCAGACGGCACGAGTTTGAATTCTTGCACTGACAAGCCAGAATCGCTATGTTTTCCACCATTTAAGATATTAAACATCGGCACAGGGAAAGCGGTGTGTTTTCTTGGACCATACAAGGTAGCAATATGTTCATAGAGTGGTATGTGAAGAGACTTGGCTGCTGCTCGGCACACAGCCAAAGAGATGCCCAAGATGGCGTTCGCTCCCAGCCGAGCCTTGTTCTCTGTACCGTCGAGGGCGATCATTTTTAGATCGAGCGCCCGCTGATCCGCTGCCTCCATTCCGAGTACCGCTTCTGCCAATTCGCCATTGACATAAGCAAGCGCATTTTGTACTCCCAGCCCTCCATAGCGCTTGGGATCATTATCACGTAACTCTACTGCTTCAAAAGCGCCGGTCGATGCGCCAGATGGCACTCCTGCCCGTGCTTTGGTTCCATCATCGAGGGTTACCAACACCTCTATCGTTGGATTGCCCCGAGAATCGAGGATCTCTCGCCCTATCACTGCCGTAATCTTAGCCATAATCATTTATTGATCAGTCCATTTTAACCGCATACATCCAGTATATCACGCCTCTAGCACTACAAGTCCTGGTAGTTTTGCTCCGCTCAAATACTCGAGCATCGCCCCACCACCAGAGGAAACAAAACTGACTTTACCCACCGCATTGGCATTTTCCAGTACTGCCAGGGATTCTCCGCCGCCGATGACGACATACGCTTTACTGTGCAACAGAGCGTGTAGGATAGCATCTGTACCTATATCATAGGGCTTTTCTTCGAATTTCCCCATCGGTCCGTTCCAAATAATCGTTTTAGCTGTGTTGATAATCTGGGTATAGTAGGCTACGGTCTGAGGTCCGATATCCAGTCGCAGTGCTGAATCAAAGTCCTGCGGCAACAATACCTTTGGAGAAAACACTATTTTCTGATCAATCGCTTCATTTGCCACTTTGCCACCGACTAAAATACAATCATAATTCTCTTCCAAAGCCTTAATGAGGGGCAGCTTCGTTTCAATCTTGGCACCACCGATGATAGCCACCGCGGGATGCTGTGGGGAAAAACGGACTTCGTCGAGCTTGGCGACTTCTTTGAGCAAACGTAGACCAGCAAAAGCTGGGAGAAAACGTGTAATCGCTTCGAGCGAGGCATGCGCCCGGTGAGAGACGCTAAAGGCTTCGTTCACGAAACAGTCAAAGGGTAAGGCTAGCTGCCGGGCGAATGCCTGGTCATTCAACTCTTCCTCCCGATAGAAACGGATATTTTCCAAGAGTAAAACTTCCCCCGCTGCCAGATTATTAAGAGCCATTTCAACAGTTTCGCCCAAACAATCAGGCACGAACACCACTTTTCTCCCCAATGCTTGCTCAACGGCTGGCACCATTTTAGCCACCGAGTACCGCGGGTCGATTTTGCCCTCTGGCCGACCAAGATGTGTGACGAGCGCCACTTTACTCTCTGGGAAATTGGCCAACGCATCGACAGTCTCTTTGACAATATCAAGACGGAAATGCTCTTGGATATTGACGATGTCACCAAACTCAACATTGAAATCAACTCGCACTAAAATTCTTTTGTGAGAAAAATCCTCCGTCACGATGCTCTTCAACATATTCTTTTTATTAGCAAGGTAATTTTGTTACACGGCTATTTCCCCATCCCCAAAATTCCAATCATCGCTCCAATGAGTGCAGTCAAAGCAGTAAATATCCAGGCCCGCATAACGATCTTTGGTTCTGGCCAACCCTTGGCCTCAAAATGATGGTGAAGCGGAGCGGCTAGAAAAACCTTACGGTGAAAAAAGCGCTTGCTCACAAGCTGCAAAGCAGCACTGCCGGACTCTAGAATATAAATAAAGACAATAATGAAAAGCACTACCACTGAGTTGGTAGCAAGTGACACCACCCCAAGCGTTGTCCCGAGAGCCATGGCCCCAGTATCACCCATAAAAAAACGTGCTGGGTAGATATTGAACCACAGAAAGGCCATAAGCGCCCCAGAGAGAGCCGCGCAAAAAGCGGAGAGGTCAAGCATATTATGTACAAAGGCCAGCAAAGAAAATGCGCCGAAGGCCCATAAAAGCACCCCGCCATTCAAGCCATCTAGGCCATCAGTTTCGTTGGAAGAAAAAGATGAAAAAAGGATCACCGCGATAAAAAGCGGGATATACCACCAACCGATAAAGAAGTCTCCCACCGCCGGAATATGGATAGTATTCCAACCTAACTTAGAATAAAACCACCAAGCACCCAAACCAGCGATAGCAAAAAGCCACCAGAAACGGAAAGCAAAGCGCATCCCACCGCCTTTGTTACTGCCACAATTACGCACGCTCTTGTAATCATCGAACAAACCAAGAATACCAGCTGTCACCAGGGCAAAGAGCGGCAGCCACACCTGCGAACGACTGAGAAAGTCCAACCGGGCGATGAAATTGCTACCAGTCAACTTCGCGATGTAGGGAAAAACGTAGTGCGAGGCAAAGGCGAGGAGGATGATCGTCACCCAGATAATCACCCCACCCATGGTAGGCGTCCCTGCTTTACTAGCATGTAGTTTATTGACAAAAGAAAGCGTTCCACCATTGATATCTTTCTCTTTGATACGAATACCAAATTTGTATTTAAATAAGAGGTGGGTCCACAGCGGTGTCAAAGCAAAAGCCACGATAAAACCAAGGAACCCAGTGACCAATACTTTGAAAATATTGACGACCTCCGGCACGTTCTGGAATGATGAAATGTGAATATCCATACGAAAACTGCAACTACCTCACGACATGAATTATACTCTCGTTTGTTCCTATTCTATACTACTTTCTCCTGAAGAAGAAACCTCACGCAACCATTTCGTTATTTCCAATCATAAGCATGGAAACTCCAATTAAACATCGACTGGATGCTTTGCCAGCGCGACTGATCATCAAGAACCACCGCGACTACTTTATGATTCTTGGTATTGTCAGTCGCTACTGCGAGAAGCGAGTAACCTGCGAGTGGAGTAAAACCTGTCTTGGTCCCGACGAGATTGGGAAATTGCCCCAGCAACTGATCAGTATTAAAAATCTCATGGGTATACTTGCCGTCGAGCGAAACGATGTTCGTTTTTTCCGTGCGCATGATTTCCCACAACTCGGGAAATACCAGAGCATGCACGGCGATTTTTGCCACATCAGAAGCAGATGAGTAACACTCGCTCTCATGTCCATCTGGTTCCAATCCGGAAGGAGTGCAGAAGTGAGAATGATTAAGCCCAAGTTCCACTGCCCGCTCATTCATAATTTTGGCAAAACCATCCTGCGTTTTTCCCATGTGCTTACCCAAAGCAATGGCGGCATCGTTAGCACTATTCATAAGAGCCGCCTGCAGTAACTGCCGCACCGTCAATTGTTCCCCCGGTTTCAAGCGGACACCGGTGCACACCCCTGAGCGTGGACAACCAACGCGTGTCCCTTCAGCGTAGACCGCTTCCTCATCGATCGTCACAGCCTCATCTAAATTTTGAATCCGCTCCATTGCCAAGGTAGCCGTAAAAAGTTTCGTCAACGAAGCAATCTGGCGTTTGTCATCGGCATTCCGTTCGTAGAGTATCTTGCCGGACTCGGCATCCATAATGACCGAGGCATGCGCGGAAATAATACTCAAATGTGGCGAGAACTCTTTGAATTGGGGCTGAAATCCGGCGGCCAATTCATGACTCTCGGTAAACAAAGGAGCGAAACTCTCTTCTTTCGGAGCTACTTTTCCAGCAAAGGTTCGGTCTTTTGAATTTTGAAACAGACTAAAAAAACTTTCGCGGTGGGCGAAGACGACCCCAAAGCGCTCGTAGCCCAAAAAAGAAACTACGGCCAAGACAAAAATGAAAATAAGAATGGAACGCATAAAGCAAAAGAGTGCGATTAGACGATGGTTTGATCTTCTGCTTCGAGGGTGGCCTCTGGCTCCTCTAAAATCATTTTCAAGCGCTCGTCGCGCGCCAAGATTTCGTATTGTGGCAATTCGTTCACACCACCCACACCTAAGCTTTGTAAGAATCTGAATGTTGGACGATAGATATAGCCTCGGCTATCGCTCGGGTTGCCCTCGCGGGTAATAAGGTCACGCAGTAACAGATTGCGCAGAGTAAAACTGCAATTCACCCCCCTGATAGCATCGATTTCGGCTCTGGTGATAGGCGCCCGGTACGCGACGATAGCGAGTACTTCGAGCGCCGCTTTGCTCATCGTTTCCTGTAAGGAGCTCTTGGTCAAGGCCTCGACGTACTGTGTGTTGGTTGATTTGCTCGCCAAAAGCGCACCATTTTCATCAACTATAATCATAAGCCCTCCTCTCGTATCGGCTGCATACTCTTCTTTGAGGAAGGTTACCATCGATCGCACTTCTTCTTCCGGCACAGCCAGTAACTTGGCCAAGCGCGCAAAAGACAAAGGTTCACCACTGACGAAGAGGAGCGATTCTGCGGCAGAAAGAAGGTTTGATGGGTGAGTCATAGTGATACGATGCGTTTAATAAGAATGTCGCTAAAAAACTTTTTTTGTTCTACTTGGATATAACGCTGTTTGATAAGTTCAAGTAGTGCCAGGAATGAAACAATTATCTCGACCCGGTCCTCCGCCAAACTAATAATTTCAGCAAATGAGGATTGAACACGCTCGGCAAGCGACTGCTGCAAACTGGTAATTTTTTCTTCCAAAGTGATGACCGCTTGAATTTCCTTTTCGGGTAGCTCTTCGAATAGTGGGATTTCCCCCAAAACGTCTGCGAAATGATCCCGCAAACCTTCCTTGGTAATATCTTTGGGCGGATAAAACACTACTTGCAAACCAAGGAAACTTTCGCGCGCCACGGCCACCTGGTTTTTTGCGAGCAATAAACCCAAACCTAAAGCCGCTTCACGAAACAGTTTATAGACACGGAGGTGCTCTTCTAAATCATCCATAGCCTCTTCTTCCTCGTCGCTGAATTCGAGAACAGGCAAGAGTGCCCGTGATTTGATGAGAATAAGTCGAGCTGCTACAGAAAGAAACGATGCTAAGTTCTCAAGCGAGACACCATCACCTTCCTTGATGTAGGCTAGATACTGATCCGCCACTTGTGCCAAACTGACTTCGGTGATGGAAAGCTTCTCTTTTTCAATGAGTGCGAGCAGCAAGTCAAGCGGGCCTTCAAATTGTGCCAGACGAAAGTGATAGGACATAACAAAAAAAGGCATGGGATAAGCTCCATTTCCTCCTTATAGTACCATTTTTTCTTTGTTTGCTCAACAGGCGTAATGCTGCTCTACCACTACTTTGCTAGACCAGCTTTCACTTCGAATTCACTCACCGTATCACGCAGAAAGAAAGTGTGAAACAAAGCCAAAAATAGCACCAAAGCGACGATAAAGAAAACGCTTTCCAGTGGCAAAAACAAAAGCGTCACCCCAGAGAGTATAGCGCCAACGATATTGGCAACTGGACGAGCGGTGCGAAAAAAGGCGATGACATCCATGTCATTCCCATCGATCTGTTTATAGAAGTATGAGTCACGCAGTATCTCAATGCCAGCAATTCCTACACGAGTCAAAAACAGGAAAAGAGCCCACATCCATACCACGCTGTGTGTATGAGGGAGAAGTGGCAAAGAAGCGGTTGCTACCATAGCGATAGTGATGCTCCCGATGAGCATTTCCTTTTCACCAAAATAACGGTCAGCTAATATGCCGAGAGGGTACTGCAAGAGAACAAAAGGCACGAGCATAATAGTAAAAATGATGCCGATGTCGCTCCAGGAGTATCCGAGCAACCGCAGATAGAGTGGCGTATAAATAGTCATCAAAGCATAAAAAAATTCCATGGCGAATGAAATATAATAGATACGCAAGAGATTACGCTCACGGAGCATCTTGCGCGTTGTTGAAAATAAAGCCAGTTTCTCCACAAACACTCGGTTATCATCCCGAAAACCAAGAAGAGCAATAATAAAAACAAGACTGTAACCAATGATGAGGACGAAAAAAATTCCTTCATAGTGATAGGCATCCAACGTTTTAACAGAGAGCAGTGGGGCAGCCAACAAGCCGGCGTTCATAATAGTCAAATACAATCCACGAATACGACCGGAAACATGATCCTTGGAATAACTTTCAAGCAAAATATCCAAAGCCACCCACAAAAGATTAGTGGCAATGATTAAGGCAAAAACGGCCGCCACTGACCAATACGAGGCAGGCAAAATAGTCAATAGAGTGCAAGACACAATACTGACACCGAGCGCCAGATAGAGAATCCGCGCCTTACCCATGAATCGAATCAAGCGCTGTAGGAAGAAAAGGCTCACCAGCACGCCACTGTAACTAATGAGGTAAAACATCCCCACGTTATCACTCCCCGAAATGGTGGAGAAATAAGTTGAAAGAATATAAATGAAAAAAGCATCTAAAAATCCAAAGACGAATGAAATCAAACTCACCAAACGGATTTTATTTTTATCGAGACGCTCTTTGTGTATTGGTTCCATACGATAACATTTATCTTCCCCCTGATTATTAGGTTATTATGCCACAAAAATGAAAGGTTCGACAGGGCTATTTGAGACAACCAGCGATATAACCACGAGTCCTGGCTATTTCTTCGGAAGCGAAACACACTTTGTTTTCCGGTTTGATCCGTTTGGCGACTGCACAACTCGACAGATGGTATTTGTTGCTGTTTTTGCTCCCAACAAAGGGGCAACTCTTCGAATCAAGCGCCACGGGCACGGCTCTCTTCTCACTTACGTTCGACGCTTTTTTCTCCACCACAGGAGAAGGCAATACCACAGAATCCGTAAGCGGCATATTTATCACAAGTGATTTCTCCTCTGCAAGCTTGCCCTGGATCAGTCCTGCCTGAAAACACAACATCCCTACCAAGAGCACCCCTACCAAAACAAGCAGCCGCTCGGCATTATCCTTGCACCACAAACGTATTTTTTGAATGAGAATAATCATAGACGTTTTGAACCGAATCTTGACAGAAAGCGCTTCTGTGCTATACTCAAGTCTAGTATATCGTACTTTGTGTAATGTGTAAGCATCTCTCGCTATGGCAACCAGAAAAGCAGGTGGCTCAACCGCCCTCGGCCGTGATTCCATTTCCAAGCGTCTCGGCGTGAAAATCTATGGCAACCAAGCCGTTTCTATCGGCAACATCATCATCCGTCAGCGTGGCACCCAATTCCATCCCGGAAAAAACGTCAAGCGCGGTGAGGATGACACTCTTTTTGCCATGGTCAATGGTTTCGTAGAATTCCAAGCCAAAAAAGTCAAGGATTTCACGGGCAAAATTGTTTCTCGCACGTTTGTCAACGTCACTTCAGCCAAGAAGACGGAACAATAATTCCTCCTCTCTGTGCAAACAAAAAAACACCTTCCAAGAGGAAGGTGTTTTTTTATGTAATCTTCCTTTGTTTACCAGCCTCCCCCTCCGCCGCCGCCTCCACCACCACCCGAAGAACCGCCGCCCTGCGAGCCCGATGACGTACCGGTATTGGAGGCAATACTAGATGAGAGGCTATCCAGTTGAGAAGTAAAACTGTCGGCATTAAAATTTCCCAAACCAGAAGCGACAAACCAAGCCGGGTGATAGCTGGTAAAATACCCCTGACCATAAATTTCCTGCATCTTCTTGATCCATTCCTTGGTCATCCCAAAAACGATGGCATACGGGAGAAGGGTATCGAAGATATTCTCTTTCTCATAGAACTGCTGACGGTATTGCTCTGCCGTCTTCATGTACAGTTTCAGGCCATGGATTTTCCAGTTGACCTCAACGCCTTTTCCTGTCCGCTTGGGCATAATCAAACCAAAAATGAAGATAATGGCAGCACTGGCGGAGCCAGCCACAATTGCCGCGTTACCAAAGAGAGGGAGTATTGTCCATGAGAGAAAGAAGAGAATCGATCCGATGACGCACAGCACCACCCGGTAGGTATAGCTTCGTCTTTCGATCAGAGATTTTTCTGTGAGCGAGTCGAGAGCGGCTTTCTTAAGTGAAGGAAGCTCCTTGTAAAATGTATCTTTCAAAGAGGAAAGTGCGACCGTATCTCCCTTTGCAAAAAGCCTACCAAGAAGCATCTCCTGCGGTGCGGACAAAGTGTTTGGCGTTACGGACTTTTTTTTCAGTACAAAACTTTTCATCGAAAAGAAAAGTATTTTCGTATCGTTCTCCCGAATCGTCAGTGCCTCCTGTACCGCGAGCTGGACAATAGCGGCGGTCAAAAATTCATTCTTGAACATACCGTTGGTTGAAAGCATACCAAAAGAAAGGGCGTCAAGATTTTCCGGCACTTCGTATTCTGGGATAACCACTTTTTCCCACTTGGGATCACGACCATATAGCCACCAAAATCTGAAACAAGCCATGAATGCGAGGAGTGGCAGAATGAACCATAAATATCCACCATAAGTCTCGAGCCAGGTAGGTTGGTACGGCGCGAATATACCTTTGGGAAGGCTCGCCGACAAAGTGATACCTTCGCCCGGTTTCATGGAACGTGTAGCCACTATGGAGAGGGTATAGTCGTTTTTCCAATCATAATACGCTAGATCAGAACTTTTTGACCCAACCACTCCGGTATAGTAAGAAATATCCATTGTATTCGGATGCACGGCTGGCGGAAAAATGATATCAGCCGAGAAAGCATCAATATCGAGCGTCCAGAAATTGCCGCTCACATTGTGGTAAAATTCGTCAAAGTTTGCATTTCCGAACCGAACGACATTCTTCACCCGATAAACAATCTGGTACTGGTGCACCCCTGTTACAGTGACATTGGCGTCGCCAATTTTCCAGGTCAAAGTATGATTACTGGTATTCTCCGTAGTCGTAAAATTATACGATGAACCCTGAAAATCAGTGATGCTGACCAACTCCACCGGCATCAAAATTGTATCTTTTTCTGTACGCGCTTCGGTCGGTACGATACGAAAAATACCGTGCTTGCCCACACACTGACCACAATCAGCGGTAATCCATTCGGTCACCAACATCGTCGAATCCGTTGCCACATCAAACTGCGCTTTAAAATCCTGAATATACCAGTCAGTGACGTTTTCGCGCGCCTGCCCACTGGGGATTAGACAAAAAAAGAAAAACAGGAGGGAAACCATACAACCAAAAATTCTCTGTCGCATAATTGCATTTTTTATTTTTGAGCTGCTTTTTTGCAAGCTTCAAGGAAGGCTACAAACAAAGGATGCGGTCGAAGCAAAGATGACTGGAACTCCGGGTGAAACTGCGTCCCCAGAAAAAACGGGTGTGCGGTTTTTGGCAGCTCAACAATTTCCATCAGTACCCCATCAGGAGAAGTGGCCGAAAAAACCATACCTGCTTGCTTCAGTCGCTCAACATAGTCCGGATTAACCTCGTAACGATGGCGATGACGTTCCAAAACAGACGTTTGGCCATAAGCCTGACTGGCGATGGTGTCTCTCAGAATGAGCGCCTCATAATGTCCCAACCGCATTGTTGCCCCGAAATTTTTCTTGCGCATGTTTTCTTTCTGCTCAGGCATAATATCAACTACCGGTACGAGCGTCTTTTGATTGACTTCAGTCGTGTGCGCCTCCTTCAGGCCGACCACATGGCGGGCATACTCGATGACTGCCAACTGCATGCCATAACACAGCCCGAAATAGGGGATCTTGTTCTCCCGGCAGAACTGGATCGCCCCCATCTTACCCTCAACTCCTCGACTGCCGAATCCACCAGGAATAATAATCCCGTCATACTTCTTGAGAGTGGCCATACCCTTGCCATTTTCAAAATCTGTCGAATCGATCCAGGTCAAAACAGCTTTCCGCCCCACCTCGCAGGCGGCATGTTTGACCGCTTCAATGACACTAATATAGGCATCGGAAAGCACGAAATCACCCGTCTTAAAATACTTGCCCACCACACCAATCTTGACGGTTTCTTTAACCGAACGAATACGTTTGACACGTTTTTCCCAGTCACCCAGTCCCAATTCTCTCCTCGCCTTCAAGTGTAATTTTTGCAGGAGTATTTTCCCTAAGTGATCCTTTTCAAAATTAACCGGCACATCATAGATACTCTCGACATCCGGAGCACTGATGACATCTTCGGTACGGACATTGCAGAAAACAGCGATTTTTTCTTTGCGTTTGTCATCGAGCGGCCGGTCTGCCCGAGCAATAATAATATCCGGCTGAATGCCAGTACCGTTGAGCGTCCGTACCGCGTGTTGAGTTGGCTTGGTCTTCATCTCACCCACTTTCGAAGGAGTGGGGACATAACTCACAATGGCCGTGATAACATCATCGGGATTCTCAATCTTGAGCATACGGATAGCCTCGAGAAAGAGAATGTTTTCGTATTCACCTACTGTGCCGCCGATTTCGATGATAGCGATATCAGCCACGGCCACGGCCACGGCTTTTTTGATGCGTTTAATAACTTCTTGGGGAATATGTGGCACCACCTGGACACAGCGTCCGCCATATTCCAGATTACGTTCCTTCTCGATGACGGTGCGATAGACCGCCCCCGTGGTCATATAGTTGTCCCGGGTCAGTTCAATATTCATGAACCGCTCGTAGTTACCCATATCCTGATCGGTCTCATAACCGTCCTTCAAGACAAAAACTTCACCATGCTCGGTCGGATTCATCGTCCCGGCATCGACGTTGATGTATGGATCAATTTTGAGAGCGGTCACTACGAATCCTTTGGACTGCAAAATCTTGCCGATGGAAGAGGTGGCGATACCCTTGCCTACTCCGCTCATCACCCCGCCAACCACAAAAATATATTTTGTACCCCCCGTTTTTTGTTTTGCCATATCTACCATAAATAATAAGGAATATTTTTACAGAGAAAGAACCGCTACCAGGACAAGTGGGGAAGCGGCTCTTGTGAAATGACGAATGAAATGTGTCTCTCTTAGGCTGCCTCGATCGTCAACGCTATGGTTGCCTTGACGCCATGCCCAAAATCTACCACCACCGGAAAGGCACCAGTTTCTTTCAAACCTTTTTCCAAAACAATCATCTTGGCATCGACGGTGCTACCCAGAGCTTGGAGAGCCATAGCAACTTCCTCTGCCCCAACGGAGCCAAACAATTTGCCATTCTCGGCCTTGCTCTTGATGAGTACTGCCTTGCCTTCGAGATCGGCAGCCAAAGCCTTGTTGCTTTCCACTACGGCGGTATGAATTTCTTTGCGCTTGGCAATCACCCGGGCTGCCTGTTTGACCGCACCTGGGGTCGCCAAATCAGCCAAACTTTCTGGGATGAGGTAGTTGAAGCCATAGCCGTTTTTTACGTCCTTAGTATCCCCTGCCTTTCCGAGACCCTTCACATCTGCCAAAAGAATCACTTTCATAACGGTAACCAGATAACCTATTACTTTACTCGTTTTAGTGTACTTTACAAGCGCTCTTTTGGCAAGCGGGCTCTTTCTTATCAAAGAATGAGCATACTGTCACCGAAAGAATAGAAAGCAAATTTGTTTTCCATTGCTATTTTATACAAATCGATGATGTTACGTTTAGCTTGCTTATGTTGCAAGAAAGCATCGACCAGGAGCATCAGTGAGGATTCCGGTAGATGGAAATTGGTCATCAACATATCAACCATCTGGAAATCATAGGGCGGAGAAATGAAAATATCTACCAGGCCATCATACGGCTTGACTTGCCCTCGTTCGCAAAGTGCTTCCAATGTCCGGAGAGTAGTGGTTCCGACAGCCACAATTTTACGACCAGACTTTCTTGCCCGATAAATCATTTCTGCTGTTTCCACTGAAAGAGTGACAAATTCTTTATGCAATTTTTTGGTGGTAAAATTTTCTTCCCGGAGCGGGGCGAAAGTTCCCAAACCGACATTAAGGGTGAGGGTTGTCGTCTCAACCCCTTTTTTCTCCAACGAATGGAAAACCTCATCCGTAAAATGAAGTGAAGCCGTGGGCGCGGCCACTGACGCCCCGCTTTGGGCGAACACTGTCTGATACCGCTTACGTAAAACTTCTTCCGTCATTACTCCCCCTTCCAGGTAGTGCGGCAGAGGCGTCTCGCCAAAAGTTTCAAGCAACATCTCTAAAGAATGCTTTGCACTGTGTAAAGCAACAAAAAAAATGTTTTCCTCTTGCCCAACAATTTCAAAATTATCATTGTTCGAGAAAAAAAGTTTCTGGCCGACGGCCGTCTTACGATCCACCAAAACCGGTATTCTCTCTTGGTTCTCAATCTGATTGACCAAAACAAGCACTTCAATCTTACCCCCATTTTCCTTATGCAGCCACAAGCGCGCCGGTAACACCCGAGTATTATTGAGCACCACAAGCGCCTGCTCCGGCAGATAGTGCGCCAAGTTTCGAAAAATATCAAACGTCACGGTATCGCTCTTTGTATCATAAACAAACAACTGGGCGCTGTCGCGCGGCTCTACCCCTTCCCGACGAATAAGCTCCTTCGGTAGGGTATAACGATAATTTTTTACATCAGAAAAACGCATAGAGGAGAGTGTGGTGCTTACTAGCAGCCTTTTCAAGAGAAAAAACGGAAAAGGCTCTTAATCTGTTCCGGCTTGAAACTGACAAAGATAGTGCCAATCACGATCAGCAAAGCACCACCGAATTTTGTCCAAGTAAATTCTTCGCCCAAAAATAGGATAGCAAAGATGACCACTAGCAAAAGACTCAATTTATCCAAAGCATTGACCGCCGATATTTCGCCACCAGCTTTGAGGGCCATAAAGCCCCATAGCCAAGACAGTCCCCCAGCCAAAGCGGCTAGCGCAATAAAGAGTAAGGCTTTGGGGGACGTCTCTGCCAACATACGCCACTTCCCTAAATATAACGCTGCTCCACCCATAAACAAGCCAATGATTAGCCCGCGTAAACTGGTAGCGATAGTGGAATCAACACCTATGATACCCACCTTGCTAAATATACCAACAAAAGCAGCCGACACTGCCGCTAGAAGTGAATACAAGACCCATGGTGTCATATAATATAATGTTATTGCTAATTTACTGTCTTTTTAGTATACCATCTCCTGTTCTCATGCATGCTTCGAAAAAAAGAAAAGAGCACTCCAGGCCCCTACAACGAAAACCGCACCGGTAAAAAAAGGAGCATTAATATTCACCACCCCAGAAAGCGTCCCAGCCACAAGCGGGATAATTCCTTGTGACAGTGCCATAAGCGACCCGTTGATACCGAGAGCCGCCCCCTGCTTGTCACCAGAAACACCCTTACTGACAAGTGCACTCATATTGGCCATGGTGAGACCATTGGGGATAGCAAAGAACGGTATCAGAACGTAGAGCAAAAACACCGATGGCACGAACGGATAGAGAACGATCACCAACGCCAAAAGTGGTAGCGCATAACGTAAGATAGTTCGCTCGTTGTATCTTTTCGTGAGGAATCGCAGGATGAACGCCTGGGTAATGACAATCCATATTCCGACCGCTCCAAAAAAAGTTCCGATGGCTGTTTCGGTTAAACCAAAGCGTGATACCAAAAGGATGCCAATAAACGATGTATAGAAAGCAAACCCAGAAGTATAGAGAAAACTTCCCATATACACCAGTCGAGCATCTTTATCGTGCCAAGCCGCCAAAATATTATGTATCCCCTTCAAGAAATGAAAGTTATGACTGGCTCGTCTATTTTTGTTAGTCTCTGGCAAAAAGAGTGAAATCGAAACCACGTTCACCAAACCGAACATCGCCGCCAACCAAAACGGCGCCGCTGCATTATTCGCCAGATGAGCGACCCATCCGCCTAAAACTGGCCCGATAATAAAACCCATCCCGAAGGCCGCCCCAATCAGGCCGAAATTTTTGGCCCGGTCTTTGGGTAGGGTGACATCAGCGATACTGGCTTGGACAATGCTAAAGTTTGCTCCCGCCAACCCGGCCACTGCTCGGCTGATAAAAATAAGCCACAGTGAACCGATCTCGATACCAAAACCAAACAACAGCTGTGACAGGGCCAGTACCCCCACCCCCATCGTCAGCAACCTCTTGCGTCCATAGACATCAGACAATTCTCCCAAAATTGGCGCAGCTATGAATTGCATCAAGCCAAAAAGAGCGGTCAGGAGTCCAGCAAAGAGATACTGCTGTCCTACCGTAAAGCCCTGAAGCAAAAACGATGATGATGTCGGATCAGTAAAAATAATTGGGATGATAGGGATAATCATCCCAATCCCAATCATATCGATCAAGAGCGTCACAAACAACATGGGGAGAATTTTTTTCTGCATAGATATTCTTTGAAAAAGATTCTTGATTACGAGCGGGATTGTCCTAGTATAGCAATCTATGAAAGTTTCTTCCAATGATGCTTCGGCTTCCAGACAACCCTGCCGGCTGCCACCAGTTCGGCCACTACCTAGCGAAAAAAGGCTAAAAAGTCAATCTTGTACATATATTTGAGCCTTCCTTCCCTAGTACTTATGTGCTACAGTGAACTGGTATTAATTTTAAGAAAAATTCTATGGAAGAGAACGGAGAGAAAATCCTTGGGTACGACAAAAAGCTCGTCATACGTTATGCCCTATGGGTCGCTATCGCTTTGGTCGCTTTTTATGCCGGCGCCAAATACGAGAAGCATAAACTGGAAAGCCTGCATCTTCTGAAGAATAGCGCGAACGAAAATAGCCAAGACCCTGCCACAAAAAAAATGAAGAAGCCGAAGGTCGAAGAGACCCTGCCCCCCACTGAGACTTCCACTCCCACTGCCCCTGTAGTAGAAACACCACCCACCACCGCACCAAGTACTCCGGTCAAAATGACCCCGACCAAACCACAAGCGTACTAGTAAACACCCACAAGTTCGGTCAAGCCTGGTCAGACTGTTACCTGTATCCCGTAATATTGCAGACCAGTCCTAAGCCAAGTAAGCAGGTTACTAAAAACAGCAGGGTTTGATAAAATACATCCGCCTCACAAAGGCGGATGTATTTTATCTCTACGCTATTTTTTGAATCTTATAAAACAAGGGCATAGTACCCCCTTATCTAGGATGAAGCAAACATACCAAGGCGGGTAGCGCGGCTAAGAAACGAGACAAGAAACGGTATGGCAAAAGTAAGGACCAATCCGGCAGCCAAAAGAAAACCAGATTGAATTCCGTAGGCGTTGATCACAAACCCACCAAAAAACACTGCTCCTGCACGAATAACACCCTGGATCATGTTGTCGATAGAAAGCAAAGTGACGCGATTGACATGAGTGATCATTTTTTGCAGATATTCCTGTTCAAAAGGACGTGACAGTCCGCCCGTAATACCATCAAGCATAATAAAAATCAACCCGTAAAAAGAGTTGCAAAAGAAAAGTCCGAGGTAGGTAACGAGAGAAATAAGTGGCAAAAGTAAAAGCGCTCCTCGCTTTCCGAGATGCTTCTCAAAAAAGTCAGTTTGTGTCCCAAATGTACCCGTGAGAATACGCAACCCCAAATAAATGAATCCGAAGTAAACGATATCCACATGAATGAAATCAAGATATACCTGACGGAAATCCTCGAGAATTCCATTAATCCCACCAATAAAACCGAGGCCTATGCTAAAACTTAACAAAAGAGGATTACCGAGAAAAGCTTTGAAGCCAAGCGTGTCTTTGCCAAATTCTTGTTCAGTCACACTCTGTACACGGACTGGTTCTGTGAAAGAAAAAACGAGTACAGCAGTAGCGAGAAATACAAAAGCATTGAGGAGGAATGGTAGCGTGAGAGAATATTTCGCCAAAAGCGGTACACCAATAAAGAGCACACCAGTCACTACCTGTGCAATAAAAACTGCCCGGCCAGTTACCTTTTTAATCTCCTTTTCGCGACCTAATTCATGAAGCGTTTCATAAATGAATGCTTCACCCGTACCGGTCATAAGGGTTCCAGCTGCAAAGTAGAGCGCATTGCTCATCATAAAGCCCAAAAACCCGTCGGCTTGCCAAAAAAGAAACATGCTCACTGCCTGCCCAAAAAAAGTGAGGGTCAGCGCGTTTCGCCTCCCAATTCTGTCAGCAATCATACCGCTCGGAACTTCACAGAGTAGACTGATCACCGTTCCTACAGAAAAAATAATTCCTATTTCAGCTAGGGTCAGACTATTGCGTACCAAAAAAATGGTCAGAATTGGCCAGACCAGGCGCTTGGCAGAAGTACGCATGACAAAGTACTTCCAGATATTTTTTTCAAGCTCCTTCTTGCGCTCTAGGTTCAGCATAGAAAACTGAGAGATGTATTGAAAACGCGGTGGACTACCTCCTCCTCAACACGCGTATTATAGCAGAGTTGTGACAGAGGCAGAGACAGGAATTGAGAATAGCTATCGCACAGGTTCAAACACACGGACGAGGGGCTTCTTCAAAGAAAGAAAGAAAGAAAGCTATAGAACACCAGAGCACATTGAGAAGAGAAAACAAATATTCTTGAGGAACCCAGTGAACGATAAGAAAAAGATTGATCATATAGGCAAGGGTGCTAGAAGCCCAGGAAACGCTATCCTCAGTCCCAGGGAAAATGCTAAGCTTGCGAAACATAATAAGATAACCGATAGCATCGACGGCAGCACTTATGAGTAAAGCATACCAAGGATTGGAAGTACCCCACCATAGAAGGATGCCTATCGCGGAAAGAGCAAGAAAAATGATATCCATCCGACTAAAGGAACGCACCCCGAAACGAAAAGCCAGAATGGTAATAATAATATTCAAGGTAGCAAATGTACCAATGAGATAGAGTGAAGCCCTAGCTTCCAGTGCATAAGCGGAAGCAAAAACACTCCCCATAGAAACTGCAAAAACAAGCCAACTGGCAAAACTTGGCCGAGTGCGCCCCTTCAGAATAGAAACGATATATCGTCCCTCAGCAAAAAAAGCCAGTCCTGGCACAAGAAAATTCAACATTCCTCTGACATAAAATTTGATTTTGTGGACTATCTCCTCTTCAATTGAAACTCTATCATAGCAGAATTGCGGGCTTAGCAGGAACTTGGGATGGCCGTTGAAAACGTTCCTGCCGAATAACTTTAAATCAATGAAAGGTTACCATTAAGCATTACTGGTTTCATTCCCATAATTTCTTGTTTGTAGGAAAGTTCTGACGAAACAGGATTCAAAATATAGATTTTCTTTTTGAGATAAAATGCAACACCAATTTCAATCAAGGTATTGCCACCAACGTATCCATCGATACCTCGCTTTTCATGATTGATAACCAAAATCCCTTCACACCAATCAATTTTTTCGTAGTGATCCTTTATTGCTCCCTCTTTCATATCCCAAATCTTATGTTCTGCTGGAAAAGCATCAATTCCACCATTCTGCTCAATGTACTGATCAAAGTAAACTTTCTTGCCTACCCCGAATTCTTTAGGCACCTCAAGAGCAAGTTCTGGTATTTTTACTTCATGTCCAAGTTTAACCAGCTCATCCCTTGTTAATTCCATTTCCTTATAAAATCCGATACTGCCACAGATTGTTATTTTCATATATCAAATTATTTGAAGTGCTCTTAACCATTCATACCAAACTGGCTCAAGGCCAGGCGATTTTTCCCATTCATCTTGCTTAATGTCGCCACGGAGGTATTTCTCAGTTTTGGTTGCAAGTAAATGTAAATCATCTTTCGTGTAAAAATCTGCTTGTTTTGTTTCGGCCTCGCTTCTCTTAAGTTCTCCGATAGTTTCAACCTGATAGATCTTCCAATAATGCCAGCTTCCACCTTCTCGCCTACAAAGATTTTCTTTTCGTCCCTCAACTAAAAGCTTGATACCGTTTGTATCCAGACCAACCTCCTCTTTTAATTCTCGCTGTGCTGATTCTTCAAAAGAATTATCATCATCAAGGTGACCTGCTGGAGGAGCAAAACCAAAAGGTTGATTTTTTCTTTCTATAAGTAACAAACCACCATCTCGCCATACTAACATCCCCACACTGTTGTTATCACATTTCTTGATCATATACTTATTGCAATTTCTTCGATTGTAATGTTCATCTCGATAAAAAGAATACTTGTGGACTACTTCCCACTCAATTGGAACCATCTTATCCGAGAATTGCAGAAATGGCAATCACTTGGGACGGCTATTGAGCAAGCTCAAGCAGTATAGTCTGACTTTTGGAGAAACGGTCAAATTCCTCTTTGGTCATTGGTTTGTAAACTATTTCCATCAGCCGTAGAAGCTTCGTTGCCTGTTCTAAAGCTTCAGCATCGGAAATACCCCTCCCAAATTGCTTTCGGTAAATTTTCTTATACTTTTTCAGGACTTCTGGGGAAATCATACCTATTTCTTCTTTTTTTGTTTCTTATCCAAGTAGATAAGCATATTGAAGAAATTGAGATAGTTATAAGCCGCTTCGTGAGCCTCTTGGTCAGTCAACTCACGTCCCTCGTTCTTCTTCACCATCTCTTTCATCCATTCGATGCTTCCTTCTGGTGGTTGAATAGGATGATACATCGTATTTATCTTTCACCAAACAGTCTTACTAACTCATCAAAGTTTTTTGCAGGGTTTGCTTCGTATTCTTCTTGTTTTACGTATAGAGCACTATAGATGACTCTGCTCTGTCTCGCGTTCACGTCCTCACACCATTTTTGTAGTCTCTCGAACTTAATTTTGTCGTCCTCATCCTCGCGACCCTTTGTTTCAATGATGTACACCTGTTTATCATCAATCTTCACGAAGAAATCAGGGTAGTAGGTGGCAATGAAACCATCACTGTTCTTGTATTCGATACGGAGAGCGTTCGCCTCTTTGTTCTGGAAATTCTTAGCAAACGAGACTATGTCATCACACTTTTCAAGAAAAAAACAGAACTCTAACTCGAAGTTACTGTCACCGACTATTCTATTGAATACAGATTTTTGTGGAATGAGAAATGATTTATCGTTGACTACAAAAGGACGCGCATCACTCACTTTGATGTAATTTTTGATTTCAGTATCACCTTTATCCTGAACTGTTAGTTCATTGATAGATTTTTTGAAAACATCTTTTATAAGTTTTATGCACTCAACCTTGGACAAGTTCCTCAGAAGATTGAGGTCTGTAAGTTCCACAGTATCTTCAAACATATAATTACCAATGAAATCCTTCACCTTGCCGAAGAGAATATCGTAACAGCCAAATAAACGCATTTCCGACATTATTCCTTGGGCAAAATAGCCTACAACATTTTGATAGTTTGGGATTACTTCACCATCAAACGGTGTAATGTGATGGACTTCGTTTGTAACGATATCCTTGAAAACAATTTCCCGTTTCTCTTGTTCTGTAAACATCTTTACCTTCACTCTTGTGTTACCAAACGTAGACACATCCAAATCAGCGAGATTTTTATACTCGCGCTGTATTCGAGCCGTCATCACAGGGATTTCGATATCGAGTTTCTCAATGTCTTTTTTCTTGTTTTCTTTATCAATCTCAATAACCATTGGAGAGACCGGCTTCGAGCCTGCTCCCATCAAACGCTTCTCAAGGAGCACACCCTCACCTTTGATACTTTCAATAAAGTTCATAAACCCAGGGGTACCAATAACACTGACATATTCATCAATATCATCGCGCCCGAAGTACATTCTTCGTAGACCTCGACCCAATGCTTGTTCGGGTAATATTTTATTATCAGCTGTGAATGGTTTTAACCCCAAAATAGTCGTTACATTCTTCACATCCCAACCTTCCTTAAGCATCATTACGGACACAATCACTTTGTAGGGACTTTCCCAACTATCAATTTCGTTCGATTGCTTTCGGAGCGTTTCGAGTTCCTCTTTATTTCTACCTGAAGTAGTTTCAGAAATCTCGCCACTTTTGTTCGTGTGAATAGTCAAAACTGCACCCTTGAGTTCTGGATAATTCACCTCAAGATACCTTGAAACATCATCACAGTTCTTTGTATCATCAGTCATTATAAAAAGAAGAGATTTCTTTCCACTGGGTAGAAGTTGTTTGTAAATTTTTCTCCATTCCTCAACACCAAGCTGAATATGATCTCGCCATTTTTCTGTAAAGATGACACTCTGACCTTCCTTGAGTTTTCCACGACTTACCTCATCGGGAACCACGGGTTGTTTCACAACTCTCTGATAAATTGCTTCAACCAAAGGATAGTCTGAAATCGTTTGAACAAAGATTGAACCCTTGTTATTCTTAGGTGTTGCAGTTACATCGAGTTGGAGCGAAAGTCCGCCACCTTTTTGCTTCAACCTATAATCAATATCCCTAATAGATTTGAGCCACGCATTTTCCTCATGAATATGATGAGCTTCGTCATTGATAACAATGAGTTCATCAATATCTCGAACCACCATTCCCAAATCAACGCTTCCTTCGTTTGTTTTAGTTACTGGTTTATCGCCAAGGAAATATTCTGAACTATCTTCGTCATCTGCACTGTAATCCTGCACATCACTTTCAAATACCCGATGAATATTTGTGAGAAATATATTGCCAGTATCAGAAACATTCTTAAGATTATCTTGAAGGTGAAGAGTAACTTGGAAGTCATCTTGCCAATTCTGACCCATATATCCATTGTCAGGAAGTACTGGATCCAAAAAGAATATCCTATTACCCTCGAAGTCATTCTTGATACGTTCGAACACAATGACGTTTGGAGCGATGAGCAAGAAGTTTTTCGCAAGGTCTGAATCTTTTTCATAAAGTTTATGGAAATATGCCCAAGCAATAACTAAACTCATCACTTTAGTTTTACCTGCTCCCGTAGCCATTTTAACTACAAATCGGAGCCAATCCTCAGTAAACATCTGAGCGCTCAAAATGCCACTCGAGTTATATCTCATCAAATGGTGTTTATCTCTCACCTTGGCGACATCGTAGAGCCACACGACCGTCTCTAGAGCTTCTCTTTGAGAAAAGTAGTATCGGAAATTGTACGTTGAACCATCCTGATTGTAGAGGGTGTGTTCTTCCTTGAACCACCATGTCAACAGTGCCTTTGAAGTCTCACTTCCTCCATCGTAGTTCTTGTCCCGCCACACCTTCACTTGTTTGCGGAGTTCTGCAACGAGAGGTGGAATGAGTTTCTCAAATCCTTTCTCACGCAAGTCTTCTGGAGCAGGAAACCAGCGTGTTTCAGGATCGAGGATTGCGTACGGGTCTTTGGGAAAATCTTTGTGAAGTGCCATAATTATTTCTTTTTACGTCCCTCTTTAAAAGAATCATCAAATATCTCGTAATAATCAGCATAAACATATTTTTGATCATAATCAGAATGACCAAGAGGTTCGAGAATATTCAGGTCTTCTAGTCTCTTGATTACTTTATATGCTCCAGGTGCCGTAAAGCCTGTCCACTTGATAATTTCTGCGACACCCACAATAGGCTGACTGAATAATTTTCTCACAATCTCTAGTGTAGACTCGGCAGATTTCTTTCCAAGTTTTTGCATTTTTGCAAAATCCCTCTCTCGTAACACGGTAATTTTTGTACAAGTGTCTATACCAGATTGAGCGATTTCAGCTACCCCTTCAAGAAAAAACCCTAGCCATCCGTCTATATCTGATTCTTCGTCATGGTAACTCTGTAATTTCTGATAATAGAGTTTCTGATACTTTTTGAAATAACTAGAAAGATACAACACTGGTAACTCTAATAGACCAAGGTGATGAATATACATGGCTATAATCATTCGTCCAGTGCGACCATTTCCATCAGTGAACGGATGAATAGTTTCAAATTGCGCGTGCAGAAGCCCCGCCTTTACCAGCGAGGGATAATCATCCTGAGAATGGATAAATCGCTCTAAGTCACCAAGCGCTGTATGCATATCATCAACTGTGGGTGGTACAAAAGATGCATCGGTTGGTGACTTGCCTCCTATCCAATTTTGTGATGTACGGAACTCACCAGGATATGCATGTTGAGTAGATCGTGCTCCAGTCATGAGCTTCTCATGAAGCTCTCTGGTAAAACGAAGGGAGATGGGAAATTCTTTAGTTCTCTCAATTCCATAATTTGCAGCCTGAATATAATGCTCAATATCATCCACGTCAGGAGTTCTTCGGGACTTTTCTTCAGTCACAGGGGCAGCGACAGCGTCCTGCATCGTTGCTTTAGTTCCCTCTATTTGACTTGAATATGTTGCATCTTTCACTACGAACATAGCAATAAAGAAGTCCTTGTCAGGCAACAGGCGCGTAATCCCATCAAGCTTCCCTACTAGACGAATAGCCTCCTCATGTTTTTTGTAAAGTTTCGGACTTATTTCAAAACCTTTCTTTGGCGGGAATGGATACGGAACAAAAGCCGAAAAGCCCTCTTTCTGCCTGATATATCTCCCTATTTTCATTTGGTTTATATTACTCATATCAATATAAACATATTATACAATTTTGTTTATATTGTCAATATACATGTAAACTAGATTTTCACATCAATCACTCTCGTAGTATCGTTGCCAAAAATATCCACGACTTTTACTGCAACCTTGTAGTCTCCTTTGGGGAACTCCTTTGGCGCAGAAGTAAGCTCTAGATTTCTATTCTTTTTAGTACGAAAACTCTGCCACTCGTTGTCGAAAACATAATCCCCAGTCCACACTTCTTTTTCTTCGTCACCTTCAAATACCTTGATGACTTCTTTTCGGTCCGCAAAGTTATAATCAACTGCCCAGTAATCAATCCAATCACTCCACTTCTTAGTAAGTACCTCTGGAGAAAGAACATTGCCGTCTTTGTCTTTAGATATTTTTACTACTTGTCCGTTTTGGACTGTTACTTTAGATTTGCCAGATTTAAGTTCTTCACCCAAAGATGCATCTTGATTATAAAATACAGAGAAGTCTGTGAGTTCAATCGCAAGTTCTTTCACCGCATTTTTCCCTTGCCCACGACTGGTAATGATAGGTTTGATATCAATGTAGGCAACATCATAAAAGTTTACATGACCCCGCTCGACAGCACGTTTGTCGAATACCTCACGAGGGATTATTTTGAAAGCAATATCTATCCCTTCAGTCACGAAATCGTCAAAAATAAGCCCCATTTCATAGTCAAAACCCAACACATCAAGCTTGGTAAGGTTTTTACCTTTCATTTCCGCAACAATTTCCTGAATGAACTTTTGCGATACAGGCAGATTGATAGGGCCAATAGCAACCAATCTGTCACGCTTTTTACCGACGATATTGACAAAGCTTTCTACGGCTTCAGCTTTGTAAGCAGAGAGAATGAGAGTGATAAACTCCTTCTCTTTTCGATCTCTTTGTTTTGCTTTCTCATCTCTACGCAAGTCATCATTGGTACTGAGGAAACTCTCTCGTTCGTATTTACCTACGTTTAGTATTTCAAATGCACGAAAATCCTTACCTGCTTTCTTAAGCTCACGTTGAACATTAATCATTCGCTTTCGTGAAGTATGAATACCAAACTTACCGAGGTCAGTTCCTATCCATTTGCGACCAAGTTTTTCTGCGACTGCAAGCGTCGTTCCTGAACCACAAAAAAAGTCTGCAATCAGGGCTCCTTCTTTGGAACAAGATTTTATTATTCTTCCAATCAATTTCTCTGGTTTTTGTGTTGGGTAATCTAAAACTTCAGGATTTTTACCGTGTGATATGTTTGGAATATCATTCCACAAAGAGCCAATAGCCAACTGGAACTCATCAAGATAATACTTTTTGTACTCTTTGCCTGTGGAAGTCGTGTATATTAAATTTATTTTTTTGAAGGCATCAATAGATTGCTGAGAGTAGTCACCCAGAGTTACAATTTTAAATAAACGACCATCTGGTTCTTTATAACGAAATTCTTTTAATTGGGTATGGGTAAGCTCATCGTTTTCCTTGTATTGCTGGTCAAAAAAATACATATCACTTTTTGAATACCAGAAAATTGACTCAATTTCTTTGGACCATTGTTTTGAAATCTTTTTTGCCCCTTTACCAACAGCATCTCTTTGCCAAACAATTTCATTTCTAAAATTATCCTTACCAAAAACTTCATCAAGAATTAGTCTTATATAACTATTTACACGCCAATCGCAGTGAATATAAATACTCCCATCTTCAGATAGTAAATCGTGCATTAGTTTTATTCTTTCATAGAGCATTGCGACAAAACTATCTACACCATTACCCCAAGTATCTCGAAAAGCAATTTCTTCTATCACTGAGGGCTTTTTTGTAAAACTTTCCGCACCTTCCTCTTCACCAATTTGTATATCCATTGAGAAATCAGCCCCGACATCAAATGGCGGGTCAATATAAATAAGTTTCAGTCCTCCTTGGGCTTCAATCTCTTTTCTCATTGGACCATTTTTCAGTGAGGAGAGGATGAGTTTGTTATCTCCCCAAATAAGTTTATTGGTCCAACCAGTAATTTGTTTACCTGACATATCAAAAAGAGTGCCTCTATCGCCAAACTCTTTGCCCTCTCTCGGTTCATCAATTTGCTCGATTACCTGGAAAGGAAGTACGACGTTTGTCACCTCGTCTGATTTACCATTCCAAACAAGCTCAACTTCACGGTCGTCTTTGAAAAGAAGGAAACGATATTTTTCTGGAAGCGGTTTCCCCGCCTCTAGGTATTTGATAATATCTCGCTTCTCATTTTCAGAAAGCATCATACTCATTTTCTCGTAATACTAAATCTATTTTGGAAACTTGGTTCTGCCCTCTAGCGGGCGAATTATCTCTTCTTGGTGGACCTAGGCAGAATCGAACTGCCGCCTGTGCAATGCGAATGCACCGTTCTACCACTAGACTATAGGCCCTTAGCTTCGGCTCACTATCTTAGACTACTTCGCTCATTTCATCAAGACTCCCCACTTCCTCCACATGGTTTTCCAAAACCACATCTCCCTCACCAAAGAGAAATTTGGTGCGAAATTTTTTACCAGACAAGAATACCGGTAGCCAATGGATATCATCTGGCCACATCTCATCATAAGGAATGGCATCGATGGTAAACCACTGCGGCCGCATTTCTTCGCTCTCTTTTGGTTCGCCGTTCCAAGAGTCTACTCGAAAAACGTGCACTTCCAAAATATCACCTCTCTTGTCAAAAAATTCAAACTCGTGAATGCCTACCTTCTCCATAGTGATGATTTGGAGACCACATTCTTCTCTGGTTTCCCGTTTGGCTGCCTCTTCGGTCGTTTCGCCTCCTTCTACCTTGCCGCCGAAACCATTCCATCTCCCCATGCCGAAACCACGCTTCTTCATCCCGAGCAGGATCCTGCCCTCTTGCAATGCTAAACAAAGCGTCAGTATTTTCCTCATGATTTCTCCAGAATAATCCGCTCATCAAATCCACCTTTTTCCGCACGCTTGGTCTTTTGCACCGCCACGATATCTTCGATACCCCAACCTTTCTCTTTGAGAATGGCATTGATGACCTCAAAAACATCCGCCATTTCTTCCTGCGATTCCGCCTCCATAAACTCTTCCACTTCTTCGCGCAGCTTCTCCTTCAACTTCTGCCAATATTCTGCCCGGTCAGCGATATGAAAGGTCGCCTGGCCACCCTTAGCCTCAACAATCCCGATAATCTTGTCCCGCACCAGTTTGTTGTAGTGCATAAGAAAAAGGTTAGAAAAGTACCTCTATTGTAGCACAGGCCGTTTTGTGCTATATTCGAGGTGCGAGTTGAGGGGATAGAAATGAGAGCCGGCATACGCTTGTATGCCACAACAATAAAAAACAACGTTTTTTATCTCTCTCCCCTCCTCGCTCTCCCTTTCCGCCATCGTGCCCCCTACTTCAGACCTTGTTGCATCTGCTCCAAGGTCTTCAAAATTTTATTACCAAACGAAGTGAGCGAAACGAAAGTTTACTTTCGTTTCTGAGCGAGTGCCGGTAAAAAGAGGTAAATACCTGTTATATCTTCGCGCCGGCTTGCCGAATCATTTTGAGATGATGGCGTACCATCGAATGAAGTGGTCGAGGAAGCTTATTGATAGGAAAAAACCCAATTTCATCCATTTTTTCTGGTTCACCGATAATACATTTTTGGGGATCCACTTCCGCGGTGAAAAGCATAGCTATCCAATGCGTCTTGGTTTTTCCATTATAACGGAGTACATTATTGGCGCCCCAAAACTGCACGTTCTTGGGAGTGACACCATACTCTTCACGGATTTCTCTCTTGACTGTTTCAGCAAAAGTCTCACCAAATTCCATAGATCCAGCCCCTGGATCAAAGCATCCTTGCTCATCTCGACAGTTTTTACTTCGCTTATGCATA
>JAYTWI010000009.1:0-132471 GCA_043743535.1 Candidatus Moraniibacteriota bacterium | reverse complement strand
AGCCCGGTTAAGGCCTTAATTGCACGTGGGTCGTTGGCAAGTTTGCTGATGTTCATTCATCAATTATCTCATTTTTCTTATTCGGGAGCAAGTCTATTGCCGAAATTCACTATATCATTTTTAATTGGGTGCTCTGCCCTGAATTCATTTATCTTATGCCCCGACAAGTTCTCATAACAAAACAACCCAATGACAATGCCATTGGGTTGTTTTCGTAGTGTTATTGAAAGAGATATGCAAGTTAAGATTTGATTCAGTCCGATACAAAAGAGAGTTCATGCTTTCTTTTGTCTCGTTCATTCCCCACTTAACGAAATAATGGGCGTATCCGACTCGCGACACCAGCGAGTGAGGTAGTGACCTGAAAGGTGTTTCACTATGACCTTGTATCTTACGAGGCCCTTGGAAGGGTGACTCGTAAGATGGCAATCGACGATAAGCGTCACGTTCCCGTGACACGTCCAAATTGGAATTGATCCACGAGCAGCTTCCGCTACCCGTGCCTTGTTACGACTTACTCCCTGTTACCGAGCTTACCTTCGGCCCACGCAAGGTGAGACTTCGGGTGCTCCCGGCTCCCTTGAGTTGACGGGCGATTATCTTCGCGAAACTGCGAATTGATGTTCCCACGTAGCGAGCGGTTTTCCCGCACTACGCGAGCTCAATGCATTGTTTGTTTTAACTTCCAGAGTTTTTTATATCCGTCGTCTGTGAGATGTTCTTTTTGTCTAATGATTTGCATCATCTTAAAAAAAATCTTGAAATCTCTCAGTTTCGAAGGAAAATGCGGCTGATGTTTGATAAAGAATGGAATAATAATTGTCGCAAGATCGTGTTGGTTTGCTACTTCATATCGGTAGCAATCTTTGTGATTCGCACGCTTATCTCCCTGAAAATAGACATTGCCACATTTGAAGAACTTTTTGAGGTCTTCAAGTATCGGCTTATCTTCTTCGGTAAGCTTCAGATAAAAACGCGGCTCCACTGTCACCCGTCGCTTGCGCGGACGAGTATCTGAGGGATTACGCACATATATCGTGAAGCTTCCTTCTCCATCAACCAGACCAACAATATATTCTGGTGTTAATTCCATACCAATTTGCATCGAGTGGACCCTTCTCTCGTCTTATAAAGACGGATACTATAGTCCAGCTGACTGCTCATGTTGCATAAGTTTCATTATACGCCACTTACGCGGCGTAACAACATGAGCTCTCCACAGGTAAGTAATACTCCCTTTCTTCACATCCAAGATGCGGTTTTGTTTGATTTTCACCATGCTCACCGCCTATTTTCATGGCTCAATCACCGCTTTTCCGCACTGTATGGACAGTGCATCTTTCGAGGCTATGATTTGCATCCAGATCCTCCGCTCATTCCCTCGCGGGAATGAACTATCTTTCTGCTACGCTTCGTCGACGAGACGAAGGAGTCGATTTGAACGACTTGGCAATATTACCCGCTGTGCGCGGTTCTTGTGAGTACAAGACTTGAGAACGTATTCACCGCGGTATGGCTGACCCGCGATTACTAGCGATTCCGGCTTCATGGGGTCGAGTTGCAGACCCCAATCCGAACTGGGGGGAGTTTTTAAGGATTAGCTCAACATTGCTGTGTCGCTGCCCGTTGTACTCCCCATTGTATTATGTGTGTAGCCCAGGGCATCTAGGGACATGCTGACCTGGCGTCATCCCCGCCTTCCTCCCAGCCCACAATTCGCGATGAGAATCGCAAGTAGAGAGTATGGGGTATCGTGTATTGAGTATCTATACTCTATACGTCATACGCCATACTTTATACTCGCGCACGCATCGTGCGCTCCGGGCTGGGCAGTCTCGCCTGACACTTGTAACAGACGACAAGGGTTGCGTTCGTTACCCCACTTAAGGGAACAGTTCAAACCACGAACTGACGACGGCCATGCATCACCTGTCCTACGGTCCTTGCGGAGTTACCTAGTTTCCTAGGTCTTTCCATAGAATATCTAGCCCTGGTAAGGTTTTTCGTGTACCATCGAATTAAACCACATAATCCACCGCTTGTGCAAGTCCCCGTCTATTCCTTTGAGTTTTAATCTTGCGATCGTACTACCCAGGCGGTTCTCTTAACGCGTTAGCTTAGCCACACAGAGGGTCGATACTCCGTATAGCGAGAGAACAAAGTTTAGGGCGTGGACTACTGGGGTATCTAATCCCATTCGCTACCCACGCTTTCGTAGCTCAGCGTCAGAAATGTGCCAATCAGTTGCCTTCGCCTTGGGTGTTCTTTATGATATCAACGCATTTCACTACTACACCATAAATTCCACTGATCTCTCACACTCTCTAGCTATGCCGTTTCGAATGCCTTTTCGGGGTTGAGCCCCGAGCTTTGACATCCGACTAACAAAGCCGCCTACCTACGCTTTACGCCCAATAAATCCGGATAACGCTTGAGGTCTCTGTATTACCGCTACTGCTGGCACAGAGTTAGTAACCTCTTATTCTTCAGGTACTCTCATCGAAATTGCTCCCTGAAAAAAGCGGTTTACAATCCTAAGACCTTCATCCCGCACGCGGCGTCGCTCCATCAGACTTTCGTCCATTGTGGAATATTCTCGACTGCAGCCACCCGTAGGTGTTTGGACAGTGTCTCAGTTCCAATGTTGGGGGCCATACTCTCATACCCCCTACCCGTCATAGCCTTGGTGAGCCATTACCTCACCAACAAGCTGATAGGACACAGGCTCCTCCTCGAGCGATAAATCTTTCCTCCGTAGAGGGCATCGTGCATTAGCTCGGATTTCTCCGAATTATTCACGACTCGAGGGTAGATTCCTATGTTATCTGAACCCGTTTGCCGTGGGTCTAAACCCACTCGACTTGCATGCCTTATCCACGCCGCCAGCGTTCATCCTGAGCCAGGATCAAACTCTCAATAGAAATATATGAATCATTCGCTTGCGCAAACTCCCGGCGATATACTTCACTCGCCGGAATTTCAGATTCGATAATAGAATAGAGTTTTCCGTAATTATCTTTTTTCTCCCGAAGGAAATAAAAGACAAGGACTAACCACAAAAAATTGTGATTTGTTTATTGTTTGTCCAAAACCATGCGTGCGCATAATTTTGAACGGCTCTTAAATTGTTAAGTTACGGTTCACCCTGTTTAGAAAAACAGATAGAAACAAAAGCAACCCATGACCACATGGCTTCTAGATTGCTTACCCAGTATAGCAAGTATTAAGAGCGTGTCAAGGCCGCCTAGGACTCCCTGGTCTGATGCACCACGCAACAAAAACGAACTGTCAATAAAGACGGAAACAAGCCAACGTATACTATATTTTTTTCTGTTTGCAGCACGGATTGCTATTGGTTCTGGCGCGTCTCCCCCTCTTTCTGCTCGGCCTGCTGTTCTTCGCCGTCATGATTACGGACAGCGATGATGCCCGCTTGAGCCTCCGTCGGCCATTTACAATCAGGACGAGGGTTGTATAATACGGACAACCCCAAACAAGCCGTTTGGTAAACCAAAGGAAGATCAGTATGCAGTTCTTTAAATCTCTCCTCCGCATCATGATGGCTGCTATCGGAGCAGCAGCCATCATGGTTCTCTGTCTCGGGGCTGGCGAGTGGTACCTCTCACTTGCTCGCAAGCATGGCCAGCTGACCGCCACCAGTGGTAATAGCGCTCTAATCCTGATGATTGTGCTCTATCTGGTCATCGTGGCCATTCTCGCAATCAACCGTTTCAAGTGGCACAAACACGGACTGGGATTGACCTTCTGGTTCGTATTACCGCCAATGATTGCTTTACTGTTCTTAGTCTTGACACGCGAAAAGAGCCATTCATTCGGCTGGTGGCCACTCTGGCTGGCATCTGGCCTGCTGTTGACGCTCCTCAGCATCCCTCGGGCGTGCCGACCAATAATCCGGATAATTTCCAAAAAAAAGGGGGGGCGTATGGGAATCATCAGGCAGTAGGCCTCGTCATAACCCACGCTAACAAGCACGCGTCAAGCACCAACAAACCGCAGCGAGACATGTTCTCCCTGCGGCTTTTCATTACCAAACGAAGTGAGCGAAACGAAAGTTTACTTCCGTTTCCGCAAGCGAGTGCTGGTAAAATCAGATAAATACCTATTATTTTTTGTCAGTCATCCACGAACAATGCTGACCTGTCCTACTTCAATCGATTGTTGATAAAGAGAAGGAGTAAAAGTGGAATAGTCATCCAGAAAATCAGGGCGAAGGGGGAAGCAAAGTAGCCATAGGCAGCCGCGGAAATATAGCTTAAGGCAAACGCCTTGGGCACCAAGGAAAGGGCGGAGCTCAACACCATGCCGGTCACCATGATGCTCATCACAAAAAGACGCCAAAAAAAGTCAGTGCCAGCGTTGGTAATATGGACATCGAACAGACGATCATCAACCGCAGTCAAAAAAACGAGCAGCGTGACAAAAACAACAGCCTTAGCATATATCGAGAAGGCCAAGAGTTCTTTAGGCAAAATATTAGCCAGAGCCAGGGCGATATAGACATTGATCAGAATATTGACCAACTTCCACCGTCCGAAAACAAAACCAAAAACTAGACTAAGGGCAATAAAAAACAAAAAGAGAGACAAGTCCCCCGCCAGATTGTTTGGAATGTGCAGAGCGGAGATGAAACTGTTGAACCAAACCATAGACAGTGGACATTCTGAGTAAACACACCTATTCTTGCGCAACGCCCCTATAGCTTACACCGCAGAGCACTCCTTTGTCAAAAATATGCCTAAACAAAATAATCGAAAATATGCCTTTATCAAGCTATTTTTCAACCCTAGAGTGTTCTCATTTTTTGAGGTATACTAGAAGGAGACAGCGTTTCGTAAACTCTTTTTAGACTATGCTCAAACGCCTGCGCCCTTATCTTTTCGCTCTTTTTGTCGTAACTTTTTTCGTAACGGCCAGCTCTGTCGTGTTCTACACTTTTGGCTACCGTTTCAGCTTTGAACGTGGTATTTTCATTTCCACCGGTTCACTGTCACTCAAAATCAATACCGACCCTGTCATCATCACGATCGATGGTGTCGTGGTGCCCAAGCAGCGGTTAGGCCTCCTCAATAATTCCATCCATGTCACGGGTCTCAACCCCGACGAACACTTCGTAGAAGTTGGCGCCAAGGGCTACAAGAAATGGAGTAAAAAAGTAGTCATCCAAAGCGGTCTCACTACGGAATTTTGGAACGTCTTTCTGGTGAAAGAAAATTACGAACAACTGCCTGTCCCCCATACTGAGCAAGTTATCAAGCTCTTCCCCGCCCCCAACGGACTACTTGCTACCGTCAAAAAGTCCGACAACCGCTACAGTGTAGAAATCATCGACCCTAAGGCTGAAGAAAGCGAAGAAGTATTTGCCACCACCACCGCTTCATTTTCTCCTCAATCCCGAGCGAACATCGAGTGGTCGCCTGAAAGCCACAAGCTTTGTATCCCTCTCTTGGAAAATGGCCACCTCATCTATATCATCAGTGATATCACCACCAAAAAAAGTCTTTCCCTCAACGATTTGGCCCAAACAAAAACTACCATCACTGACGTACGTTGGGATGCTACCGCAAAAAATTTCCTCTTCTTTCTCAACCAAGGCGCACTCTACCGCATCGACAGTGCGGAGATCAAACCACTGCCCATCTTGGTCAAAAATCAGGTGGCAGCCTATGACATCTCTGGACGCAATATCTATTATTTGAGCAGTGAAAATGGCATTGTCTATCAAATCCCAGCCAGTAGTACCGACGCCACTCCCAAGCAAATCACTCCCACGCCCCTTCCCATTGAAGCTTCCAACACCTACACGCTCATCACGTATAACAAGGAGTACCTTGCGGTCATCAACCATTCCTCCGGTAAACTTTTCGTTTACAACAAACAGGTGACCGAAAACCCGCTCAAAGCAATCGGCCAAGGTATTCAGGGTGTCCAGTACTCAGATGATGGCAAGAAACTCCTCTTTTACAGTGATAATGAGGCATCGGTCTACTTCAATCAAGATTGGCAGGCTCAACCGATGCGCGCGATGGATAGCATCATCCAGATTGCCCGTTTTTCCAGCTCCATCCACAATGTCCTGTGGTCAGGCGACTACGAACATATTCTCTTCACTATCGGTCAGAATGTTAAAATAGCCGAACTCGACAGTCGTGACCGGCGAGATTTTGCTGATTTGTTGACCTTCGATACTCCACTCTTACAAGTCCTACCTCGTTTTAACGAAGGTACTCTCTACGTCGTACGAACTCTCAAAGACCCAAATATGACCAACAACACCGTTACTTCGGTCTCCCTCATCAGCCCCTCTACTAATCTTTTCGGTTTATAAATAATAACGACAATATGCCTCATGAATTTGGCAGGCCTTTAGAAATTATTTCTCCTTCGCGCGCACAGAAACATGGAAGCGAAGAAGAAAGGTGGGATCATGAAGCGGTGGCTCGTGATATTTGCCAGCTTGGGAACTACGAAACCATTCTCCATACTTTTTCCAAAAAGGAGCATGGGGGACTACTCGAAGAGGCCATGGAGCGCACCAAAAAACGAAGTGAAGCAATCCTTGGTGATAACAAAAAGTTACTGATGAGTGGAGATTGGGAAATGCTCACCATTCTCGAACTTTTCGACCATGAAACATTTGAACACTGCCTGCGGACGTACCAAATAGCTCACCAAAAAATCCAAAGTCTTGGTCCGGTGGGTGAATATCTACGCCAGGAAATAAAAAAAGAAGGCCTAGTACCTTGGGATATTGAGCACGCCTGTTTGCTCCATGATATGGGAAAAATCATTCTTACCCCCAAACCCGCTATCCTCAATAACTATCTTACTGATACCCATTGGCGCACGTTCTTCGAACAATTCTGTCACAATTCTTTTTCTCCGGAGGTTGCCAAGAAAAAAATCGCCGATTACGCGACCACGCTCGCGAGCCAACCCCACTTGCGCCCCAAAGACCTCACCCCACTTGCAGTCGCCCTATCTAAAGAGGAAAATACCTCACTGCAGAGGCGGGGCATAGACACGAATCAATCGCTCGGCGCACTCATCGCCACACACCAAGATGTCTCAGTCGAGATCGCGACGCGCTACTTCCCAGGAAGTCCCATTCTTCCCCTGATCGGTAACCACCACGAAAAAGCCGTAGGCCGAGAAGAAACCCGACCTATTTCAAAGGAAGTAGTGCAGGTGAGTGCCCTCTTGGCTACGCTCCGTCTGGCAGACGTTTTTGATGCTCTGCGTTCAGATAGACCCTACAAAAAAGCCTTCCCTATTTTCCGTACTCTCTCCATTCTCGTCGAAGAAACAAACCACGGACTCATGAATCATGAACTGGCAAAGCTTTGGATTAATGACGAACTAAAGGATTTTGACATTGACACTTACCTTAAACAAGTAGGGTCAGACGAAAACACGGATTGCCAGGATGTTATGCGTTTTCTCGATCGGCCCTATCATGCCTCCGCTCAAAAAAGCTGCGTGAAGTACTCTTGCTTTCCACCAAGCAAAAACTCCGGATTGCCGGAGTTTTAAGTTTTGCAGTACAGAAATCTGAAAAATGTTTCGCTTACCGTTTGCTCCACTGTGGAGCGCGACGAGCTTTCTTCAAACCTGGCTTCTTGCGCTCCACGGCGCGAGCATCACGGGTCAAAAATCCTAAGGCTTTCAAAGTCGGACGGAGCAAAATATCGTGGAGGATAAGAGCGCGAGCCACACCGAGCTTGATGGCGTCAGCCTGACCATGTAGCCCCCCACCACGTACCACCACCGTCACGGTGAATGATTCCTCGAGACCAGCAGTTTTGAGCGGAAGGAGCGCCTGTGCCTCCAAAGCCACAGTACCAAAATATTCGCGGATAGTTTTCTTATTGACAGTTACTCCTTCAGACTTGGCCACTGGGTAGAGGCGTACCTGAGCGACGGCTGTTTTACGTCGTCCGACAGCATACAGATAGCGTGCGGCTACTTCCGCCTTCTTGGCTACTTTCGGAGCCGCTTTTGGCGCTACCTTTTTGGCCACAGCTTTCTTGACCGTCTTGACCACGGGTTGTGCTACTTCAGTTTCAGTTGTTACTTTGGAAGTGGCCATAGCTAGTCGTGGGTTACGTGAATGATTTTCTCAGTATGATTGGCGTCTTTGTAAAGATGCAGACGAGTCAGCATCCGACCACGCAGTTTGTTCTTGGGCAACATTCCATACAGTGCCTGATAGACGAGTTTGCGTGAGTCTTTCTTCTGCTGGTCTTTGAAAGCGATCGAGGTAATGCCGCCGGGATAGCCGCTGAAACGGTGGTACATCTTATCGTCAGCTTTGTTGCCAGTCACCGCTACCAAATCAGTATTGATGACCACTACAAAGTCCCCTCCATCGATATGCGGGGCGTAGGTCACCTTGCTCTTGCCAGTCAGAAGCGCCGAAATTTCGGTCGCCAAACGACCCAAAATTTTCCCCTTGGCATCAAAGAGATGGTACTTGCGATCAATCATGTGTTTCACTTTCGCCATAAGGGTAACTTTAGACAAATTCGATAATAGCCATATGAGCGCCATCACTCTTCCTAGGCTCGAGCTTAATGACCCGGACATAGCCACAGGTGCGGCCTTCGAAGCGGGTTCCGAAATCACTGAGCAATTTCTTGGTGGCCATGGCTGGAACTTGGCGCTGCAAATGACGAATCATCGCCACTCGGCGTTTGGTATCAGCCCGCGCCACTTTGGACTTGTTGATCACCTGGTCAATAAAGTTCTTCACTTCCTTGGCCTTGGCCTCTGTGGTGGTGATGTGTTCATACATTACCAAACTCCCCAAGAGAGTCTTGATGAGGGCATTACGCTGATTGCGGACTCGACCGAGTACGCGGCCGGAGTGTCTGTGCTTCATAGGATTTCTTGCTGAGAAGTAGTCTGTTTATTCCGTCTCTACCTGAGCGTCTGTCTTTTTCTTGCGGACAACTTTCTTTTTTTCTTTCACTGCTTCCACCGGTGCCTCTACAGTTGCCGCTTCGGTCACTTCAACTTCCGTTGCTAGGACGGCGTCACTCTCCATCGCCCCGAGAGCAGAGAATTGGCCAACCAAGATAGCCACACTCTTCTCGAAAGCCGCTATTGGAGAAACAGTACCATCCGTCACAATCTCAAGAGTAATTTTGTCATAATCTGTGCGTTTGCCGACACGCATGTTTTCTACCTCGTAATTCACGCGCTTGACCGGAGTATAGATGGCATCGATAGCAATCACGCCAATCTCGCGATCATCGCTCTTCTCACGATGTTCTACTGGCACATAGCCCAAACCCTTGTCGACTTCAATTTCCATTTCCACTTCCGTTTTCTTTTCCGAAATAGTGAAGATGACTTGGTTAGGATTGACCACTTCGATATTGGAGGTCGTCTTGAAAGCGGCGGCTGTCACCACGCCCTCGCCCTTGCTTTTGAGAGAGATCTTGACTGGCTCATCGCCGTGCAAACGAAAACGCACCTGCTTCAAGTTCAGGATAATTTGCACCACATCCTCCATCACCCCATCGATGGTAGAGAACTCGTGAGAAACGCCCGTAATCTTGACTGAGTGAGCGGCGGCGCCGTCGAGTGATGATAAGATAACCCGGCGCAAAGCGTTGCCCAAGGTAGTCCCGTAGCCAGGATGACAACCGAGAATTTCAAACTTCCCGTGGTTTTCCCCGAGCGAAGTGTACTTTGGCTGCTGCGGTGACGTTATAGTCTGCATACTATTATTGGCTTCGGATGAACTGTCGGACCTTGTGCTCTAAGACCGCCCACCGGAAACGTTATACAGTATTAAATAGATTATTTCGAATAATATTCCACTACCATTTGAGCATCGACGCGAACTCCTACATCCCCGCGTGCCGGCATGGCAAGGACTTTTCCCTCCATTTTCGTTACATCCAGATTGAGCCAGTGAGGAACGTCCTTTTTGTTTTGTATCGTTTCGAGAAGATTCTTGAAATAGGTTTTGTCTTTCTTGTTAGCCTTGAGAGCAATCACATCCCCGGGCTTCATTTCTACGGAAGGAATATTCATGCGCTTGCCGTTGACTTCAAACATCTTGTGACTGACCAGCTGGGCGGCCAGAGCGCGCGAAGCGGCAAACCCCAGACGGTAGACAACGTTGTCGAGCCGCCGTTCCAATCGTGAGAGCAACTGATCACCGGTAATCCCAGGGACATTACGCACTTCGTCGAAGTGGTGACGGAACTGACGTTCCATTACGCCATACAAACGCTTAATCTTCTGCTTCATCGCCAACTGCTTGCCAAATTCACTGCCACCCCGACTGGGATTGTGGCCATGAATACCAGGGGCGTATGGACGACGCACCATAGCACACTTCGGAGACAGACAACGATCACCCTTTAAAAAGAGTTTCTCGCCCGCCCGACGGCAGAGTTTACACTTGGAATCGACATTGTTTGCCATAATTTCACTTCAATGTAGGTTAGATACGACGAGGACGACGAGGACGACAACCGTTATGCGGAATCGGGGTAATATCTTTGATCGTCACCAGATTGAAACCATTATTGGACAGCGCCCGGATAGAAGCTTCACGACCAGAGCCGACGCCCTTGACGAATACTTCAAGCTCCTGCATTCCATACTTCTTCACTTTCTCCGTTACATCAGCTACTACCTGGGTGGCCGCGTAGGGAGTCGACTTCTTAGCTCCTTTGAAAGAAAGGTGCCCAGAGCTTGACCAGCCTAGGATGGCACCGCTCAAGTCAGCAATCGAGACGATAGTATTGTTGTAGGTGCACTGAATACTGGCGCGACCCTTAAGGATCTGACGCTTGATTTTCTTCTTTTTCTTGGCAGCTGTTTCCGCTCCGGCTTCCGCTCCGGCTTCAACCGCTGTCTTTTCGGTTTTTTCAATTGTTTCGGTAATCAATTCTTCCATAGTTCATTTGGACTGGCTTAAGGCTGGCTTCGCGTTTTGACTTTAGGTCTTGGCATCAGACTTCTTGCGACCGCTACCCATCGTCTTTCTTACGTTACCACGGACGGTCCGCGTATTAGTCTTGGTTCTCTGACCGCGCACCGGCAAACCTTTTTGGTGCCGTGTACCACGATAGCAACCGATTTCTTTCAAGCGCTTGATGTTACTTTTGATGACATGGCGCAGCTCACCTTCCACTCGGTACTTCTTTTCAATCATGTCGCGCAACTTGTTTGCGTCTTCAGCGGTCAAATCCTTGGTACGAGTATCTAGGCTGATGGCCAGTTCTTTTAAAATTTTCTGACTGGTCGACAAACCAATACCAAAAACATAGGTCAGAGCTATTTCGATTCTTTTATTGTCTGGAATGTTGATTCCGGCGATACGTACCATAGTTCGTTTCTAAAATTATCCCTGACGTTGCTTATGTTTCGGCGTAGTGCAAATAACAAAGAGGACGCCCTTACGTTTAACAATCTTGCAGTGCACACAAATTTTTTTCACTGAGGCTCGAACTTTCATAGTGTAGGCTATTTGTTACGCAAAACGATCCGCCCTTTGGACAAGTCATAAGGACTCATCTCAAGCGTCACCCGATCCCCTGGCAACAGACGAATGTAATGGACACGCATCCGACCAGAAATATGAGCGAGTACCTCGTGGCCGTTATCAAGACGAACGCGGAAGGTAGTACTTGGTAAAGTTTCCAAGACTTCGCCTTCCATGCGGATCAATTCCTTGTTATTGGCCATAGTGTGCATTTGCGACAAGCGATAGTACGCAGAAAAACTTTGTGCTCTCTATAGAGAACACAAAAACAGAGAAGTTTCTATGGTAAGCAATCAATCCTCGTTCCTGAATATGTATCTCTTGATTACCCTCTCTTTTTTCCTGAGTCTATGCAGTTTTTCAAAATGTAGTCCTATTGTAGCAGATAGTAAAAATCTGTCAATCCCGGCTTTATTTCCCGAAGCGCCGACCGCGAGCACTGTAGTCCTCGATGGCAGAATCGAGGCTCGCAGCGTCGAAATCTGGGTATAATTTCTCCGAAAAATAGAGCTGGGTATTGGCGATATCCCACATCATAAAACCAGCCGAGAGATGCGGTTCCCCTCCGGTCCGAATCAAGAGATCGACTGGTGGCAACTCTTTGGTCATCAATCGTTCCTTGATGAGCTCATTGGTTACCTTGGTACCGGCCGGCAATTCATTTGCTATACGCTCGATAGCCAACCGCATTTCATCATCCCCACTGTAAGCCAAAAAAAAGTTCAAATGGTATTGATCATAGTCCTTGGTGGCCTCGATACACTGATAGAGGATCTTCTTGAGCGAAGCTGGAAATTGCTCTTCCCAGTGACCGATGAAACGAATCCTGGCTTGGTCTTTGTGGATATCTTCGCTTTCCAAAAGTTTCTGAAAATAGGTTTCGTAAATGCGAAGTAGGGCTTTACTCTCAAGCACTGGTCGTTTAGTGAGATTCTCCATCGACGAACCCCAAATAGAAAGTTCGCGAATACCCAAACGCCGAGCCTCTCTGACGAGCGCTTCAGTGACCTCCGCGCCGGCTTCGTGTCCCCGCCAAGGCGCGAGGCCGCGCGCGACAGCCCAGCGGCGATTGCCGTCGGGAATAATCACCACGTGCTGTGGTAGCACCGTATCTATTTTCGTTATTATTTCCGTCATAGAATTTTTAGAATTCTCTCTGAGTCATATAAACTGCTACTGACGAAAGGAAATTATAGGCTCGCGCAGTTAGGAGAGGTTGGGTCTTTTCCAGAGCCAGTGTCCCTTCTTTAATATAGATTTCGGCCCGTTCTTTGGCTGCCGTGAGCGCTCCAGTACAGTTGACAATCGTCCGAAATGTTTCAATATCCGTATCACTAATTTGTGTTCCTAAAGCAAGAATTCTTTTCAATTGTTTCTGTTCTGCCCGACTGCCGTGCTTGAGAGCGAGCGAAACCAACAACGTAATTTTCCCTTCCTGTATATCCGAGCCCACTGGTTTACCAATACGACTGGCTGAACCAAAAATCCCGAGAATATCATCTTGGATCTGGAAAGCAATCCCCAAAGGAATAGCGTAGGCCGAAAGCCCAGCCAAAAGTTCGTCAGAAGCCCCTGCCAAAATAGCCCCCAGATGAAGCGGCCCCTCTACAGTATATTTGGCCGTCTTGTTCTTGTACATAGTGAGGATCTCTTCTTCGCTTGCTTCACACATATACTCCATATAGATGTCACGGGCCTGACCAATGACCGTCATCGAAACAATACGCTCGACACAGGAGAGAGCTTGAAAAATACGCTCCTTGGGAAAGTCAGAACGGAATAAAATATCATTACCAAAAGCATGAAGCATATCTCCCATAATGAGGGCGATGGAATTGCCGAAATGTGCTACATCCTTTTCCGAAAAATAGCGCCGGCCGACATCCGCATAGCGCACGTGAAGCGTCGGCACACCGTGCCGCAGATCGTCACGATCGATGATATCATCGTGGACCAATAAAAAGGCATGCAAAAGTTCAATGCTGACCGAGGCATCAAGGATTTTTTCCTCCTCCACCCCTCCTGCTCCCAGGTAACCATAGTACATAAAGGCCGAACGCAACCGCTTGCCGCCCGCCATAACAATAGCCCGGGCATGTTCCAGGGCTTCGCCCACCAAAACATCTTCTCTGGTGATATCTTTGATGACATCATTAAAATACGCGTCTATCTTGGGATCGAGACGCGCTTTATAGTTCTTCAACTCTTCTTCGATATGCATAGTCTGAAATAACAGGTATTTACCTGATTTTACCAGCACTCGCTCAGAAACGAAAGTTTACTTTCATTTCACTCACTTCGTTTGGTAATTAACTGCCGGGAAGAAACATACTGGCGAGTGTAGCAAGAAAAGAGAACTGCGACAAGATACACGCGAGAAAATTCTAAAACTGTAAAAAGTTTTTGTAGCGCTCATAGAGTTCTGCCGTGGCTCGCAAATCACGAGCGTTGTAGCGGGCAATATCAGCGCTCTTGCCATTCTCATAGAGCGCCTTGACATCATCACCGTCAACCCCCTGAGCCTTGGGGCTTTCAATACCAAAAGCCCGACACCACAAATGCAAGCTCCCCTTCTTGCGCAAGGCTCCATAGAACGTCAACTGATCCAACAAATCGATATGGCGGGCATTGGCAGGATGATAATTGAGGTAACGATTAGCCAAAAGGTTCTTGGTCGGCCGAATACCATGGATAGCCGAACGCACCATCAAAAACGGCACATCGAAGGTTCGCCCATTGAAGGTGACGAAGGTGTCATACTTCTCTACCACTTCCCAAAAACGTTCTAGCATTTCTTTTTCCCCCAACACTTCGAATTTGCACTCCGCTTCCTCGAACGATTGTTCTTTCCCTTTGGGAGAAGGCTGGAAGTAGACAGCGCCCTTCTTGCGCTCCGCGTCGTAAATCCCGATAGCTACGATCTGCCCAGTCAACGGCGAAAAACCCATCCCATTTTTCAGGTCAGCGAGCGCGGCTGTATAATCTTCGCCGCTTCCTGATTCTTTCCGAATCCACCGCGTCAAAACATCCTGACTGGTCTCATCCAGTCGGTCGAAATCCTCCCCAACCGTTTCAATATCAAAAACAAGAGCGGGCATAAAAAAGCGTTATCATTTACTCTATTTTAGCATAAAATCCCCACCATGCAGTGGAGATTTCTTTGGTGTAGCCCCAAGGGGAGTCGGACCCCTCTTTTCAGGATGAGAACCTGATGTCCTAGCCGATAGACGATGGGGCCAGAAAAAATATCAAAATCCAAATGACCAACGTCAAATGAACTTTAAGCAGGGGCGGTAGGAATCGAACCTACGCAAACGGTTTTGGAGACCGTTGTACTACCATTATACGACGCCCCCTGGTAGAAATATTGTAACACGCCCTACCAAAAACCGAGAACTATTTGCTCTCGGTGTGGGTGGCGTTCTTCTTGCAGAAGCGGCAATATTTGGAGAGGGAGAGTTTTTCTTTCACCTTCTTCTTATTACGCTTGGTGTAATGGGTGATGCGCCCACACAGGCTACACTTCAGCTTCGCCATGTTGTCCTTGATCTTGCCCATAGGAAATGTCAGTAATATAAAGCCTTTCCACTGTACGGGAAAACGACTTTTTCGTCAATACGCAACCTCTCTCAGGCGACTTACTGGAGCCGTTGATCGGGAATTTAACTCGCTCCGCTCTCTCAGGGCTTCCGCCCCCGGGCCATTCGCTGTCACCCCAAACAAGAAAATCCCGTATTTTTATATGTCTGCTAATTAGCTGTTTCGTCTTTTTTCGTAAATTTTATAGTTGAAATGATCAGATCAAATTTTTCTCTGTAGCCATTTTTTATGGATTCAATTAAGTTGTCATCATACTGATTTGCGCCATACTCGTCTTTTTTAATTATTGCTAAATTTTTTTCATCATCATTCAATACACCGCTGTAGCAAAAAGAATATTCAAATCCACTCTTAATAAACACAACGCACCTGTCATAAAAAGGAAATGTTCCCTCATTTGGGATATATTTCTTCGCGTCTAGATTGTCTATTTTAAAATTCTCAACGTCGTTGACTATCGGGTGAATTATGTAACCTTCGTAATTGGAAGGCTTTTCAAAGTCTTTCTTGAAATGAAAGAACCAGCTATTTATATCTTTGAAATTTGTTTTTTTAACTTCCATCAAAAAGGTGGAGTCAACAAAATAATCTGATGATGGCGTGGGTCGTACTTTATTTCCAATCGAAAGAGAAAAATAATCTACGTTCATATTTTGCTCAGTCTCTAAATTATTTGGATATTTGAATTTAAACCCAAATTTTTCGTTTTCGTATGCTTGCCAATTTACAGCTTCATCCACAGGCTTCACCTGTTGCGTTTGTTGTTGTGGCTGTACTTCTTTTTGTACAACAGGAACCTGTATAACCGGTTGTACATTATTAGCTACTTGTTTTTCACTTTGCATCCAAAAAACACCGCCGACAATTACTACAATTAACACAATTACTCCAACCGCGATTTCATTCGCTACTTCTTTGTTCATAATTTTATCACTTCTAATGATTAGCGCTAATACCACAGTTGAGCCGTTGATCGGGATTGAACCGATGACCTCGTCCTTACCAAGGACGTGCTCTACCAACTGAGCTACAACGGCCTGCTACTTCACAAACTGTACATTAGCCTACCAGGAAATTTCAGTGCTGGCAAGAAAAAAGGAACGGCATTGCGTCCCTGTGATACTGTAGTTACCGCCGCCTGGGTGGCAAGACAACAGGTGGGAGGTAAAATCCGCTCACCCCAACGTCCCGGTCGAGCTCTGCGTTACGTGCACGAAGCCGTCCTTGAAACTCCGCTTGAGCTCGTGTCGACTTTTTTTGCCTTTGTGATGGTTTCACCGCGGGGGTCGGCTGGGCAACTTGGGCAACTACCGGTCGCTTCGTCACGGTAATGATCGGACGTCCCTCCCGACCGGTAACAACGCGTGGACCCTCAATGGCGCCCCTCCCAACACCGCTTGCTTTTGACATCGTATTCTCCTCCAAAAAAAATGAACTGAAAACCTTCGCGGTTGCGCGAAGAACGAGTGTTTCATTTATGGCACAATTTGTTCTCGAAGTCAAGGTGAGGAAGAACCTCTAGAGATTCTCTATCAAGGTCTTATAGGTAGCTACTATCTCGCCTTCTTGAGAATCTATTACTTTAGTCTCTGGTCTTTGCGAAATCATAGCCATCATATCGTCGTACATTTGCAGTACCTTTTTTTCTCTTCCTCCGAGATCTACTAATCCACCTGGACGGAAGCCATCTGGATAGCCCTTTCTTTGGCCTCGTTTCACGAACCGTGTTACCGCTTCTTCACGAGGAAGAAACAAAAGAAATTCATGAAACTCGGCTCCACATGCTTGGGCGATAGCTTCCAATTGTTCCAAATACGCTGATTGAGTAAATATCTGCGACACCACCACATCATGGAAAGACAAGAGATGTGCCCGTGCCATTTCGCAAGCAATCTGCTTGGAGAGCGTCCCAGATATTTCTTTTTCTTCTCGCCAGAAGCTAATATGCCTCCGCACTTCATCAATATCAATCTGTAACGTCAAAGGATGTCCACTTGCATAGCGCTCCGCCAGAGTGGTTTTTCCCACTCCCAAAGCTCCGTTGATGATGATAAGTTTTGGTTTCCTTGGTTCGGTCATAAATCAAGGAATATAATGTGCTGCTTCTGTCTTAATACAAAATTCTAAAAAATAAGCATACTTTCCCCTACGCCATTTACTCCAGTGATGAAGAATATATTTGGTTGGGTCATAAGCACTAAGACTCTGAGGAGAATTCACGTTGGAAACTATTTCACTAATTCTACCAGAAGCGGAAACTCTTTGTAGGGCTGATTATATGTGGTTGACCCCATATGACCATCATGGCGAATAATCAATTGTCCGCCAAGGTTTTCTTGCATCATCCTCCCTTGCGTGTCATCACAGCCCCAAGGATCATTATCCGAATTGATAAAAATAAATTCTTTGGCATGTAGTTTAATAACTCTCCAGTTCGGTTCACCTTCGACTTTTTCACCCTTTGTATTTTTCCGTAACGTTTTAGCGTAACCAGATACTAAAATAGCTTTCTTTATAGTAACATCGATATTCTCAAGGACACTGAGAATTACTTGAGATCCTGCCGAATGACCGATAAGAATAGTGTCTTTAGTAAATTTTCCATTTGAAAAGATAAACGGGAGCCAATTATTCAGGTTTGGGCATTCATCGTTAGGAAGTTGCGGAAGCCATACTTCGTAGCCCAATGATTCTAGTTCTTTTTTCAAATATGGAAACCAAAATTCATTATTCTTTGTTCCTGTTCCATGAAGAATAATTGCGTTCATATAATTGGGCGAAGCTTGGGGTAAATTTTCAAACTTATTTATAGACTTCATCTGATCCCAAAAATGATTCTCTGACGAGGGTTATTTTTATAAACAGAGATGAAACAACCGGATTAGATCACGAATATTTTTCCTGACGAAAAAATTTCTCAATCCTGCTTCAAGGTACTCGCCTTGCCACAGCAAAACCGATGCCTTTCTTGCGACTGACGCCAGTAATAACAGCTACTTTTCCTGCAAATTTCTTCATACCTCAATCTAATCACAAAAACAGCACCCTGACGAGAGCTGTCTTAGTTTTTGTGGGTAGGGAGGGATTCGGTCACAGATAATCCGCTCGCCGTCACGAGCAGATTTCCGCGACCCCGACTCGTGGTTTCGCGTGCTCGCGAAACATCACTCCGTCTTTCTCACCCCTCTCGGAAGTGAAGCAGTTCACTTCCTCCTATCATAAAAAACTAAAAGCCCTGGAACAATCCAGGGCTTTTAGTTTCAATTTGTGGGTAGGGAGGGATTCGAACCCCCGAAGGCCGAAGCCGACAGATTTACAGTCTGTTGTAATAGACCACTCTACCACCTACCCATTTTTTAACTAACAACGTACAACTAAAAATTTACAACGAAATTCAATAAGAATCAACATTGTGAGCCACCCGTCGGACTCGAACCGACGACCCACGCATTACAAGTGCGTTGCTCTACCAACTGAGCTAGGGTGGCATGAAAGCTTTTTCAGCTTCTCATTATTCCCCGCTCCTCGTCAAGAGTTTCTCGAGACGGCGAATCTTAATTTTGACCATGCGATGGACTGGGGAAAGTTTCAATACCTGACGATAACATTCCTTGGCGTCGGTAATACTTTTCATTTCGAGATAATAATCGCCCAACTCTTCATAAGCGGTGAAATCCTTAGGATTAACGGCGATCCTCGCAATCAATCGTTCTTCCAAAGCGCTGTATTGCACGACTTTCTTCTCTTGCCCTTCTGGATGCATGGCCACTTCGCTCACCATCGGACGTGAGAGCGTTTCTTTACGTTTGCGCAGAATAGGGGCACTTAAGTCCTCCCGGAAAGAGATACTTTTGTCCGACATACCCAAGGGGGGTACAGCCATTCCCTGCCGCTCCTCTCTCATTGTGGCTGGAGCAGGCAAAGCACCAGTTTTCTTCATAAAGCGCGCCAATGGCGACTCCTTTTCTTCATCGGTTACTTGTCCGAGCAAGACTTTTTCACCTGTCATCTCTCTTTTCGTCGAAATTTGCTCTTGTGCTTGGCGCCGTTTCTCACGCAAAAACTGCGACAACTCATTCATAGCATTATGTGCCTGAAGTGACCCCACTTTGAAACGCTGAGCCAATTTTTCCAACAGGCGCAGTAAGAAAGATTTGGTGCGTGAAAAGGCTGGTGCCTCGATGGAATCCTCTACCTCTGAAACACGACGAGCAACAGTCGGGTCAGCCCCCTTGCGTGACAAATACCACAACAAGAAAGTGGTACTCGAAATGACAATAATCGGTGGAACAATCAGATACCACATGCCCGTCTGTTTTTTTGTGAGTTACGCATCTTTCCTCGCTCAGTGTTCCGCCTGGTGACCTACATGTCATAACGGACAAATGACCCGACCTGGATATTCTCGCCCATCTTGTGAATTTTCTCAGCCAGCAATTCCCCGATGGTTTTCGAAGGATCCTTAACGAAAAACTGGGTCAAGAGCGAGATCTCGTTGCGGAATTTTGCTTCCTTGCCGGCCATGATTTTCTCCAACATCGAATCTGGCTTGCCTTCAGCCTTGAGCTGTTCCTGCCAGATAGCTTTCTCCTTCTCTATGACCTCCATCGGCACTTCTTCCGGCCTGATATACTGTGGCATCGAAGCGGCTACCTGCATGGCAATATCACGCCCCAATTCCTGAAATTCATCGGTACGTGCGACGAAATCGGTCTCACAATAGAGTTTGACCATAGCGCCGATGCGTTGGTTGGAATGGATATAGGCGACAACTATCCCCTCGTGAGTTTCACGATCACCTTTTTTCAAAGCCTTATCCTGACCACGCTTGCGCAATAATTCGATCGCTTTGGCCTCATCATAGCCTGCTTCATCGAGGGCTTTTTTGACATCCACGATACCGGCTCCGGTTTTTTCCCGCAGAGCCTTGATTTGTTCCATTTGACTCATACCTTTTGCTTTTAGATTTTTGCTTAGCGCTCCCTCAATTGAGCCCCAAAATAAAAAACAATTAAGCCTTTGTCTCTGTTGTTTTTTCAGTCGCTCCTTTTTCTTTGGCGAGAACACTTTCTTTTTGTGCAATGTGTGCAGCCTTAGCCTGTATGACCGTCTTCCCCAAGAAACCAAAGAGGAGACGGAGCGATGACAGAGCATCATCATTGCCGGGAATTGGATAATCAACACGGGAAGGATCGGTGTTGGTATCAACGATACCAACAATCGGCACATTCATCTTATTGGCTTCGTGAAGAACCAAACCAGCCTCTTTAACATCAGCGATGACAATAGCGCCTGGCATCTCTTCCATCCCCTTGATACCTCCCACTTTCTTTTCGAGACGTGCTACCTCTTCCATCTTTTTAGCCTGCTCAAACTTCGTATATTTCTTAAACTCACCTTGAGCAAACTTGGCCTGCAAATCAACCAAATGCCGCGCCCGTGAGCGGATGGCCACAAAGTTAGTCAGTGTCCCACCGAGCCAACGATCCACCATATAGTACTGACCAGTCTGCTTGGCGATACCAGTGATGGTATCGTGAGTTTGCTTCTTCATACCGACAAAAAGAATCGGTTTGCCACTTTTGACAACACTGATCAAAAAAGCGCTAGCCTTTTCCATCTTCTCTACCGTCTTCTGTAAATTGACGATATTGATGTTCTTGCGCGTGGTATAGATATATTCATCCATCTTCGGATGACGACGCGACTTCAAATGCCCAAAGTGGACACCCGCCTTGAGGAGACCCTCCAAGCTGACGTCGAGCTTGTCAAAATCCACCGTGGCGAAATAGTTCGCAGGCTCTTCCGAAGCTTTTTGCGACGCTTCAACTTCCGCTTCAGTCGTAGTGACCTCAGTCATACTGTTATTCTTTATGAATTACCTTAACGCTCTTTCTCAAAAGAGCCACCTACTTTCCGCCTGCTTCAGATCCCGAAGCGCTGCGGAGCGCAGACCAGGAAGGGATCGAACAGAAAGTATGTCTGATTTTCAGCTCTTACTCTAGAGAGAGAAGAGTCTGGAAAATACAGTGATTAGTCTAGCAGAGGGGCTGCTTTTTGGCAAATTACTGGGATTTTCCGCTATATGAACCAGTCTCATCGTGCGCGGACGAGGCGTGCTTGCCAATTTCACCATACCGTGCTAGACTCGTGGCTACATGACTGAAAAATCTTTATCTTCCTCATCTTTATGAAAAAAGGCATTCATCCGACCTACTACACGGAAGCAACTATTACCTGCGCCTGCGGAGCGGTTTTGACAACCGGCTCAACCGTGGAAGCAATGCACACGGAAATCTGCGCGCTATGCCATCCCCTCTACACCGGTAAGAAGAAGGTTATTGACACTACCGGCCGCGTAGATCGCTTCAAAAAAATGACAGCCAAGACGCAGGCCGCCCAGGTAGCCCGCAAAAAGGCACCAAAAACCGAGAAAGAAGCCAAGCCCACAAAGCCGGCCAAAGCGTAGCACCTTCACGACTGGTGGTTTTTTTCTCTGTCCATTTTTATCTCGAAAAAACACTGAAAAATCCCAAACCAATGGGGTTTTTCTTTTGCAATGGAGTATACTAACAATGTATCTATTACCAAACGAAGCGAGTGAAACAAAAGTGCACTTTTGTTTCCGAGCGAGTGCTGGTAAAATCAGGTGAATACCTGTTATTCTTCAATTTCACATTTTGAACCATGACTTTTTGACCTATGCAAGAACTGCTCACCGGAATTGAACGCGAATACCAGGAGGTCACAGCACTGCTCAATGATCCAGGCGTCGTCCGCGACAACAAAAAGTTCGCCACTTTAGGCAGACGCAAAGCAGAGCTCGATACCATCGTGTCTAGAATCGAGCGTTTTCGGGCTGTAGAAAAAAATATGCGTGACAATGCCGAACTCACTCATTCCGATGAGGCTGATGACGAGCTCAAAACACTGGCCATGGAAGAAAATATGGCTTTATCAGTAGAAAAATCAGCTCTCGAGGCAGAGCTAACCAAGCTTCTCTTACCCAAAGACAAGAACGACAGCAAAGATATCATCGTCGAAATTCGAGGCGGAGCCGGTGGCGATGAATCATCGCTTTTTGCAGCCGAGCTCTTCCGCACGTATACCCACTATGCCGAAAAGCAAGGCTGGCGCGTCGAAATACTCCACTCAAACCAAACTGAGGTTGGTGGCTTCAAAGAGGTAGTTTTTGAAATCAACCACGCTGGCAGCACTCTTTCCGTTTATCAAAAAATGAAGTACGAATCTGGCGTACATCGTGTACAGCGGGTGCCAGAGACAGAAAAGGCTGGGCGCATCCACACCTCGACCGCCACGGTAGCAGTCCTACCACAAATTGAAGACGTGGAAATTACCATCAACCCCACTGATTTGCGCATCGATACCTTCTGTTCCTCCGGCCCTGGTGGCCAGTCAGTCAACACCACCTACAGTGCCGTGCGCATTACCCATATGCCCTCCGGCCTGGTAGTCAGTTGTCAGGATGAGAAATCTCAGATAAAAAACAAAGACAAAGCGATGAAGGTTTTGCGTTCCCGCCTCTATCAACTGGAAGAAGACCGTCAGAACAAAGAACTAGGCGATGCGAGGCGCGACCAGATCGGCACCGGAGATCGGAGCGAGAAAATTCGCACCTACAATTATCCCCAAGATCGCGTGACGGATCATCGCATCAAACAGTCATGGAGTAACATCCCCACTATCTTAAGCGGTGGTCTCGACCCCATTTTAGACGCGCTGGAAGCAGAAGATATCCGTCGTAAATTGGAAAAACAGTCATAATGTCACCCCTTCTCGCTATGACAACCGTTTCCGCCCTCGCGAAATTCCACCTTCCGCTCCTCTTGCCGGAAGATTTTTTTATCCTGTTAGCTCACGCTACCGGGCAAGAAAAGGTATTCTTGCTCGCTCACCCTGAATACGTCATAAAGAGTGCTCCCAGGCGCCGATTCGAACAGTACGCTACCAGACGTATACAGCATGAACCAATCGCCTACATCACTGGCCACAAGGAATTCTATGGCTTCGACTTTCACGTAACAAACGATACACTCATCCCGAGACCGGAAACAGAAATCATGGTTGAACAAGTAAGTGTCCTTCTAACAAATCGGTTGTCTACTGATACACATCAGAAAATTATCTGCGCCGATATCGGCACGGGTAGTGGCAACATCATCATTGCACTTGCCAAGACACTCGCATCGACAACACTTTCTCTGAAGCGCATTGCCTTTTATGGTAGTGACCTGTCTACCCGAGCACTACGTGTGGCAAAAAAAAATGCCCGGAGGCTCGCACCACTCCCGCCCATCGTCTTCCGTCATGGATCACTCATTGCTCCTTATGTATCCCTCTTTTCGCAAGCCGACATACTTATCCTCTTGGCCAATCTTCCTTATGTTTCAGAAAAACTCTACGCGAAAACAGCCGCCGATATCCGCTATGAGCCGGTGAGCGCTCTCATAAGCGGCGAGCATGGCCTCGATCATTATCTCCGCTGTTGCCGAGAACTAAGCGTGCACCATGGCGAACTCCCTCAAGAGATCATCGTCCTCTTCGAAATCAGCCCCGAACAAGCGACACCAATGAGAGCATACATAGTGGATACTTTTCCAACCGCTAGCGTGTCAGTCATACCTGATTTGGCTGGAAAAAAGCGCATTATCATGGCAATAATCAAAAAATAGAAGGCCTTTTCATGTAACAAAAAATCCCTCCGCCGACAGGCAGTGGGAATTTTTTGTTTGTATTTCACAAAAAGACTTTGTGGCAAAATTATTTGCGCTTGGCGGTCTTCTTCTTGGTAACTTTCTTGGCGGTCTTCTTCTTAGCTACTTTCTTCTTTGCTACTTTCTTAGCTGCTTTTTTCTTAGCTGCCATAATGTTTCACCTCCCTTCAAACCTTCGCCCCTCTTCTTACGAGTACGTTCACTCACCAGAGAAAGACGTAAGGATTTATTTTTTTATTTTGCACAACACAATTCTTTTTTTGTGTGTGACACAGAAATTATTTCTGTCTACATTTATTATACACTTTTTTTGAAAAATGCAAAGAGAAAAAAATACTGTCAAGAGTCGAAACAAAAAATGCAACCAAAAAATTTCACCACATAAAATATTTTTTAGTATTCATTTGCTTCTCTCATTTCATATGACGTTGACACCTTTCAAATCCCGACTCTCATGCCGACTCCCCGCTCGACAAATTATGTTTTTTCACAAACATTTGAAGGAGCACGTTTCGAAAATTTTTTTCCTTTTTATTCTCTGTGAAGTAGGTGGTAACGGGTGCGATGAGCGAACCTCAAGAAATAATTGGCATTAGGCTGAAAAGGCGTTACTTTGTCCAGTTGACAAGCGATTTTTCAGGTCTTACTATGAAGAAACAGGAGGTCGATCCAGCTGTTGGAATCTCAAAACTTCCAAGAGCCAAAGCTTCAACGCAAGCAGCACTTTCAAAATTTGTCTAACACTAGAAAGAGAGGTGAACTTTATGGAAAGCCAGGATCCGATGTTCGAAGAAGAAGATACTTCCGTTAATCAAGCCAAAATGTGGGTGCAAGAGAATCTCCGCATTATCGTTAGCATCTTCATTGTTGCGGCTATCGCCCTCGGGATTTATTCATACTCCCAGCGCTCGCAACAATCGCTCTCTGATGATACGAATACACTCTTAGACACGCTCGGGAAACAGGATGCCGAGACAACTACTCCTGACCAGGGGAAGTCACAGGAAACAACTCCTGCATCAATGAAAGCTGGCGTCGTCGTCACTCCGGAACTTAGTCATGAGACCGAAGCCTCTTTCGTGGAACAAGCAGAACGCGGGAACGGTACTACTCATTTGGCCCGCCGCGCACTCGCTCACTACCTCGAAAAGAATACCGACTCCTCATTGACCTCGGAACACAAAGTCTATATCGAGGATTACCTACGTAAGCACGTACCCTTTCATGGATCAGTGAATTCCAAGACCTCAATTGATTTCTCCAAGGATTTGATCCATCAAGCCATCGAGAAATCAAAGACCTTAAACGACCATCAGCTACAAAATCTGAAAAAGTATTCTGCCCGCGTCAGCGCTTACCGCTAGACCGTTTACGACAGACATCCGTTCTTTTCTCGAGAAAATGATAAAACCCCGCAACGGCGGGGTTTTATATTGGGGAAAATCACTAAACTACTACTGACCAAGCGTATCTCCTGAAAAAATTACATGATCCCCCACTTCTAGACCTTTACCGGCGCCAGCATTCCATTCAAGCACACGATTCGCCCTTTCCTTTGGGGTAAAAATATCCGTGGTGGTGGCTCGGATATCGCGTTCGATATGCACTACCGTATCATCGAGTAACCAAACGATATCCAAGGAAAAAAGCATCCCCTTCATCCAGAAAGCCTGCCGCCCTGGTCGGTCAAAAACGAACAGCATCGCACAGGTATCACACAAGTTTGTCCGCTCCCCCAAACCGAGGGCCATTTGTTCTGGCGTAACGGCCAGTTCGAGCGTAAAGGTCTTGTCCTGTACCAAAACAGCCTGTGGCACAAATGCTGGTACCCGCCGTTGTTTTTGCACAGTCCAAAAAAAGAGGCCACACAGAATGATGCCGAAAATTACTAATGCTCGTTTCTTTGTCAAGCCATTCATACGGTTTTTTCATGCTGTTTTAGCCGAGTCTTTCTCGCCACAAAAAGGAGTAAGGAGAAAATAATCCCTAACACCAGGAGGATAGCAATAAATTTTCCTATGGCGGCCGTATATAAGGCAATGAGGGCAATACAGCCAGTCACCGAGGAAAAAAACCAAGCAATGTGGCTCTCCGACCACCCGAGTTCCTGCAATTTGAAGTGCAGGTGCCGTTGATCAGCCTGAAATATAGATGTCTTATCCCGCACACGCTCCCCAATCACCCACAGGGCATCCGCAATTGGTAGCGCCAACACCAGAAGCGCGGTTGCTATCTTAGTGCCAGCGATTACTGCCAAAACGGTAATGAGAAAGCCAAGAAACATTGAGCCGGTTGTCCCAGCCAAAATACGTGCCGGATGAATATTGAAAATAAGGAAACCAAGAGTGACTCCAGCACCAATGACCGAGAGGAGAGCGATGGGTGGTTGATTAACTTCCGGCTTCAAACTAAGAAAAAAAATTGTCGTAAACGTAATCAAAGAAACGCTCCCCGAAAGACCATCAAGACCATCCAACCAATTGAAAGCATTCATAACCAAAAACAACCACAGGAGCAAAAAAATAAAGCCGATAAGCACAAAACTCTCCGTTGGCAATACCCATACGCCACCGAACGGATTCGTCAGCGTCTCTATACGCATCCCGAAAATATAGAGAATGGCGGCAAGTGCCACTTGAAAAAAAATCTGCACCTTAAAGCCCAATTCAGAAATATCGTCCCACAAACCGAAAATACAGACCAAAACAACTCCAACGAGCAAACCAAAAATCTCATGGCTGATGACAAGATGAGGATCAAGTACTGTAGTAACAGAAAAAGCGATGAGCATTGCTACACCGCCCAAGCGCGAAATCTTTTTTTTTGCTACATGCCGCATGCCGCTCCGCCACACCGTACGCTTGAAAAGAGGCACCAACAAGAAAAGAAGCATACTGCCTACCGTCAAAGCAAAGGCGATGAGAAATGGGGGAGAAAAGAGCTCTAAAAGCGACATAGGGAGGAGTAAATCAATAATTGATGAAGGCGATACTGGCACTGCCGATAAGGATACCCAAGGCAAGCATACCGGCAGCCAAGAGCATCAAGTAGGCGGCGATGCGCTCGCCCCGTCGATAAAAACGCCGAGCCAAAAAAAAATGTCCTAAGGAAAGAAGTAGCCCTAAGAACGGTAGTGCGTAAGCTTGCCACCAAACCCCTAAAAGATCGACTCCGAAATAGACATTGTAATGAAGCACGATAATATTCCCCGTCGGTCTGACGAAGTAGGAAAGTAGCCCGAAACTCACAAGGGTCGGGAGGAAAGCGGCGACAAAAAGAATTTGCACGATCATGTTCTCAAAAAAGGTTTTTCCTTGGCCAAGATCAGCCACATTTTTTTCCCAACCCAGATTGGCGTTTATCACCATAGTATTAAGGAAGTTTAGGAACATCAACCGCTTCTGGAAGCGGCGAGGCATCTAGTTCATCATGACTGGTACCAACTCGCGCATGCTCTAGCTGATCGCTTAATTTATTCAAAAATTTCTCCGCATCCTCGTATTTCTTGTGAGCATTCCCCAAATGACTGCCTAACACATCAAACTCCTTTTCAAAACGCTCGTGCACCCGCGCGAGCTTCTCGAGCTGGCCCATAATTTCCTTCGCCCGTTTCTCAATCTGCAGGCCCTGTAGCCCGAAGAGGATCGTCCGCATATAGGCATAGAAGGAATTCGGACTAACCGGAATGACCCGTCGGGAAGTCAAATAATCGAGCAATCCCTGTTCATCATCATCCTTGATAATGATCTCGTAATAAACGTTTTCGGCCGGGATATACATCAGGGCAAAATCAAGAGTCCCCTCTTCCGGAACGATGTATTTGGCGGCGATGGCGTCCACGTGCTTTTTGACGTCTGTATAAAACTGCCGGCGAGCCACTTTGCGTTCCTCGTCGCTCTTGGCGATCATCACTTTCTTAAAATTTTCCAACGGGAATTTAGAATCGACACTGATAGACCCTCCTTTGAGTTTGATCAGTGCGTCTACCACTTCCCCACTCTTGAAAGCATGCTGCAGAAAAAAATGCTCTTTGGGTAACATCTGTGTCATCAAGTCTTTGAGCATAAGCTCCCCAAAACCTCCTCGAATCTTAGGCGCCTTAAGAATTTCTTGGAGCGAGGCCACTTCTTTCCCTACCTCGAGGATACGGTCACTTGACTGACGCATTTGCTCCAAACTCTTCTGAACATCGGTATATGAACGGGAAGCCACATCCAGACGCTCGTCCAAACGCTTGCTGTTGTCATCAAGCCGTCGATCGAGCGTCGTTTGGAAGCTCCCCAACTGCTGATTGAGGGTCTGAGTGATGAACTGCATTCGTTCATCGGAGCGACGTTCGATAGACGTCATCTGAGTGAGGAATTCGGTGTTCCCTTGAAGAGATAGTCCTGACTGGCGACGCACGAAAAATGAGAGCCATAAAAAGAGGCCGGTTACAAGCGCTCCGATAATAAGCAACTCTGAAAGCGGCATATTTTTCTGTTATCTTTAAAACACTATTTCTTCAGCCCAGCGATGAACCGCTTCAGTTCAGGGACTTTGTTGGTCACTTCTTCATAGGGAGCTTCCAAAAACTCGATGAAAAAACGATCAAGCATATTGAGCCTGTAGTGCAGTTCTTCGCTATTCATAAGGACAAAACGAATCTCCTTCCCCACCTCAGCCTCCAAATGCGCTATGGCATGCTTCAACTTAGTGCGGTTGACGTTATTGACCACGAGCACCATATCTACTTTACTCTTGGGATAATTGAGGAAAAGACCACTGATGAGGATCAGTTTGACCTCGCCAATAATTTTAATTTTGCGGAAGACCTGTGATTGGGCGTGAACATTGAGTTTGGAAACCAAGCTTTTGAGTTCCGTATAAAAAGGGAAGGCTTCATTGACGACGAAACAACGGTGACCCTTGCGTGTCCGTTCGACAATCAGCTTCATCTTGGCTAAACGTGTCAATTCCCGCGTCGCTTCCGCTCGGGGGATCATCGTCTTTTCAGATACTTCTGCCGTACCAAATTCCACTCCAGGATTGAGCAAAAAGAAACGGATGAGCCGGGCACGTGCTTTCGATCCGAATAACGCGTCAAAGAGAACAAGTGACATACAATACAGGCATTAGAAAGAAAGAAATCGGACAATCAGCCTCATCCGCAGTATAGAAAAGATGCCCGGAAAAGTCAAAAGTTGCTTTTCCCTCTCTAATAAAGGAAAAAACTCTCCAATATAGCCCCATATGTGGTATACTACAAGAAAGTATGTCCGAAAGAAAAAATCAAGAAAAAATAAAACCCCTGCCGGAATTGGAGAAGGTGGTGACAGAGATCCTTGTCACGAATGGGCGTTCCGTAGAGCCATTTATACGGACCTTTAGCGTTACCGGCGAAAATATTTCCAAACAAGGACTAGGAACGCTCCTCGGCGTTTTCGAGGTGGATGAAAAGAGTGATGACTCGGCCTACATCGTTAATTTCCTCGCCTCCGTAGCTAAAAAAGAATATTTTAGCAACTCCCATCGCGGAGCCATCGAAAGCTTTGAAGCAGCTCTCCACAAAATCAATTTGGCACTAACCGAACTGGTGAAGCATGGCAACATCGCCTGGCTCGGAAAATTCCACGGCGCATTAGGGGTACTCGAAAAAAATAATCTTCATTTTTCCGTTACTGGCCACGCTCGCATCATCCTTTTTCGCAATGGCACGATGGCTGATATTAGCGAAGGTCTCGCCTCAGATGAATCTTCGCAGCATCCCATCAAGACCTTTGTCGAAGTTTCGAGCGGCCGATTAAATGCTGAGGATCAGGTGCTTTTAAGTTCACCAGAACTTTTTGCTCTCTTTTCTTTAACCAATTTGGAAAAAAACGCCCAGCGCATCGGCCGCGAGCGTTTCGCCCAGTTCCTAAAGACTGCCCTCGTCAATGAGCTCGATATGTCCGGCACTCTAGTCATTGACCTCAAAGAAGGTAGTGCTCAGCTACCAGAAAAGAAGCCCACAAAAAAATCCGAAGAATCAATGAATGCCATAGTGAGTAACGTTTTTAGCCAATCAGCCTTTTCACCGAAATCACGCCTAGACAGCCAGGAAGAAACAACTAAGCAAGTCGAAGCAAAAGAATCCCCCCTCCCAGAATACATCGACTCGAAAACTGGTCATATTTATGTCCAGGGCGACACACCACAAACACCAGGTGCCCATCCTTTTTTTGAACACTTTAAGCTCGGCCTCTTGGAAACAGGTCACTTCCTCCGTACCATAGCCACTGCCCAAGACAAGTGGTGGCGTAAAGAGAGAAAGCAAATGAGTCTCACTCTCCTAGCATTGGGGCAAAGCGGCCGCACCGTCGCTCGCAAATCGGTGCGTGTAGTAAAACGTTTCTGGAAACATGTTGTGGCGAAAGCAGCTGAGAAAAGATCCCTGAAACAAGCGAAAGTATTAGCAATCACATCAAAAATAGTGCCTCCTGTTATTCCGGAGCAAGCACTTATTATCGACGAAATTTCTCGTGCAGGATTGCCCACCACAATAACTAAAGAGCAAACAGTAAAGCTAACAAGTAGCACTTTAGCCACGACAAAAGAAATCGCTTTTGAGCCAGAAGAAGAAATCCCCTCCTTTATCAAAGAGAAAATAGCCCGTTTCTACCAAAATAGACAGGTCCAGGAGAAAGCTCCTTCGCGCTTTCTTATCCTCCTCAAAACGTTCTTCGGCAGCCTCGGCGTGTTCATCCTTCTCGCCTTCGTCATTTTTTATTTTTCTGGAAAATCACAGACCAGTAAGGAAACCGTAAACAAACAACCAGTGCAGCAAGTAAACACAGAAACAGTAGCGGTCACCGTCATAGCCCCGAACAACGAAAAAAATGCCCAAATCGTGGGTGATGTCCTTCATATCACCACTACAGAAGAAAATATCGTCACGCCAGTCATCTTAGCGAATGCCCCATACTTGGTGACAAAGAAAAGCATTATCGAAATCGAGAACAATCAGACTTTTCCGCTGCCGGAAAATAATTCTGCTACCCAGGTAGCCGTTATGGATGATTTGCATCTCCTCTTCATCTACACTGAAAACAAACGTCTCTTTGCCTTTAGTCCTATCAATCACTCCTTTGTCGAAAACAATCTCAACCTTCCAGCAGGGGTGCGGGTACGAAGCATCGGTGCCTACCTCACCTATCTCTACGTGCTCGACGACAGTACTGATCAAATTTATCGCTTTCCGCGGGCAGAGGGTGGCTTCGGCGAAGGCACCAAGTGGCTGAAAAATACCGTAGCCATAACTGATAACACCAAAATGACAGTGAGTGACACCATCTACCTTTCGGCACCTGAACTACCTGTCATCGATGGATTCTTTCGTGGCCACAGACAAAACACCCTCGAATCCCCCACAGCTATGCTTTCGCTCACCGCCCTCTACACCCATTCGGGTTTAGCAAATATCTATGCTCTCGACCAAAACAACAAGCGACTGCTTTCCTGGGATCAAGCGGGTCAAATCGTCACTCAGTATTTCCATGAAAAATTGGCTACTGCCACTGCCTTCACGGTCAATGAATCAGGGAATGAAGTTTTCTTGACAACTGACCATGAGCTCTTCTCCTTCAAGCTGAAATAAAAAGTATTTACCAAAAAGCAATCTCTCTGCTCAGAAACGCAAGCAAACTTTCGTTTCGCAGTCCATTTTCTTCCCTAGACCACTGCTTTTTCGGCTAGTTGCATCCGAGACATAATTTCTCGATTGACGATCGAGGCATCGCGCCCGTAGCGCAAGCGAGAGAGCTCTTTTAGGGCGTTGGCCACTTCCTGATCACCATGGCTGGGCGGAAAGGTTTTCATATTGAAAGGCTTGGTCAGTTCGTTATTCATAAGAAGACGCACGAAACAGTTATAATTATCGACATTGACCAAGTCGTTAGCCGTAAAGACCGGGGCAAACTGCTTTTCCAGGAAATCAGCATCCTCCGGTCCCACCCGAAAAGCAGTGAGTGAGCCGACGTTGCCAAAGACCGCCTTGGAAATTTCTTCCTTGAGTTGGGCGATGAACTGGTGAGCCAAGATGAGCACCAACTTGTACTTGCGAGCCTCTGAGAGAATCTGAGCAATGGAAATTGTAGTAACGTTTTGAAATTCATCGAGGTAGAGATAGAAATCTCTGCGCTCGGCCTCGGGGATATCCACCCGCGATAGACCGGCCATCAGGATTTTTCCGACGATCACCATACCGAGCAAACGAGCATTAATTTCACCGATCTTGCCCTTGGAAAGATTGATGAGAAGAATCTTGCCCCCGTCCATAATCTCACGGAAATTAAGCGTGCTCTTCTGCTGGGCGATAATAGGACGCATCATGTCGTTACTAATGAAAGTGGTGAGTTTGGACGTGATGTACGGCACCATATTGGCGAGCGAAGCCTCGCCCCCAGCTTTCTCTGCCTCCTTCAACCAAAAGTCGCGCACGATGGGGTTGGTGCATTTGGAGAGTTTGTAGCGGCGGAACTCTTCATCAGCCAAGACTTTGGGAATTTCCATGAGTGTCGAACCGCTCTCTGGGTGCTCCATAATGAGGAGCATGGCGTTTCGCATATACTGTTCGAACATCGGACCGCCGGTGGCTTTCATATCGTAGAGCTGGTCGAAGATACCAATCATTTCATTGATGACGAAAGTCTTTTGTTCCGGATGAGCCGGATCGAATTCGAGCATATTGATACCAATCGGTCGCGCCACATCAGCTGGATCGAAAATGATGACATCTTCGGCTCGCTCTTTGGGGATGGCGGTCAAAATATCCTCGATGGCATCGCCGTGCGGATCGATGAAACAGAAGCCCTTGCCAGCCCGAGCGTCCTTCTTGGCCATTTCCTGGAGGTAATTGGACTTACCGACACCTGTCTGCCCGATAACATACATATGGCGGCGGCGGTCATTATCAGTGATACGAATATCACTCTTCACGCCACGATAATCATTGTAACCAAGGAGAATGCCTTCCTTCGGAATATTTACCGGTGGAGGAGCTGCTCCTGCTTTCAACCACTTGATCTTGGGTGTCTCGGTGGTAGAGATCGGAAAATGGAAAATACTAGCCAACTCCTCCACGTTCAAAATCATTGCCTGCTCGTCGTCCACATTGCGAAAGATATAGTCATAAACAGCCGTCTTGTCTTTGATACGTTTCTTGACCCGAAAACTATTCACTTCAGGATTTTCAAATTGCCCAAAAGCGTTCTCCATATGAGCCAAGATAGCATCAGCTCGCTCCTGTGTAGCAGCTGAAGACAACAGCCGGATATTGACTCGGAAAGCAGCTTTGCTCGCTTTGCTGTCGATTGATTTCACCAACTCCTGTTCTTCAGGGGTCAGTGATACCACCTTTTTTTCTTCTGCATCAGTTCTCTTCCCAGTATTCGGTGTGCGCATCAGCATCGAGGCCATTTCTTTGCCCACTCCTTTTCCTACGTCTTTGGCAAACGTGCCACTCCCCTGCGCATCCTTCAAGCGTTTCCCTTCCTGCATCTTTTGGGCCAAGACGCGCCCTTCTGAACGCCACTGACTATCAGTATGAGAAAGCAATATCTGGATAGCAGCGCCCTCGGCCTCTGTCTCCAATTTACTCAGGGCATTGGAAATTTCATTGAGCGGATCGATATCAAGCGTGCGGTAAGTACGGAGCGGCAAGGCGTGAGTGGATTTCAATTCCAGAAGCGCCACTGCCGTAAAACTGCCTGGGGAAAAGATCGTGTAATCAGGAATCTGTTCGATAACAGCATGCGGGAAGAAACTGTGGATCTGCTTCTCCGCGCTTTCGCGGTGGCGCTTGGGGATAGAGAGGTAAAAAAATATTTCTTCGCTCGACGAAGGGTTCGTGATCTCGAAAACGATGCTCGGCGGCTCGAAAAAAAGCTTCTTGAGAAAGTTGCCAGTTGGCTTCAAAACCGCCAAGGAAGAAAGGAGTTGTTCCATGGCAAAAATTTCTTCACGCCAAGCATCAGCCGCCTGCTGCTGTCCCTCTGGGCTCTTCTTACGCATCACCTTGATCACCTCCAAATCCATATTGAGCGACTGGTTGACCTGGTATCGAAAACGTAAAAAGCTACGGACGACCAAATACACGCCGCTCATCAAAGATGCGGTAGCGAAGAGATACACCAACGGCACCAGCAGAGTATTCAAATCAAAACTGTTTTGCATAGAACCAAAAATATCTCCCCTATTATTCCTTGGTGATCAGACCGAGTTTGAGCAGCCCCTCATAGAGTTTGCCAGAGAGTTCGTCATGCATACGATCGAGAGCATAAAAATCGCGGAGCGACTGGGCTACCTTGACGGCATGCCCCACTCCCTTGGTGGTAGCCAGATTGAGGAGCTTTTGTATCCTACTTTCTTCATCAGTCGTTTCACTGATACTCTTGGTATCGAGAGCTATCGAACTGTCATCCTGAGGCGCAACAACAGAGGCATTACTGGCAACTTTGGACAAAATCTCATGATAGGTACCCTCAGATTTTTCAGCCGCCGATTCAGGAGCGGAGGCCTGTTCCTCCGGGCGAAATGTACCCTCGGTTGCAGCTGTGACTGGCACCGCTTCTGGAGAAAGAGGTTCGGTCTCAGCCTTGTTTTCGGATGGCAACACCATTTCTTCTTCAGGCATATATGAGTACACCAATGATTAGGCCAAATTCTTTGACATTTCTTCTTTGAAGTCCTCGACCACTCCTTTGATAAAGACATTGTACCCCGGAATCTTGCTTTCGAAAAATGCTTCAATCTCTTCTTGTTTAGCTTTCTTATCCAAGAGCGCCTCATACGCAACCACGCCATCGTCACCGAGCTTTTCCATCGTCTCCAAAAAAATTCTTTTGAGAAGGGCCTCGCCCATCTTGGAGATAAGTTCGTCCTGCCGCTCTTTCGGCACCTGTTCCAAGTGAAAAGACGTGATCAATTCTTCACGCAGCGCTGTATAATCGAGAGCCATAGTATAAATATGTTAACCGTGAATTATGATCGATAAAAAAATCTGATAGGTCGCCCCTCCGCCACACCTTTCATCGTCATCCGAAGCACATAGTTGTTAATCGATTCTCCTGCCGCAACCATCGCCCCTTCCACACCAAAAGTCCGCTTAGCAATTTCCACAAAATCATTCACCTGGCGTATGGCACGAATGCTCAGTGGGTCGGTAGTGCGATCATAAGTGAAGTTAGCAAGCGGATTCTGTCTGAAGGCTTCGGCATCGCGCAGCACCGATGACAACGTCGTCTGACCTAACCTGGCATACCGCTCCGGATTATATGAAGCATTCGGATCAAAGAAGAGGCTATCGCGCATCCTAGTGGCGGATTCTCTCACTCCTCCCCATTCTCCAGGATGTTCCTGGAAATACTGTATCGCCCGCACTCCATAGCGCGCACGAATCATCCCCTCCCGAGGCAATAGCGTGGCTCGTTCCGTCACATAGGTTGTGACAACCGTAGATGGGTGAACACCCTCAATCGGCATGCCCTTTGGTGGTACTGACGGTTCTTGAAAGCTACTGAAGATAGCCGCCTTTTCACCCGAGGAGACATCAGGAATCTTTGCTGCTACGGCCGCTACTTCAGATAATTTGTCACTCACCACTTCTTGTACTACTTGTTTTGCTAGCCCACTGGCATCGACGCCAACCGTCAGAGCCACATCAACCGCCGGCTCTACGATAGAAGAAGTAGGGTACGGTATTTCTGGCGGCGCGGCAATGAAATTTCCATTGAGTACCTTTTGGACATCATCTGGATTGAGCAATCTTGCAAAGTCAATAGTGCCCCCAGCGCGAATGTCACCGACTTCACCTGAAGGGAAACCGACTTTTTTCCAATCTTCCGGGTCCATTTCCTGCAGTTTTCGCGCAATAGCGTTGGAGAGCGACTGAATAGCGCGTGGGCGCTCTGCTTCTGACATATCAGCAGGCAAACGCTTTTCCAATATGCCCCACAAACCCTTACGCGCATCAGCTGGCGTCACCGAATAATTGATCAACAGATCTTTCCCCGGGATCGCGGCCGCTGTCTCCGCCGCTATCTTCACAGCCGCTCCTACTGGAGGAGTAGTATCGACACCTGGTACTGGAGCAGCGATGCGCTCAGCTACCGCTACCGCTGAAGCCGCCGCATTAGCCTGAGGAGGAGTGGCCTGCTCCATCGCAGCCGAAGCTGCCCCACTCGGCATTGGTGCCTGCCCCACCCCAGCCGAGGCTGCCCCACTGGGAGCCGAAGCCGCTTGCTCAATAGAGCGGGCTACTCCAGAAGCCGCGGCACCAGATGGTATGGCGGCTCGCTTCGCCTCCGCTGCCGCTGCCGCTACCGTTGTACGCGCCGCTCCTCCACCAGCACTCGGGGCGCCATGGCCGAAAGCATAACTCCCGAATGAAAATCCGATACTCGTTCCGAAAGCAATGAGTTTCCGTTTGGTGGCATGAGATTTATGTTTCTGTAACTTTCCATCAAGTGAAGCAATCTCCTGATCAAGTAAAACATTAACTCCTTCGAATTTATCCCAGTCGTCAATATCATCCATTCTTGCCATTTGCTTTTTAATTTCTTTGTTATCCGTATCGCTCTTTTTCTCAAACCAGTCTTCTACTTTTTCGAGTGTGGCATCCAAAGAAAGACCCCCTCCAATGCTGGTCACTATTTTCCGAAGGAAAAGTGCCCCGCCGCCAATGGCTGCCCCCGCCGCCCCAGTAGACCCCAAAGTGAACGCGCCGCCAATAAATACTCCCCCAATGAGAACTTTTGTCTTCCAATTGAGCTTGTTGTACTCCCGTCCAATATTTTCCATCCGATCCATTATCTGTTCTGGCCATTCTTTGTCTGCTATTTTTGTTTCCAAGCGTACGCGGGTACGAGCCTTGATCAATCCCAATGGTTCGTTGATCTTGTAATACTCAAGCATCCCAGCCAAAGCATCATTCAAGATCTCTCCAGTGAGCCCCGATTTTTTTATTTGTTCCAGCTCAGCATCCTTCAGTTGCTCTAGTGCCCCCAGATAATACCTTTTCCATGTGTCCGTATCATAATCTTTCTTATTCTTGTCCAATTCACGAAAGATGGAGCCTAATTTCCCCAAGATGGTGCTATTTTTGAAATCACTTTCTGCAAATTTATAACGAAACTCATCTTTTTCTTGCCGCAACTGGGCAATTTTCTCCTCGAGTGTAGTAGGCACAGTATGTTCTTCCTCAATCTTCACTGCCACGTCGGGATTTTCAACCGGTACTTCAGCCCTTCGGCCATCTGGAGCATCCATCCCTCGTCGCTCACCCATAATCGGCGCCACTTCAGTTGTTCCTGCTCCCGTACCAGCACTTTCCAACACAAAGCCATCAGCACGCAGCATCTGAAGAAACCTATCCAAAACCATTTCCGTATCAACGCGGGTCAAATCCACATCAAGGTATCCGAAGTCATCCTCTACCGGGGGAAGTTGCTTTGTGCTGTCAGAAAAATTGACCTGTAGTGCTGTTCCACTATATTTAATAAATTGATTCACTGTTACCCGTCGTAATTCTTGGCCGGAAGCATCGCGTAGCACCCACACATCGCCTTCGCGTACCGTGTCGTAATCCTGTTCTCTTCTTTCTCCCGCGCGAGCAGCATCAGGGGACGCAGTAGCCGGATTACTCTCGCCTCCAATCGATGCGTTCCTAATGACGTCATTGAATACTGGTAGCTCGACGGCGCCAGGCGCTCCTCCGTTAAGCTCACGCTGGAAACGCCATTTATTTTTTTGAGCTTCTGCCAGCATTCCTACTTCACTCAGACCTGGATCATTAGCATCAAGCATAGTATCCCCCGTCTTGATAAAATACTTCCCATTTCTTTTTTCCACGCTTCCTTCTTCCTCGTCAAGAGTGAGATAGCTCACTCTCTCCCCATCTGCAAACGGGACAAAATCAGTCTCAAAGGGCTCACTTGAATCAATGCCGGCATCCGCTGCGGCCTCTGGACTGACAATCCCGGCTACTGATGGAGTGTCCCGATTGATAATCACTGCCTCCTCAAAGTCGCCGGCCGCTATCTGCGCCCTATACCTTTCCAGTCTTTCTCCTCTTGCCTCACCGCTCGTAACTTCTCCAATTTCATTCTGCGATACACCATGACCATGATCCGATGTTTTCACCAGCGGAAATGCGTCATGAGCAGAAGTGCTAGCGCCTGAATGAGCTGTTGGTGCTTCCGTTCGCATAATCAGCAAATCACTGGCTTTTTTTCGGGAAGCTTTATTTATCTTCCCTTGTAGGTCGTGGGCCTGCGAATACAATTTTTCTTTTGTCTGAGTACTCACTTGCGGATACTGTGCCAACAACCTCTCAAAGGGCTCCCCGAGTAGGAAACTCATTATTCCTGGATGGTCCGGTTTGTATTGCCTACCGATTTCCACTGCTTCATCTACCAAAGCGTTATACTCTTCAGTATTCGTAATTTGTTCTATTCTTACCAGCCATTGCTCTTGCTGTTGGATAAGCAACCTCTCAACCTCTCCATACAGTTTTTCCTGCTCTTGTCTTTCAGTTTCTTGAGCTAACTCCAAGACACTTTCTCCTAACGGTGTCCATCCTTTGATCAACGTCCTTATTTGATCCTCATTATAAATAAATCCGGTGAAATCTTTGCTATCATCCACCCCATACAAGCCACCTTGCTTTTCCACTATCACGTCCACCCCACGTTCATCCGTAAATTTCAACTGACCACCTTCGGGCAAAAGTTCGGGGGCAGATTCCTTGAACGATGCGGGCTGTTCCACGGTAGCAGAAACAAGAACATTCGAAGTTCCTGGTGAAGCCGTCGAAGCAGAAGGATTTCTTGGTTTCTTGCCCTTTTCCACTCTTGCTTTCGCTCTTCGTCGTGGTTTTAGTACCTGGTCTGGCGATGAAGCTGGCTCAGGTACCGCGGAAGTAGCAGCCGGTTCCACCACTTGCGATTCCACCGCTCCTGATTCTGAACCTCCCTCTGCCGTCGGTTTTTGATCGAACACTTCTAAATCAACAGCCATTCCGTCCGCAATAATTGGCGATAGCCTCTCTCTTAACGCTGCCAGTTTGGCTGCTCGCTCGCTCATAGGCTCGGGTGTTTTATTTTGTTCTCCGTGTCCTTCGAATGTGTGATTCTTCATACAGGTCTTTCCCTTCTAGCTCTTTTTTCTTCACGTTCTCGGTCAAGTACTCGCAGCAGCTCTTCAAAAATAATTTCCCCTTGTTCTCTAGTCACCTCTGATTGACCAAGAATACTACCAACAATCTGTTTCCTCACCATAGGCAGATAGTGAGTCTCCCACTCTTTTATCTTTTCTGACCATGTCATAACATCAATGAGCCCCTCGTCTTTAAGCCCATCGAAAAAACTCTGCCAGACTCTTTTCACCGTCTGCTTGTACAAATTTATCATTTGCTCGCCTTTCGGAAGCGCCAGAAAAGCATCCCATTCTTTGCTCCGAGCGAGATCTCCCCTCCGTGCTTCCAAGTCGTGGTTGAGTGCGCCCAAGAGTCGAGATGCTTCTTCCATCACTCTTGACTGTTCGACTGCGGTCATGTCGGGCGCACACTTTTTCCATCGCTGCAAAGACTCTGGGCCATCAGTAAACGATGAAACGAGAGCATCAAGTGCTATTTCCTCTACCACGCTGTCAATCTTCGCCTTTTCTTTATTATAATACGTTTGTAACTCCTGACGAAACGACGCGAAAAGAACTTCAAACTTATCATACAGCTGTTTTTTAAGCTCCCCCTCCAATGCCATCACTGCCGAACGCTCTTCCTGTGCAAGACTCCGCCGGAAAGCGACTTCATAGTTATCAAAGTTGAGGATATGATATATATCACGATCGCCATCTTTGGAATGAGTTTTCTCCAGCGTACGGAGGAACTCCGCATACTCTTCCGGAGTCGTGATAGCTTCAATTATCGTAGATACGGTCGCACGATCGCTAGCAAGCGCTTCCGAAAAAATTTGTTCCGTGGCCTTCTTTACACCTTCGTCCGCTATAGACTCCACTGGTAGCAGAGTTTGCTCTATGGGGGCTGGTGATGTCATTCTTTTAAGGCTACTTAAAACCCTTAGTGAAGCGTCATTCAGTGAACTCCCAACAACCAGTGGCACCTCGCCACCATCATCAGGGCCACTACCCTTCCCTTTTTTTCTTTTGGAAGTTTTTTTCTCACTACCTCTGCTCTCGCCAAAATCTCCACCCCCTGATTCAGCTGGGGTCTTTTCGCTCGCGACTACTGCTCCAGAATCGGAAGAGAGTGTCTGTAGCGCATGAAGCGCCCGCTCTGCCCCATCACGCCTACGGCGTAATTCTTCGAGCAGTGCCGTGAGTTTTTCAACATTGTCTGGAGCAGGAGTAGTAAACAAACGATCGATTTCTTTTGATGCTTCGGTTGTTTCGCTATCAATTTGAACAAGCAGTTCCTGTAAAGGGTTAGGTTCATCAGCAACCACCAACTCACGTGCCTGGCTCAACAAGGTTTCGATTTCAGCTCGTATTTTCGCAGCCTCGACGATAATGTGCATAGCATCTTCGCCCGAATCCGGATGCCCCTCGACTGTCACGCTATCAACATTGGCCGCCGGCGTTTCGGTGCCGCTCTCTGGTGTAGTCGCTTCACCATCCGCACCTTTATCACTCTCAGACGCTTTCTCAGGATTTTTCGCAATAGAAATACCGATTGGTTCGTACCCACCGTCGTAGAGCAGTGCCCATAATTCATCCTCACTCGCAAACAGCTCCCTTTTTGCAAGATTAGGCTCTCCCTTTTCATCTTCCTCATCGAGGCGCGTATGATTAATCATCCATGGTACCGACGTCTCTATTCTCACCTTATTATCCCTACTCATCCAGCACTTACCGGGGGAAAAGTACTCGGCATACTTTGTTCGATACTCTTCTAGAGAAATCAAAGGAAGATCGTGAGCTTGTTCACCCCCCGAAAAAAGTTTCCTGACTCGATCTACCCCGCCTTGAAAATTAAATGGCATCAGCGTATTTTCATTTTTGTGGCAACTTTGTTATAATTATACCATAACAAACAAAAAAATTAAATCTCTGCTGTCGCCTATCGAAGCATCAGTGACCCGCTCTATGACCCCACACAAAAAACTTTCCCTCATCGTCGGAACCTCTCTCGCTCTTATTATCCTCTTTGCCTTCTTCGTCCGTTTCTATCATATCGAAAGTATCCCAGCCGGCATCTACCCTGACGAAGCGGCCAATGGCGTCGATGCCTTAAATGCTCTCGCCAGCGGGAATTTCAAACTCTTCTACCCAGCCAACTACGGCCGTGAAGGTTTGTTTATCAATATCCAAGCACTTTTTATTGCCCTTATTGGCAATACCATCACGGGGCTACTCATCGCTTCGGTGCTTTTCGGCACATTGTCTGTCTTGGGGATGTACCTTCTGGCCAAAGAACTCTTCCACCGAAGCGGAGCCGGTCTGATCGCTTCCTTTATGCTGGCCACTTCCTACTGGGCGATCAATTTTTCCCGTATCGGCTTCCGGGCTATCATGACTACCTTCATTCTCACTTTTTCTTTCTACTTCTTTTTCCGTGGCTTTCGGACGCAGCGCATCCGCGATTTCTTCCTCTCTGGCATCATTTTCGGTTTGGGGCTCCACACCTATATCGCTTTCCGGGTAGCCCCGCTTATTCTCGTCGTATTGTTTCCGGCGCTCATTTTTTCTTACGAAAACTTCCTCCGCCGCTTTTGGAAACACACGCTCATTTTCATCTTCGGGGCCTTTATTTCCGCTGCCCCCATGTTCTATAACTTTTTTATTTCCCATCCCGAGGACTTCGAGTCACGTTCTTCACAGATTTCCGTATTTTCTCCACTGGCTAACGGTGGCAATCTCTGGGGTACCATCGGCAAGACTTTTGCTCTCTCACTTCTCAAATATAATTTCTGGGGTGATCAAAACTGGCGCCACAACTACCCACCCTATCCGGTCCTCGACCCGGTAGTCGGCACCTTCTTCCTGGCTGGGTTTCTCTATCTCATCTGGCAGACCGTCACCCTGATCGGAAAACGTCTCCGTGATAAAGACCGTGACCTGCGTCTGGTCAGAAATTTTTTCCTCCTTGGATCCTTCTTTGTCATGCTGTTACCGGAGTTTCTGACCAACGAGGGATTGCCGCATGCCCTCCGTTCCATCGGCACGCAAATGCCAGTCTTCCTCATGGCCACTATGGCCGCCTTTTGGTTCGCCCAAAAAGCCCTCCGTTCACAACCTGGAATGAAACTGGCTCTTGTCTCACTCTTGGTCATCAGCCTCTCGTTCAGCGCCGTTTTTAATCTGACAAAATATTTTGTGTTTTTCAGTCAAAACGTCCATGCTGCTACTGCCTTCAATGAGAACTACACCAATATGGCACGTTATTTGCTCGCCCTGCCAGAGAGCACTCAGAAATACATCATGATCAACGAAGATGGCAAAAACGACTTCAACAAACTGCCCGTCTATGCTCATCCGTTTTACTATCTGACCTATCAACGCGTAGCCAATATGGAAATCATCTCCCCAGATACAATCATTCACCACCCCAGTATCTTTCTCATGATCAATTACAACGACACTATCGCCCAGAAAATGTTCGAACGCTACCCCAACGCCTACAAACAGCATATCGATTGGAATGGTCCTTCGCGTGAGGGCGGCGATTTTGATGTCATTGTTATTCCAGATGAGAAAAAATAATCCGGCTATCTAAATAAAACATACGCCTTATGGAATTCGTCAAAAAGCACGCGGTCATGGTGGTAGCAGGCATCCTCTTCTTTCACTTCGCCCTCTCACTCTTGGTCTCTAGCCAAGAATCGATGATTTTTGATGAAAAGGCTCACATCCCAGCCGGTTACAGCTACGTCCGCTATGGTGATATGCGTCTCAACCCCGAACACCCACCGCTCCTCAAAGACCTGGCTGGACTCATGTTGCTACCTCTCGGACTACAGTTCCCCCTCGCATCCGCAGAATGGCAAACTGGGATTAACGAGCAGTGGGTTGTTGGCGATATGTTCGTCAACTGTTCACGCCCCGAAGCAGCCTGTAACGACACTGCTACCGTTTTGTTTTTCTCCCGCATCCCCATCATCATCATAGCCGTCCTCCTTGGAATCGCGATTTTTGTCTGGACCAAAGAACTCGGAGGGACACTGGCTGGCGTATTTGCTGTCGCCCTCTATGCCTTCGACCCCAACATTATCGCCCACAATCATTATGTCACTACTGATATCGGCATCGCCGCTTTCATCTTTTTTGCATTTTACTTTTTCATTCGTTTCTTGAAACACCCGAACGGGCGCAACATTTTTCTCTCCGGCCTTTTTCTCGGTCTTGCCGAACTGGCGAAATTTTCCGCTGTCCTCCTCTTCCCCGTCTTCGGGCTTTTCGTCATTCTCTATGCCTTGACGAGGGAGCAGAATCCCGCCGATACCAGAAGCAGAGCACTTTTCAAAACCCGATTGCTTTTCCAATACCTCCTCAAATTCGCCGCAAGCGTCGTAGTTTGTTTCATGGTCATTTGGATCGTCTATGCCATAAATACCATAAATATGCCGGGTGAGAAAATTGCCATCCTGGCCGATCATCTCCTGGCTCAAAAAAATCAATTTGCTCATCTTGCTCACGCCATAGTTGTTTACTCCAGCGAACATGCTCTCCTCAAGCCGCTGAGTGAATACTTTCTTGGTTTCTTCATGGTTTTTTCCCGCGTGGTTGGCGGCAACACCCACTACTTCCTAGGCCAAGTCACAGAAGCCGCCTCACTCTGGTACTTCCCCGTGGTATTTGTTCTCAAAGAGACCTTGCCATTTCTCTTCCTTTTGCTCTTCACCTCATGCTATGGACTCTACCGCATCGGTAAATCGCTGATTGAAGAAAAAGCCAAGCATGGCCTGGTAAAAACGCTCTGTCATTCCTTTCAGCACCGCGTGGCTCAGTATCTTGCAATGTTTTTCATCCTCTTCTACGGCTACATCAGCATCACTGGCAATCTCAATATCGGCCTCCGTCATCTCTTCCCTATTATGCCCTTCTTCTATATGCTGGTCGCCAAAGCACTCTTTGATTTCTACAAACGCGCCCAAGATGAACCTGGAACCAAGAAAATACTCACTATCCTCTTTTGTCTACTCACATTCATTATCGTCGCCATCCCGATCTGGAGTTACCCGAGCTACCTTTCCTACTTCAATGCCATCACCGGCGGCCATCTCAATGGTTACAAGTACGTCACAGATTCCAATTATGACTGGGGGCAAGATTTAATCCATTTGAAAAACTTCGTCGCTAAGCATAATGATTGCGTGGCAGGAAAATCATTTCTCCCTGGCTGCGACACGGCACTCCTCTCTTACCCACCTATCGACAAAATCCGTGTCGACTATTTTGGTGGCGGCAACCCGAGCTACTACCTGGAGGGCAAATATATCCCCTGGTACGCCAGTCGTGATCCAGAACCAGGCTGGTACGCTATCACGACCTTCTTTTATCAGGAAAATCTCTACAAAAAGAAGTTGCCGGGAGAAAAAGACTATAGCTGGCTCAAAGACAAAACACCCATCGCCAGGGCCGGTGATAATTTCTTCATCTACTACTTCCCGCCACAGTAGAATTCTCTCTATTTTTTCTTCCCCACCTCTTTCGTATCTTTCGAAGCAACTGGCGTCTCACTCGTTTGTTTTACCTCATCCAAAAATGCGTAGTAGATATGATTTTCGGTACGCACGTCGATATATCGCAACCGCTTCGTATCAACCGACGATAATTCCTTTTCAAACAAAAGCGAGAGGGCAGCCATCGAGTCTTCGAGCGGACGCTTGGTACTGATATACACTTCAAAACCATCGTTTGTTTTCACACGTAAGTCATCAGCAAAATATGAAACGACCGTGAACGTTTCATCGACCTCGACATGAAGCACCCGCCGGAAAGCTTCTTCCACAGCAATCACTAACGGGACGAATGTGTTCTGAAAAACTCGTGGAGTGACTGGCATCGGCTCTTCGCTCATATCTCTGATGGTAATGGTCCTCCCGAGGTTCTCGGGCTCTTCAAAAGCAGCGGAAACAGGGAATACACTGCCGTCTTCAGTAATATGAAAACAGTGAGCGAAAGAACACCACACCACGATTTTTTCACGTTCAGTCACCACTACTTGCAAATGATTCGGGAAGACTCGTGTAACAGAAACGGCACGCATCAGCGGGTAACGCTCTTGCAAAAAATGCTCAATCTCTTCCGGTCGTATCAGAAAGAAGCTGTTGCGAGGAATGAGTGAGAAATATTTTCCCGAGATTTCCTCCGTCACCATCTGCGCCACCGCTTCTTGGGAAATAGATCTTGTACCGACTACCTCCGGCGCCGTAATGAAAAGGAAAGGAGAAAAAAAGAAAATGTACCCAAGTGTGACGACGAAGAGGCTCCATAAAAAAACCACCCCAAACAAGATCGCTTTCATATGTGGCTTACCATAAGCTGATGCCAAACGCTCCTTGCGAGAGACATTCCCCTTCGAAGGAGCTTGTTTCAAAGACAGCTTACCACGTTCTCTTTTTAATTGTGTTTTCCACAAAAATCGCATCTCTCGTACTGATTAGAGACTCAAAAATAGTTTTTCCAGTAATAAACGGGTATTACTTTGGGTGGTTTTCAAAAGTATTATCGTCTGTTCGACTGCCTCTAAAAGAGCATAGAAACGTACTGTCAGCTGCCTTTCTTTAATTTTTTTCGCCTGATTATAGAGTCCTGGCAACCACCACTCGAGCAGACGTACGGTCAGGTCAGCGTTGGTGGAAAGTTTTTCTGCTAACTTCAGACGCTCAGAAAGCGAAAGCGTCGAGAGCCGAAAAAGAGTTCCAAGTTTTTCGCGCTCAGTCGAAAACTGCGAGGCATCTACGAGAGCTGAAAGAATCATTCCTGGCCGGCCAAGAGCAAAAAAGAAAGGGGCTACCTCCCCTGTCGGGTACTGCGGAAAATATTCGGCTAACCCGCGGCGGATTGCTTCTTCCGGGACAAAATCAAAACGCACCCGTTTCACGCGCGACAACAGTGTCGGCAAAATACTACCGAGCTCGTGTGTCACGAGAATAATAACCGTGGAAGGGTTAGGCTCTTCCAAGGTCTTGAGCAAAACATTTTGTGCCGTTTCCGAAAGGCGATGCGCATCTTCGATAACTACGGTTCGGAAACCGCCGCTCGCCGGGAAACTCCCCAAAAAATTGAGAGCAGCTCGGATATCCTCGGCCGGTATTTTTTTCATTTTCGTTATCCCCTTCTTGGTCACAGCCATCGGATAGATGACCATCACGTCAAATGGATGGGGCTTACCAGTGGTCGGTACGAAATCAGGCTCCAGAGCCAAGAGCGCAGCCAATTCCAAAGCACACAAACTCTTCCCCACGCTGCGTGGCCCAAAAAAAAGAAAGGCCTGGGAAAATAGTTTTCCGTCAAGACTCTGAGAGAGCGCTTTCCGTTCTTTGAAATGGCCGATGATGTGCATCGAAAATGTTATTAATTGTTACTCGCCCTCTCAACGGCCACTCGCAGTTCTTCTTGAAAGCGACTCTTGGTAAAGCGTGCTACCGACTGCTTCATCACCCCCTCGTCGTAGGTTCCTTCTTTAGCAAGAAAGCGCCGCACCCCTTCGGCCACTATTTCTGCTGCCTGGGCATGGTACCATTCACCAGTCACACCCTCCTCTACGATCTCGCGGATACCTCCATAATCAAAAGCAATAACCGGGGTACCGAAAGACAAAGCCTCCACTGCCACCATACCGAAGTCCTCTTCCGCCGGAAAAATAAGCGCCCGCGCACCACGATAGAGAGCCGCCAATTGCTCATCTAGCACAAAGCCAGTGAAACGAATATTGGACTTGGCCAATTTCTCTAGTCTCGTCCGCTCTTTCCCTTCCCCCACCACCACAAGTGGCAGGCCCAATTTATTGAAAGCCGCAACCACCGTATCTACCTTTTTGGACAAGGTCAGACGCGACACCACCAAAAAGTATTCCCGCTTATTTTCGCGCGTTGCGGAGACATTGCCTACTTTTTCAAACAAAGAAAGTGCCCCGGGGTAAATCACCGCTGCCAAAGAGCGGTAGTACTTTTTGATACGTGCCGCCGTATAGCGTGAATTGGCCAACAATACATCCGGCCGAAGCGCCGCCTGACGATCCCAGATGCGGAGGTAAGAGAGAAGCATACGCGAAAAAATCCGCACTTTTCCTCGCGCCCCGATTTCTCCCAAATACTGCTCGTGATAGTCCCAGGCGTAGCGCATAGGCGAATGGAGGTAGGCGATGTGAGTAGTATTGAGCCGAGTGATGATGCCTTTGCTCCAGGCTCCAGAGGAAGAAATAACCACATCAAATTCCCGCAGGTCGATGCTCTCCACTGCTACCGGGAAAAAGGGCAGAAGTAAACGATATCGTTTCTGGATAAAACGCGGCAAATGTTTCAGCCACGACACTCGAATATCACGGCCACGAAAATGTTCCCCCATCCGCTCTTGGTCATAGAGGAGCGTGTAGATAGGCGCCTCGGGATACATTTCACACAATGCCTCAAGCACCCGCTCCGCTCCGCCATAGGAAAACAAAAAATCATGCACGAGAGCTACTTTTTTCGGCACCGGTTGTTTCAATGATGTCCCTTCCATTATTTCCATTATTGTGACAATAATTGAGAAATTTTCTTCGAGCACGACGCCCAACCAAAACGGTTCACATTGATGACCGCTTTTTTTATTATACCACTTCTCACATTCGGATCAGAAAGCACCTGGTAGATACCCTTAGCTATACTCTCTACATTTAAGGGATCAACAAAAACTGCTCCTTCACCGGCTACTTCTGGTAAAGACGACGTATGAGATGTCACCACTGGCACCCCCACACTCTGTGCCTCTAGAACTGGTATCCCAAAACCTTCATACAGAGTGGGGAACAGAAATATGTCAGCATTCCATAGCAAACCCCATTTTTCCTCTTCCGAAACATAGCCCATTTCGCGAAGTGATTCCTTTGCCTTACTCCTCGCTATTTTCTGCTTGATTCTTTCATAGCCATACCCGGACTTTCCTACCAAGATGAGTTCGTGTGGGATTTGATATTTTGTTTTTAATATTTCAAAAGCCTCGATCATCCGTACCACATTCTTGCGCTCTTCTAATCTTCCAATAAACAACACGTAAGGATTGACGTTTGGGCTTTGAGCTTTGGGTTTTGTTTGGTATTTGACACTTGGATTTTGAAATTTACTTTCATATCCCTCATAAATCACCCGAATTTTTTCCGCCATCACACCATATAATTTCATCACATCTTTCTTGGTATTTTCCGACACACAGATAACAGTACTGGCCACCAGACAGGAATAGCGGATAGAGAGGCTCATATAGAGTCGTTCCCAGAAAGAATACGACCCGGGACAAAATTCGTATTCCAGCCCATGGATGGTGACCACGGTTTTCTTAGGATGGAGCAAGGGCACAGTATGCGCTGGCACGAATAATACGTCTACTGGGTAGAAGAACATTTCGATAGACAAAGCGATTTGTGTCCAAAAGCGTGGCGCCCACAATCCTCGCACGTGCCATTTTTCTGGCAACTCAAAATCAATATTCGGCATGTCCATTCTGAGACGACCATCTGAGAATGTAAGTTTCTTACGAACATATAAAACAACCGCCTCATGAGACAGCTCTCCTCGCATATGCTTAATCACCTGATAAGCATATTCTTCTATGCCGGTGCGTCGTTTCAAAAATGCCCGCGAGGCATCAATGCCGATAGTCATAAGAAATATTTCGCTACCAATCCTACTTCCCCAGCATTATACTTCTCTTGTAAACATCCAGATTTTCGAGCACGACACCTGTTCCCTTGACCACACAAAAGGCAGGATCATCAGCCACATAGCACGGTACATTGATGGTTTTGGAAATGAGCTGATCGAGGTAGCGAAGCTGCGCCGTGCCGCCAGAAAGTACCATCCCCTTGTCCATAATATCAGCTGCCAATTCCGGCGGTGTTTCCTGGAGTACCTGCTTAATGACATTGATGATTTCACGCAGCTCATCTTGGATAGCTTCGGTCACTTCGTTCGACGAAATATTGACTGTCTTCGGTAGGCCGCCCATCAGATCGCGCCCCCGCACTTCCATATGATCTTCTTTGACTTGGGCGATAGCGGAGCCGATCTTTATTTTCACTTCTTCAGCCGTACGATCACCAATGGCCAGACTGTACTTACGTTTGATATAGTCGGAAATAGCTTGATCGATCCGGTTACCACCTACCCGGGCGCTGTGCGAGGCCACCACCCCACCCAAAGAAATGATAGCAATCTCTGACGTTCCGCCTCCGATATTAATAATCATATTGCCCTGCGCAGTATGGATAGGGATACCGGCTCCAATAGCAGCCAAAATTGGCTCTTTGACAACATAGGCGGCCTTGGCTCCGGCTTTGAGAGCCGCGTCAATTACTGCTCGACGTTCAGTGGAAGTAATACCAGCCGGAATAGACAAGACGACTTCCGGGCGAAAAAAACGGATCCGGCCACCGACTCGCCCGATAAAGTATTTGAGCATCGCTTCGGTGATACGATAGTCAGCAATAGCCCCATCCTTGAGCGGACGCACGGCCATGATAGTATCGGGGGTACGTCCGAGCATTTCCTTTGCCTCATTGCCTACCGCCAACACTTTGTTTTCGGTGAGTGAAATTGCCACCACCGATGGCTCGTTAATGACTACCCCCTTACCCGGCACAAACACCAGGGTATTGGCCGTGCCCAAATCAATCCCGATTTTCGGTAAAAATATTGACTGCATAAACTATAAAATCACAAAATTTCTCAATGTTTTTCACACATTCACTCGTTTGATCAGTGCCCCGATTTTTTGTAGCCGCTCCTCAATCCGTTCATACCCACGATCTATCTGATAGATGTCTTCGATGATAGTCGTACCGCGTGCGGCCAAGGCCGCTAAAATGAGCGCTGCCCCGGCCCGCAAGTCATAGCTTTTGATTACCGTCCCGTGGAGTCTGGTCTTGCCATGGACTATTAACTGATGCGGATTGAGAATATCCACCTGCGCTCCCATTTTGATGAGCTCAGGAACATAGTTAAATCGACCTTCGAACATCGTTTCAAAAATAAGAGTGTCTCCTTCGGCCTGGGTGGCCAGAGCGGCGAAAAGAGATTGCGTTTCGGTTGGGACACCGGGATACGTCTGAGTCTGCACTTTGGAAACTGCCCGCAATTTTTTGGCCGGATGAACTGTGATGCTGTTTTTACCAACTGTAAAAGTCACGCCAAATTCTTTCATTTTCTCCAAAACGACATCCAGATCATCCTCGCGGGCATTTTTCACGGTTAACTCGCTCCCCGTGAGCGCCCCCAAGACAAGAAAGGTGGCAGCCTCATTGTGGTCCGGCATAATCGTATGCGTGGCACCAAACAATTTCCGTTGGCCGCTTATGGTAATAGTATGGGTGCCGAGACCAGTCATCTTTACCCCGAGAGCCTGTAAGAATTTCCCCAAGTCGGCGACATGTGGTTCTGTTGCGGCCAGCTTGATGACGGTTTTCCCTGGCAAAGTCGCAGCGAGCAGCATAATGTTTTCTGTAGCCGTCACCGAGAGTTCACGCAACACTACCTTGGCGGTTTTTTTCTTGGTGGCATCTATAAGGAAACTTTTACCATCCCCCTTAATGGTGACACCCAGTTTCTCCAAGGCATCAATATGTGTGCCCATCGGCCGCGCCCCGATGACACAGCCCCCAGGCTGACGAATAGCAAAATGATTGACACGAGCCGAAAGCGCCCCCAAGAGAAAAACGGAGGAGCGCAGACGTTTAACCACTTCTTGATTGATCCGTTTAGCATCAATAGTGTGAGCGGTAATAGCCACCGTGCTTTCCCCACGCCACTCGACCGTCGCTCCCAAGCTCTCTAAAATTTCTAACATTCGAAAAACGTCTTCAATACGCGGGACATTTTTCAAGACACACGTTTCATTCGTCAAAAGAGTAGCAGCCAAAATAGGCGTAGCCGCATTCTTCAGTCCAGAAACCGTGATTGTGCCGGAAAGCTTTTTTCCGCCCTCGATTTCAAAAACTTCCATACTCGTAAAATTTACCGCAATGTCTTAAAAAAATCACACAAAAGCATACAGAAGCTCCACCCCACTATACCAATTTTTCTCTGCTTCTCCTACGGGAGGGCACCAAGTAGTATAGCTTAGGAAAGCCCGTATTTCAACCCCCACCACTGTCTGAAAACTATCAAGTTAAAAACTTGAGAACCCCTGCCAGAAAAAGAAAACAGGCATTCCTTCTGAATACCCGTTTTCTGTACTTCTAACGATGCTCACTCGACTTAGTCGAGGCAACCTATTTTTCATTTGTACAAGCAGTATAGCACGTTTTCCCACTTCTGTAAAGAGTTTCTACCCTCTCCCCTTGCGAATAAAATCGTAAGCCGAGAGGGCGGCTACCACCCCGTAACCAGCTGAGATATTGTTTTGTTTGAAGGGCATATCAGTGGCATCTCCAGTGGCAAAAATCCCCGGCCGAGAAGTGGCGGTGGTACGCCCATCAATGATGATTTCTCCACGTTCGTTTAATTCCAATAAGTCCTTTACGAACTCGGTATTAGGTATCATCCCGATTTCCACAAACACTCCATCAAGAGTGATTGTTTGTTCTTCACTGGTCTCAGCATGTTTGAGACGAACGCCTTCCACTTTCATTTCTCCCAACACTTCCTGTGTCAATTGTTTGTACATAACAGTTACCTTAGGCGAAGTGAGTATGGTATCCTGAGTCACTTGATCACCTTTCAATTCCCCTGAACGAACGACGAGAAGGATTTCACTGGCATACGGAAGCAAATCTTCCACGGCCTCCAATCCGGCATTGCCGCCACCAACTACTACCACTTTCTTGTCGCGGAAGAATGGTGCATCACACGTAGAACAGTAGACCACTCCCTTGCCATTGAATTTCTCTTCGCCAGGCACACCGAGGTGACGATGGCGACCACCAGAGGCGATGATCACTGTTTTCGTTTCATACGTACCACCTTTTTCGGTTGCAACAATATACCCACCTTCATCACGCTTGGTCACTTTCGATGCTTTCATTCCAACGACAATTTCGATTCCCTCTTGGACACGCAAGTGTTTCTCAAGTGATTGACCAAACTCCCAACCAGAAATGGACACCGTCCCAATCCAATTCTCGATGCTCGCCGATACTGTTGACTGACTCTGAAAACTTTCCGTAAGAAACAGTGTCTTCAATTGTTTACGTGCCGCATACACGCCCGCGGCAACCCCACCTGGCCCTCCCCCAATAATAATCACGTCGTACATATTTATAACTTCTTAACTGATGAGTTTTTTACCTGCCTCCCGGTAGAGAGGACTGCTCAACCAACACAGAAAATCATGCCCGGCCCCGATCTTTCATAGCCTGAGCTACGCGCTTCACGGCCAGAGCATAGGCTCCCATACGCATAGTGGTTTTATATGTTTCCTTTTCTTGCCACACGGCCTCAAATGCAGTGTCCATAATCACTCGTAGCTTGTGCAAAATCTCTTCTTCTTCCCAAGCATAATTCATCGCATTCTGCACCTGCTCGAAATAACTCACCGTCACCCCACCGGCGTTGGCCAAAATATCCGGCACAATCATCACGCCATTTCCAGTCAGGAATTCTTCCGCTTCTGGTGTCACTGGACCATTAGCTACTTCTACAATGAGCTTGGCCTGAATCTCTTTCATATTCCCTTCATGGAGAGCATCCTCCAAGGCAGCCGGCACCAAAATATCAACAGGGAGTGAAAGCACTGCTTCACTAGGTAGTTCCTCGCCAACACCCGTGCCTTTGAAGCTACCCGTTTCGTTTTTACTTTTTTCCAGTACCGTGATATCGAGACCATCCTTATTATAGACCGTCATTTTGGAATCAGCGATCGCCACCACCAGGAAACCAGCCTGCTGCAAAATTTTTGCTAAGAAACTCCCGCCGTTCCCAAAGCCCTGAATGGCGACTGTGGCGGTACGGGTCAAACCAAGTACCTCTACTGCCTTCTCAATAACATGAAAAGCTCCTTTGGCGGTCGAATACTCCCGTACTTTTGAACCACCAATAGAAAGAGGCTTTCCTGTGATAACACCAGGTGCTCGTCGTCCGATCACCTCTTCATATTCATCAAGCATGAAGCCCATAATGCGCGGATCAGTCGAAACATCCGGCGCGGGCACATCCACCATAGGTCCGATGAAGGGAGTAAGCGCTCGCGCGTAGGCTCGTGATAAACGTTCGATCTCCCCTAAAGAAAGCTTCTTCGGATCAACAATCACTCCGCCCTTCCCACCCCCAAGCGGGATATTAACAACAGCACACTTCCATGTCATCCACGCCGAAAGCGCTTTGACCTCATCTACCGTCACTCCAGGATGAAAACGGATGCCGCCCTTGAAAGGACCACGAGCATCATTATACTGCGAACGATACCCAGTAAATACTTCTGTGTGACCATCATCCATCTTGACCGGTAATGATACCTCGAGCACCCTCTTGGGGCTCATCAGCTGGACCATAATGTTTTCGTCGAAACCGACTATTTTATGAATGGCTCGCAATTGCTGCTGTGCGTTTTCGAAAGGGTTGTTCATAAGTTTTTCTTATATAGCAAATATCACGAGGAGTTACTGCATCCGGAAGAGCGACTTGAGATAAGCTTCATCAATTTTTCGCTTACCATCCCACTTGCAGGTGATATCATCTTTCAAAAGCTCCACCCCGAGCATCGCTACCGCTTCGCGAATAGCGGTCACCTGAGTAATAATAGCGAGACAGTCTTGCTTCTCCGCCAGCATCCGCCGTATCCCCCGCAATTGGCCCTCGATACGGGCAAGGCGAGATTCGATAGGCGACTTGGTTTCCTTTTTCTTCAACGTCTTTTTTAGCGTCATAGTCTCATCCATTATTATATACCCTACGGGGGTACTGTATACCATTTCCTGGTATACTGTCAAGAAAAAAACATTTGTACCAGGCCGAGTATAAACGAGGGCTGGATAATCCCTATGGCAAATCGTTCACCGCTTGGCGAAATTGTTCGCCCCGATCAAACTCGTTTTGGAAGAGTCCAAAACTGGTGGCACCAGGCGAAAGAAGAACGACGTCTCCCGCTTCAGCACCGCGCGAAGCAAGCTCCACTGCTTTGCCCATCGTCTCCACGATCTCAAATTTCCTTTCCCGTTCCCCTTCTGGCAACGCCCGCCGCAGAGCTTTGAGCAATTTCTCAGTCCCTGTACCCTTGAAGAGTACCAGCCCCTTGGAGCGAACAAGAATTTCCTGGGCAAAATTTTCGAAGTCCAATTCCTTATCACTGCCACCCGCGATCAGAATAACTGGCTCAGTGAATGACCGAAGAGCAGCCACGGCCGCGTCAGGGATAGTCGCCGCCGTATCATTGAAATAGACGACTCCCTTCTTGACGGCAACTTTTTCCAAACGATGAGGAACGCCACTGAACGTTCTGATACCAGCACGCACCTGCTCAAGCGAAAGTCCCGAAGCAAGAGTAGCGGCGGCGGCGGCTAAAATATTGGATAAATTATGTGTGCCTTTCAACGCTACTTTTTCTACCGGGAGCAACGACTGTGTTTTCCCTTGAACAGAAGCAAACAACGTCGCATCATCGAGCCACGCCCCATCTCCCTCAATCGGCCCAAGAGTCGAAAACCAGACAAGCTGCCCCGGCGCATCCTGTACCATTTCCCGCACCGCACTATCTGCAAAATTAGCCACGACCACGTCACGGCTCCTTTGAAAGGTAAAGATATTTTTTTTGTCAGCCTTATAGGCCGCCATAGACTTATAGTAGTTGAGATGATCGGGAAAGATGTTGGTAACGACAGCAATGTGTGGACTTTTTTTCACCACAGACAAAGCGGACAGTCGCCAAGAAGAAAGTTCGAACACAACGATGCTTTCTTTGGTAATCTTTTGAAGGAAGGGGAGCACTCCCCCCTGACTGATACCAACCCGCACAACCGCTTTACCAGCCTGCTCCAAAATATGAGCAATAAGAGAGGCAGTCGTTGTCTTGCCTTTGCTCCCTGTCACACCGATAATCGTGGCATGACAGAGGGCAAAAAAAAGACTCGAATCCATTTCCACGGGCACCTTATTCCTCTTCGCGAGTTTCACATACTCATTCGTCCAAGGAATAATCGGGTTCTTGATCACCATGTCCACCCGAGTAAAGTCTTCCGGCCGGTGCTGACCGAACACGAAAGTGATGTTCTTATAGGCTGCGAGCTTGGCGATGACAGGCGCCAATTCTTGACGGCTCTTCATATCAGTCACAATGACCTCACGAACCCCTTGCTTCACCAAAAAAAGCACGGTCCCTACCCCGCCCCCACTCAGCCCCAGGCCGAATACCGTCACTCGTTTATTCTTGAAAAATGATTCTTGCATATCCATGGGACACCCGCAGCCATTATCAACAGCACCCACCGGCTACAGAGTCACCCTCACATCCTCTCACAACTGAAGATACCTGTCACGAGGAGGATGCAAAAGGGGTATTCACCACTTAAAAAAGCTTTTTTTTGGACGTAAAATAGTGCCCGCTGGTCGCCCAGTCAAAACCCCCCGAAACAAAGAAATCGTACCATTGATAATCACGTACTCGATACCGGCCGGATACTGGTACGGGTCTTCCATCGTCGCCCTATCGGAGATAGTATCTGGGTGAAAGATCACAACGTCAGCAAAGTACCCCTCCGCTAGTAATCCACGCTTTTCTAGTTTGAATTTCAAAGCCGGCTTGCCTGTCATCTTATGTACCGCCTCCTCCCACGAAAGAGCCTTGTCTTCGCGTACATACTTGGCAAAGACCTTCGGGAAAGTACCAAAATTACGCGGGTGCACCAGGTCGCCTGACTGAGCGTGTGCCACACCGTACCCAACGCCATTGCTCGAAATGATAGAAAACGGATGCTGTATAGCCTTCAAAACGTTACGCTCCGAGAGCACGTCCATAGTCACGATAGCACGTCCGTCGCTTGCCAGTAAGAAATCCAAAATCACTTGCTCCGGTAATTTTCCTTGAAGCGTGGCAATCTCTGATATCCGACGCCTTGAGAGCATTTTGCTCAAGGCCGAAGAAGAAATCTGCACCTGAGCATAATCCGTTTTCTTCTGCTGCATATCACGCAAAACCATGGCGTAGGTCTGTGGATCTTTCAGTTGCTCAATCATCATTTTTCTGCCATTTTGTGTCACCCATTCTGGCAGGAGCGTGTACAAAACTGAGCCGGTCGAGGTATAGGGGTAGACATCGAAGGTCACAGCAATGTCATCGAGGGCGGCCGTTTCAATCAAGTTGAAAACTTCATCCATCAGATGCCAATTTTTCTCACCTACCGCTTTGAGGTGTGAAATATGAATTGGTACTCCAGCCTCGCGCGCAACCGCGAGCGCCTCTTCCACCGCCTTAACAAGATTTTCTTTTTCATCACGGACATAGGTGACATAGAGGCCACCTAAGGATCCGGCACTCTTGGCCAAAGTCGTAAGTTCCCGCACGCCAGCCCCACGGGCATGAGTATAGATAAGTCCTGTCGACAAACCAATCGCCCCCTCCTTCATAGCCACCTTGAAATACTGTTGCATCATCCCAATCTCATCCGGCGTAATGGTCCGTGTCTCATCCTTCATGGCTCCACGCCTGAGCGTCCCATGTCCCACCAACGTCGCAAAGTTCAGCGTTGGCCGTCGTTTCTCCACTGCCCCCAAAAATTCCTTCATAGAGAGCCAATTGAAGTTGATCTTCTCGATATCCGTCCATTTCTGGATAGAGCGAATATCTCCCGGCTCGGTCAAAGGTGCTAAGGAAGAGCCGGAATTGCCACCGACGACCGTGGTGACTCCCTGCTGGATCATGCTCTCCAGTTCTGGATGGGAAAGCAACTGCCAATAGGTATCCGAGTGATTATTGACATCCACAAAACCAGGCGTTACATACTGACCCGTAGCATCGATTTCCTTTTCCGCTCGCGCGTGGGGGAAATCCCCCATCGCCACTATGTGATCTTCTACGATAGCCAGATCACAGCGGTACATCGGACGACCACTACCATCAATGATCGTTCCATTTTTTATGAGAATATCATACATAGCCCGAAACGTGTTTATTAAAGATTTTCTTCTTCCTTGGGAATGATCTTTTCCACTTCTGCCATAAAAGCTTTATCTTTTTGCAAAACTTTCGGCACGAGAAATGGTGCATCCACGCCGTCTTTCATCTCCTTAATTTTTTCCAAGGCCATTTTTTTCGCGAGCTCAAGCATCTCTTCGTAATCTTCCATTTGAGGCAAGGCGAAACGGACATTGCGATAATCGGTACGAATAGCAGCCATCACCACTTTGGCTGTACGCGCCTCAGGGAGCATCTCCGACAAAACAGTGCCCGTATTATGAGTATTGCGTATACTGACCAATGCCAGATTGAAACTTTCATCTTTCTTGAGTGTGTTCTTGTCGGCGTAGTGCATAGCGTAAGCTGGATCAATCTTTGCCACTTCAAGCATAAACGCTCTGCTTTGTTTCGCATCAAGCGGCATCCCATCGAGAAAGGTACCCAGAGATTCAGCGTTATTTTTGAGCTCTCCTATATAACGATTCAATTCGCCACTTTCTCGAGCGATGGCTTCGCGCCCAAAATCAGCATCCACTACCCCGGAGATAACATCAGTCGGTTCCTCTATCGGCACTTCGTCCCTCTCCACGACAACAGGGACCGTTTCGGGCGGCGCTATCGGCGGTAGTACTTTTTCTGTTGCTAGCGTAGGCGCTGTCTCTGTAGTAGTCGAGGCTGACTGTTTTTGTTCTGGTATCAGAGTGGCGCCTTCGCCCTGTACGATGACCATAAGCTCTGCCGCTAGCGCATCACGCTCTGCTTCTAGACCCTGACGCTCTTTGATCAATTTGAGCAGATCATCGTCAGCCTTATCCGGGGTGATACATTTATTCAGATTTGTCAATTTCTCCTCGATATCAGCCTGCTGCTGCTCTACCAAATACCGCGCTTCCTGCTTTTTTTGCGCTTGTTCATACTCTTTCTCTAGTATCTCTAGTTGTTTGCGTTCAGCCAACAGGCGCAAAACTTCTTCATCAGAAAGCTCAGCTAAATTCGTATTCGCTATCACAAGCAATCTTTTTTTGTGATCATCTGCTTTTACCATACAGGAGTACCGAAAAAAAAATTATGCTACCATTTCTACCATTTCTACCAATCGATTGGAGTAGCCCCACTCATTATCATACCAGGCTACAACCTTGACCAGATCACCATCAATCACCTTGGTCAGAGACAAATCAACGATACTAGAAAAGGGGTTGCCGATAAAATCAGACGACACTAACGGCTCATCCGTCACCGCGAGCACCTGGCGATAGCGAGGATCGCTCGCCGCCTGACGCAACACGTCATTCATTTCTTCTACCGTGGTTTTCTTTTTGAGAACGAATGTGAAATCCGTGAGCGACACGACAATAGTCGGCACCCGCATAGAATACCCATCAAAAAGTCCCGCGAGCTCTGGAATCACTTGCGTCACCGCAATGGCTGCGCCCGTGGTAGTAGGCACGATATTTTGGCTGGCCGCGCGCGCTCGCCGCAGATCCCTGTGCGGACCATCCTCGAGATTTTGATCACCGGTGTAGGAATGAATGGTAGTCATGAGCGCTTTGGCAATACCGAAACGTTCGTTTATAATCTTGGCCACTGGAGCCAAAGAATTTGTCGTACACGATGCATTGGAAATGACCGTCTCCCCTTTATATTCAGTATCATTGACCCCGATCAAATAGGTAGGCACCCCTCCATCATCGCCTTTGGCCGGCGCAGAAAGAATCACTTTTTTAGCTCCGGCGGTAATATGCTGTGTTGCTCCCGAAAGATCGGTGAAACGCCCCGTACATTCGAGCACCACGTCCACCGCCAGATCTTTCCATGGCAATTTTTTTGGATCCGCTTCAGCAAAAACGGGTATCTCGACTCCCTCCACAATCAACTTCCCGTTCTCTGCTGTCACTGTTTTCTTGTAGTGCCCGTAGGCTGTATCATACTTGAGGAGGTGTGCCAAAGTAAAAGCGTCCGTCAAATCATTGATGGCGACGACCGTAATATTCTTTTTTTCTAATGCAATTTTGAAAGCGGCTCGCCCAATACGCCCAAAACCGTTGATAGCAATACGTTGTACCGTCATAAAAATAGCATAAACATTTGTTATTAAGCCTTGTGGTCACTCCCGAAAGCCACGATTTTTGCCATAACTGTTTCCTTGGTCGCCTCCTTAGCTTTCCCTAGAACCTTGCGCAGATCAGTCTCTTCTTCTGCTTGGAGTGCTTCCCTGAGTTTACCGATAAAAGAAAGACGGATAGCCGTGTCGACATTGAAACAGCTTATGCCACGCTTGATTACCTCCGTCACGCGGTCATTTTGCCAATCTGAGGAGCCATGAAGCACCAAAGGTACTGACACAAGCGAAGCAATAGCCCCCAAACGGTCATAATCTGGCACGCTCCGCTCACGGAAGAATCCATGAGCGTTGCCGATCGCCACCGCCAACGTGTCGAGCTTCGTTTCTTCCACGAACCGCTTGGACTGGTACGGGTCAGTCATATATTTTTCCCAATCTATATCTTCCATCTGGATTTCCCCAATATACGGCACATTGCCCAATTCGGCCTGCACTACGATGCCGCGTGCATGAGCAATTTCCACAATTTTTTTTGTCATCATCAAATTGTCTGCGTACTCCTTGCGCGACCCATCATACATCACCGAAGTAAAACCAATATCCATCGCCCGTTCCACTGTTTCAAAACTCTTGCCATGATCGAGGTGAATACCGATTGGAATCTTTGGAGCATAAAATTCGGCCGTATTTTTTACGAGCTGGAAGATAGCTCGCCCTCCAGCGTAGTCAAACGTCTTTTCCGTCATTTGAATAATGACCGGCGAAGAAAGCTCTCGGGCTGCTTCCACGATGGCACGCGTCGTTTCCAAATTTATGGTATTGAAAGCCCCTACAGCATACCCTCCCGCCTTCGCACGCTCCAGCATTTCTTTGACATTCCCAATCATAGCATTTTCCTTAGCATAGTTAGCATCTTATTTCACCTCTTTATTCTTTTTGGCTGCGACCAAAAGCGCGTGTTCTTCCAATACATCCATCATCTTTATCACCTCATAAGGAAAGAGACTCTCTCTCCCGACCAACACCCCATCCATTCCCGCTTCGAATGATACGGCTGGAAGAAATGAACTTTTGACCGAACCGCCATAGAGCACGACCACTCGCTCGCCCAGTTCCGCATCAAAATTTTCCGTCAAAATTTTCCGTATCAATATCTTCACCTGAAGAATCTCTTCCGTCGTCGGCAACTGATCGGTTCCGACCGCCCAACGCGGCTCGTAAGCGATAATAATTTTTTCCGCCTGCATTTTGGAGAGCTCAGAAAAAATACTTTGCAGTTGTAATTCGAGGACACGCAGTGTATCGTCCGCCTGCCGCTCCTCCTTCGTCTCGCCTATACATACGATTGGCACGAGCAGATACTTCAGGGCACAAATTATTTTCTTCTTTACTATTTCATTGGTCTCTCCCTGAAACGTACGGCGCTCACTGTGGCCGATGATGACATAGTTGACTCCGGCATTCTTCAGCATAAGAGGAGAAACCTCGCCTGTATATGCACCACCCTTTTCCCAAAAGACATTCTGCGCTCCTTTCTCTATCCACCCTGGCATTTCCTCAAAAACACCCAGATAGGGGTACGACGGACAAATAACTCCAGTTACCGATTGATATGTTCTTCCGGCCGCCTCACGCTTCAAAACAGAAACGTACTGGAGAGCTTCTTCAGACGAGAGCATATTCATCTTGAGGTTACCAATGACAAAAAATTTTTTCTTCATACGGTCAGTCAATCATTTAGGCTAATTGCTCGCGCAGATGCTCGGCTGCAGCCTCCGGCGCAATGGTGGACGTTTCAATACCGGTTGACAACTCCATCCCGCCCCAGGTTGAAGTATGCGGCAAAATCTCGATGTGCCACTGATAGTACGGGTAATCCTGACCGTTACAGGGAGCGGTGTGGATATAAAAATTGTATGCTGGATCGTAGAGCCCTTTATAGAGGGCTAGGAGCGTCTGCTGTAGAGCCTCGGCACAGGCAAATTTTTCCTCGTCGGTAATTCGTTCAAAATAAGGATTAGGACGCTTGCCCAAGATCCATACTTCGAAATTGGCGCGGGCGGCAAAGGGACAGAATGCGATAAAATGTTCATTCTCATATACCAAACGCTTCTTGACGCTAACTTCATACTCTGCGATGACACTAAACACTCGTTCTTTATGACTTCCGTAATACCGATGCGCACCCGTCAAATCAAGTTCGATATGAGGAGCGATGACCGGAATAGCCATTATCTGCGAATGAGGGTGTGAGAGTGAGGCACCCGCTTCTTTGCCATGATTATGCAGAACCTGAATATAGTTAACACTTTTCTTGTTCATGAGAGCTAGGTAACGCTCTTGGTAAGCATCAATCACTTCGGCTACCTGCCAGGTTTCCAACTGTGCGAGCGACTTATGGGCATCGCGCGTCACCACTACCTCATGATAGCCAACCCCGCTCATCGCAAAGTACGGGCCTTCAGAAAGCTCCTTTACTACCCGACCACGTGAAAATGCCGGGTACTTGTTAGGGAAGACTCGTAAACTCCACTCCCCATCATCAAGGCGATACACGAGGACATCCTTTTCCTGACCACTCTGATCCGGATCAGCAAAAGGATCGATACTCTCTACAGACGCCACGCGCTCCACTGTAACAAAACCATCCGGGCGCTTGGCGCGGCCGGTAGCAATCACTACCCAGTCACCAGTGACGATGTCCTGACGCAGTTCGGTTTCATTCGATGACTTTTCAATTTTCTCTGTTTCTCCTTTGCTCATTTTTTTATTTCTCTTTTGTTTTCCTTCCTCCTCTAGTTAGGCTGACTTTTTAATACCATCGGTATAGTCTTTGATATGATACGCACCTGAGAGGAAACGCCATTTGGTCTTGAAAAGATCAATGATCACCTGGATATAACCATTAGGACCGGTCAAGGTCACGGTTGACCCATCTTCGTTCATCCAGCGCACCGGCATCTGTTTGATTTTGAAACCCAGTTTCATGGCCAAAACAATCAATTCGAAATCAAAACCGAAACGATCCACCACCATACGACTGGCTACCTCCTGTGCCCCCACGCCAGAAAGCATCTTGAAACCAGTCTGGGTATCGGGGTAGCTCCACAATCCAAGGACAATCCGGATCAACCAATTACCGCCCTCGCCTAAAACTTCTCGATACTTAGGCTGGTGAACCTGCACGAATGATCCTTCCACTTTTCGTGAACCAATCACCACATCGAAACCCGCCTCCATCTGTGGCATAAAAGTCTCTAAATGAGTGATAGAGGTAGAACCATCAGCATCAAGAAAAACTCGGTACTTGCCGACAGCTTCAAGCAGTCCTTGCCGTACCACATATCCTTTGCCGTGATTTTCCAGATTTTCTATCACTCGCAAATGCGGAATTTGCAGAGCATAATTACGTGCTACTTCGGCCGTATTATCAGGTGAACCATCTACCACCACAATAATTTCATAGGTGTAGTTCTTGCCCTTCAAATACTTATCAATCTCCAAGAGGTTACGTCCAATACGCTCGCCTTCTTTATAAGCCGGGACAATGACTGACAAATATGGTGTCTCCATAAAAAAATACGGATAGATTATCCTCACTACTTACAACAGTATTGTACCATAAAATTACAACTCAAGCACTTCATACGGGGATTGGTGAATTCTAGAACTCACCAACTTTCCATTTCCATTTATTAAACCTATTTCTTTCTATCGAGCCATGACTGGAGAAGGATACGGGATTCGGCTGCAAGTAGCCGTAGTCTCCTACAGATTCTCCTACTATCAAAATTACTATATACGATTTTTAAAAAAATAAAACCCCTACTGATTTACAAATCAACAGGGGAACTCAAAGAGCCGAAGAACGAGGTCCAGGCCCAAGAGATCAAGCGCGAAGCGCTAAGTGTCCTTGCGAAGACCCGCAAACCACCAGCCGTCACCCCAGTCACCGTCGTACCGGTAGACACCCACGCTCCGCTCGTCATCCCACCGGTCGAAGGTCGCGTAGCACCAATTGCCATTCGCATCCTGCCAGTGGGTAGCATTTGGATAAGTGTCGGCGAAGGCCGGGTCAGTTTCATTCACAGCGGCGAGCGTGTACGGATCGACAGGGACAAGGCCACGAAGTGTGAATTGTTGCTTCAGTTCCACATCGCTGGCGTAGCCATCGTTCTTGAAGAAAAAGACTTCTGTCTCGCCACCCGTGCCACGTGGCATGGTACAGACAACTGCTTGGTTGAGGTACTGCCTGCGGCCAGTGGCGTCGAGGACAGCTTGCGGGATCCGGTCACGGTTGACCGTGACGTGGCGACAGAGCATGTCACTCATGGTTTCCGCCGCGACCCGGAGTATGGTCATGGGGGGTATCCGATGGGGTCACGACGTGTGTCATGGCGTCATCCTCTACTCGTAGCCTTTCACTGTGATAGTGAGTTTGCCAGAGCCTCATATTTTCTTTTCAAATATCGTGTACAAATGTTTTCACAATCGTAATACGATTTGTACCTACAAAAAAATATGAGGCTCTGGCAAAAATGGGTATTTTTAACGAACTGTATATTGTACACCTAAAAAGAAGAAAAGTCAAGCGTGATGTCTGAACTTTTCCATTTCCATTTATTAAACCTATTTCTTTCTATCGAGCCATGACTGGAGGAGGATACTCGCTGCTTCAGCATCGTCATGAGCCGAAACATGTTTTTCCCCCTGAGCGATGAGGTTACTTTGAGCCATTTTGCTGGTAAACATTTCATCGTGATACGCCACCTTCACTCCTAACTGCTCCCCAAGCAGTTTTCCGAGTTTCTCTCCCTCGTGCTCCCCATGGAAAGTGGCGCTCTTATGAATACCGATAACAATCGTTCCTATTGCTTCTTTTTCTATCAAAGATCCAATACCTTTCACCAGAACAGCGTCATTTTTGAGAACACCATAGGCCAATGCCGTCCTGATTTCTTCATGCGCCAGAGCCACCCCTACCTTGGTAGCTCCCCAATCCAATCCAAGATAATTTTTGTACGTTGTTTCCATACGATGATATTTTGAAATTTTCTAAAATATATCTTTTACAAAATTTCAGAGAATCATTTCTTTCTTCATCCGTTTGAAACCTCTACCCCATCTTTGTCAAAACCTCTGCTCCGTGTGCAGTCATAACAATCGTGTCTTCGAAATGCGCTGACAATTTTTCATCGGCAGTGACAAATGTCCAATCATCTTCGGCTATTTCCACATGAAATGTGCCGGCATTAACCATCGGCTCAAGCGCCAAAGTCATCCCCTCCTCGAGAACAAAATCATGCATGTGCGACGAGACAAAGTTCGGCACCTGCGGGTCTTCATGGAGTTCATGTCCTACCCCGTGCCCTACCAGGTCGCGCACGACAGAAAACCCTTTCCGCTCCACCAAGTTCTGTACAGCACGAGCGTAAGCGGAGATGTGCACGCCCGGTTTCATAGTAGCAATACCAAAGGCTAAGCTTTCTTCGGTGGCATCAAGCAGTTCTTGTGCTTCTGGAGAAATAACGCCAATCGGCACCGTGCGCGCCATATCCGAAACCATCCCTAGAAAACGCATCCCAATATCAAGCTTCAGCAAGTCACCTTCTTTCAAAAATCGGTTCTTTTTTGGAATACCGTGCACCACTTCGTTATTGATTGAAGTACACAAGGAAGCAGGGAAAGGCACACCAGCCGAAGCCCCATACCCTTTGAAAATAGGCAGACCACCTTCGGCTCGGATCAGTTTCTCTGCCAGGATGTCGATATCGAGCGTCGACATCCCAGGTTTGAGCCCGACAATCAACGTTTGCAGCACCTGTGCCAAACGCTTACCGCTTTCTCGTAAACGCCTGATTTCGTCTTCAGTTTTGATCCATTGTTTAGCCATTATTTTTCCTTCTATTCGGGACGGAGATGCTCAAGAATAAACTTAAAAACTTTGTATGTTTCCTGATTACCATCCACAGTAAGCAAGTGTCCAGTGCCGGAAAAATATTGCACCACCGAAAGCGTCTCTTGATGAAAAATCTGGTGACGCTTTCGCACTCCTTCTGCCGTATCATCTCTACGCTGAGCGATTTTTCCACCACAGTAACGGCAAGGCTTCTCACTGGCAATCAAATTCTTACCCAAAATATACGTACGCTTACAACCCTGACAGGCGTAACGCTTAGAAATACGCTCCACTGACACCGCCTCCGGGACATCAATAAAAATCACTTTGTTTAAGGTGCGCCCACTCTCTTTCAGCACTCGTAATACCTCAACAATCTGCGACTCCCGCCGCGGGATACCATCAATGAGCAGCCCCACCGTCTCGGGGACTGCCTCTACCGCGTCAGTCAGCACGGCAAATACCACTTCATCAGGTACGAACTCGTGCCTGGTATTAATGATGTCGTTGACCTGACGACCCAAATCACTCTGCTGCGAGGCTACTGCCCGCAATTCAGCTCCGATATCGATATGAGCCAAATGAAGCGAACTCTTCAAAAGCTCCGCCTGGGTGCTCTTGCCGCTCCCGGCCGATCCAAGCAAAATGTAGGTATCTTTAAGGGGCATTGTATGAAAAAAATAATATTTAACTTCCAAGATTCCATTAAAAACTTTCGTAGCTACGCATCGTCAGCTGACTCTGGATATGTTTGACCGTCTCGAGCACTACTGAGACCACAATCAAAATGCTCACCCCGCCCAAGGAGAAGGCCTGGATGCCTGTCACTGCTTGGACTACAAATGGCAGAACAGCAATGCCCCCCAAGAACAGCGAGCCCGCCAGCGTGATACGGTTGATAATGTGATACAGATAATCAGCAGTGGCCGAACCAGGACGAATACCTGGCACATAGCCACCCTGCTTCTGGAGATTCTCGGAAATCTTGACTGGATCGAAAACTACAGCGGTATAGAAATACGTAAAGAGCACTACCAAAATGAAGTAGGCGCCACCGTACACCCACTGATTCTGGAGCCAGGACGAAACGCTCACCGCGATACTCGCTACATGGACATTGGCGCTACGGGCCAAAAAATTTGCTACCATGGTTGGAATGAGGATGATCGAAACGGCAAAAATAATCGGGATCACTCCGGCCTGATTGACCTTGAGCGGTAAATGAGTAGCCGATCCCCCATAAACCTGAGCTCCACGCACTCGTTTAGCATAGGCCACTGGGATAGTCCTCTGGCCTTCATTGATAAATATAACGGCAGCAACGGTCACGGCTGCCAAAGCAAAAAATATCAGATAAGTGAAAATCTGCGAAGAATCCCAGGTAGACACAAAACGCGATAAATTCGTCGGCAAACTGGAAACGATACCCGCAAAAATAATCACCGAGACACCATTCCCCAACCCTTTTTCGGTAATGAGCTCGCCCAACCACATAAGGAAAATCGTGCCGGCGGTAGCACAAATGATGATAACTGTCATGGTAAAAGGCGTAATGTCTCCCAAAATGTTCTGGGAGCGTAGAAGCGAAAGCATACTAAAAGACTGGAGCGCCGCCAAGGGCAAAGTCAACCAACGTGTCCACATATTAAATTTCTGCCGCCCCTGTTCCCCTTCTTCCTTATATAACCGCTCTAGCGTAGGGATGAGCGTGGTCAACAGCTGCATGATAATCGACGCCGTGATGTACGGTGCCACCCCCAAAAGAACGATAGAAATATTTGACAAACCGCCGCCTGAAAAGACATTCAAGAGACCAAGAAAAGCATTTTGATCAAACAGCCGCTTCAAGGCCAAAACATCCACTCCGGGAAGAGGGATGTTGGCAGCCAGACGATAGACGACCAAGAGAGCCAGGATAAAAAGAATCTTATCACGAAGCTCCTTGACTCGAAAAATGTTGAGAAAAGTCTCGTTCATTTGTATTTCGTGAAATGGAAGTGACAACGTTCAGTATAGCGCACTTGGGGAACCATTTGAAGAACCTCACGCCAACAACAGACACTTAAGTGCCGAACGGACGAACCCCCATCTTATTCGGCAGTGACGAAAGCCTCCTTAGCCTTGGCAGAGACTAAAACGTCACCCCCTAAGATCAGTTTTTTCTTTAGCACACCAGTGGCTACAATCTTTACTCCACTATGCAAGGCACTTTTGGAAACTAAACGTTTTGCTATGAGTAGAGCCACGGTAACCGTATCACCGTCTGAGAGGGCGCGTTCAAGTGTACCCAAAGTGATCGTTTCTTTCTTGGGATGGATGGATTTGAAACCGCGCACTTTTTTCATGCGTTCCAAAAGCGTCGAGCGACCACCTTCAAAGAGCGGATCGACTTTCGCTCCCGAACGAGACTTCTGTCCGTTAGAACCACGACCAGCGGTCGTACCGGTCTTGCCGCCGCGTCCGATACGCTTACGCAGTTTCTTTTTGGCTACTTTGAGTTGATGGATTTGCATAAACTTCTCCGATTACAAAGGTGAGCTTAGATTAGGCGGTAGCAACTAAAACTGTGGCGACTTCCGTTTTTTGTTCGCCTTTTGGCGCTTTGGGAACACGGGGCGCTTTCAGCATCTTGAGCGCTTTAATCGTCACTCGCGCCACATTGAGTGGATTCGACGCGCCAAGTGACTTGGAAACGATATCTTTCACTCCCAAAAGATCTACCACCGCTCGGACGGCACCGCCCGCGATTACTCCCCGACCTTCAGAAGCGGGCCTGAGAAGCACGCGTGCACTGCCTAACTTGGCTGTCACGTCATGCGTTATGGTGCCCCCGTTTAGCTCTATGACAACCATATTCTTCTGAGCGTCATTGTAAGCCTTCTTGATAGCATCAGAAACATCGGAACCCTTAGCCACTCCGACCCCCACCTTCCCCTTGCGGTTGCCAATTACCAGAGTCGCACGGAAACGAAAACGACGACCACCCTTCACCACACGGGTAACACGAGCCAGATTGAGGAGCTTCTGGTCGAACTCCGGCTTCTCACGTCGCGTCATTTTTTTTCCTTGCTTTGCCATATATAGAGTGGGCTATCCGTTTACTTAGATGTTAATGCCGTGCTCACGCAACGCTTCGGCCACCGCTTTCACTTTGCCATGATACTTGTACCCAGAACGATCGAAAACTGCTTTCTCCACTCCGATCGTTTCCAGACGTTTGGCCAAAAGCTTGCCGACTGCTGCTGCTCCCGCGACTGTATTAGTCACTTTCTTCCCGAGCTCCAAAAGCGTTGCCTGGGTCAAAGTCTTCCCTGCCTCATCATCAATCGCCTGTACCGAGACGCTTTTCAGGCTTCGAAAAATAGAGACGCGCGGACAAAGTGCGGTGCCAGAAATCTTAGCTCGCACGCGCCGCTTACGCTCAAAACGTTTTACTTTTTTCACTTGTCTCTTTAACATAATCTTGACATTTATTCCAAAACTGACACTGCTTCAAAACTTTACATTTTTAGGCGGCAGCCTTCTTCCCTTCCTTACGGCGTACTATCTCACCGACGTAACGGAATCCTTTGCCTTTATACGGCTCGACCGGTTTCAATTTGCGCACCACGGCTGTAAATTCACCTACCAGCTGCTTATCAATGCCAGTGACCGTGAGGATATTCCCTTCAATCTTCGCTTCCAGTCCTTCTGGGATGGTCATCTCCACCGGGTGTGAAAAACCTAAGGCTAGATTCACTTGCCGGCCAGCCACATTCATTCGGTACCCGACACCATTCAATTCCAGCTGTTTCTGAAAACCAGAGGTGACACCAGTAATCATATTAGCAATCATTTTAGCGGTTGTTCCCCAAATAGCCTGAGCTTTCTTGGTCTCACCAACTTTAGCCACCTGCACCGACTTTTCTTCTTGGGTAACTTTTACTTCCCGTCGATGGGAAAATATCAGTGTCCCCTTGGCACCCTGAACAGAGATGACATTCTTGTCGAGTGTCACGGTTACCCCTTCTGGAATGCTGACTGGTTTTTTTCCAATTCTACTCATATATCTTGGCTATTAGCTGGTCGTTTCAATTACCACACTTTACAAATGTATTCACCGCCCAAACCCTTGGAGTACGCTTCGCCGCCAGTCATTACCCCTTGTGATGTCGAGACGATAGCGATACCATATCCGTTCTTCACTTTCTTGACATCATGACTTTTGACATAAATGCGACAGCCCTGTTTACTGACTCGAGTGATTTCTCGGATGGCCGGTTCTTTCTTGGTAGCAGACACTTCCGTATACTTGAGCCAAACACACAATGTTTCCCCTTTGAGGTCGGCCTGTTTTTCGACACGAGCCACGAAACCTTCACGCTCCAGAATCTCAGCAATCACCCGTTTCAATTTTGAGGCGCGAAAAATTACCTGCGCGTGGCCAGCGGCCTGAGCGTTACGAATTCTTGTTAACATGTCTGCGATTGGATCAAGCATAATTCTTTACTAGCTGTTAGCTTCTTCAATTACCACGAGGCCTTCTTCACTCCCGGAATCTGACCCGTCGTGGCCAATTCACGGAAACAGATACGACACAGGTCGTACTGACGCAAATATCCTCGCTTACGACCACACTTCCAACACCGCCTGACAATACGGGTGGAAAACTTCGGAGTTTTAAGCGCTCTCGCTCGAGTGGATGTCTTGGCCATATACGTTATTTATCGTTAGTTTCGTTCTGCTTTAGAGGTACACCGAGGTAACGAAAGAGTACTTCTCCTTCCTCTTTGTTCTTGGCGGTCGTTACTACTGTCACCTGAAAACTGAATACGTGCTGAATCTTCTCTGGAACAATTTCTGAAAAAATGGAATGATCTTTGATACCGAGGTTGAGATTGCCTGCATGGTCAACTGCTTTCTTTGGAATGCCCTGGAAATCACGGACACGTGGCAAAGCGATATTGAAGAGTCGGTCGAGAAATGCCCACATATGCTTCCCATGAAGAGTCGTGCGAGCACCAATTTCCAAATCCTCACGAATTTTGAAACCAGCAATAGCCTTGCGCGCCTTGGTCATAAGCACCTTCTGGCCAGTAATAGCCTCGAGAGACTTAATCACTTCGTCTACCCGTTTCTGGTCTTTCAAAATCTTTCCCACCCCGACATTGACCACCACTTTGGCAATGCGCGGCACAGAAAGCGGGTTCTTCAAGCCGAGGTCTTTCTTCAGACCAGGAATGGCTTTTTCGCTATAAGTTGTCTTCACTAATGGAGTTTTCATAATTTCTTGACTAGATAGCCTTCTTAGCCCGTACACTCATCCGTACCTTTTCTCCGCCTTCCATCTGATACCCGACACGGGTCGGCTTGTTGGTGTGTGGACAGAGGAGCATCACATTGGAAATATGGATTGGAGCCTCTTTTTCAATACGCTCACCCTTCTGACCGTCTTTCTTGGCTCGGATGTGACGCTTCATCATGTTAGCTCCCTTGACAATGACTTTTTCGAGCACGGGGAACACAACAAGGACTTCTCCTTGCTTGCCGCGGTCCTTACCCGCCATCAGTTGTACTTTATCGCCTTTCTTAATTTTCATAACATTTTGAATTGTTTACAAAACTTCGGGAGCCAGTGAAACAATCTTGGAGAATCCCTTTTCACGGAGTTCCCGAGCTACCGGGCCAAAAATACGCGTTCCTTTGGGGTCAATCAAGTTGGTATCAAGGATAACCGCGGCATTTTCATCAAAACGGATATAAGAATTATCCTTACGGCGATATTCCTTGGCCTGTCTGACAATAACCGCTCTCACCTTCTCTCCTTTTTTGACCATCCCACGTGGTTCAGCCTGTTTGACCGAAGCAACCACAATGTCACCCAGAGCCGCATAGCGACGACGCGTCCCACCGAGCACTTTGAAACATTCGATGATTTTGGCACCGGTGTTGTCTGCGACTTTTAATCTGGATTCTGCTTGGATCATAGGAGCACTTTATGAAAAAATCTATTGACGAGCGACCGTGTGACGCTTGTGTCGGCTAATAGGCCGACATTCTTGGAACACCACGACATCGCCTATGACATACTTACTACTTTCCTCGACGTGAACCTGATACTTCTTGGAAGAACGGTACTGCTTCTGATACTTCGGATGAGTTTTGAGCGTATCCACGTTGACCACGATAGTCTTCGCCATCTTCGTACTCACCACCACACCCTTCATTTTTGGTGCTTTGGTCACTTTCTCAATTGTGATTGCTACTGTCTTCATAAAATATCTTTAGTTTGACGTTTCTTCGACAACGTTATCCTCTGCCACCGCTGCCTCCATCTCTCCTTCTTCTCTTAGTGTGAGGAGACGAGCAATATCCTTTTTCATTTTGGCGTATAGACCGTGGTGTTTGGCTTCTTTGGTAGCCAGATCAAAACGCAGCTTGCGCACTTTGTCTTGCAACTCCGAAAGTGCTTTCCCACGCTCGGCACTCGATTTTTCCCGCCATTCTTTTGCTTTCATAAACTCTTCGAAACGTGGATAAAACTACTCTTTGGTGACAAATTTGGTCTTAACAGCTAACTTATGAGCGGCCAGACGCATTGCTTCTTCAGCTGCTTTCTTCGGAATACCATCGAGCTCGAAGAGTACTTTGCCTGCTCGCACCTTGGCTACAAAGTGGTCAACGCTTCCCTTGCCTTTACCCATTGGGGTCTGTTCACCCTTCTTAGTCATTGGTTTGTCAGGGAAAATACGGATCCACACTTTGCCACCGCGCTGGATTGAGCGAGTCATGGCGCGCCTGGCTGATTCGATCTGGCGAGCGGTGATGAGACCCTCTTCCATTACCTTCAATCCGAAGCTTCCAAAGCTCACTTTCGTCCCAGAGGTGGCAGGTTTCCCGGACCAACCACCGCGCTGGACCTTGCGGTGCTTCACTTTTCTTGGCATTAGCAGCATAGGCGTATATTATTCTCCACTTTGCGGAGTAAATTTCTCTCCTTTGTAAATCCAGGTTTTCACTCCGATGACGCCGTAGGTCGTCCTTGCCTCAGTGCGAGCGAAATCAATATCAGCGCGAAGCGTATGAAGAGGGATTTTACCACGTGATAACCATTCACGTCGCGACATTTCAGCACCACCGAGACGGCCAGAGATTTCAATTTTCACTCCCTGAATCGTCTTGTTAGCTTCCACCTGGTCAAGCATACCCTTCAATACACGCCGGAAGGGCAAGCGCTTCTCCAGCTGTTCGGCCACCTGCTGACCAACCAATACGGCATTAGTCTCAGCATTCTTGATCTCTTGGACTTCCACTTTCAATTCCACTTTCTTACCCGCAAAAAAACGCTTTTTGATAACGCGAGTCAGGTCTTCGATACCCGTTCCTCCGCGACCAATGAGTACTCCAGGACGGGACGTATGAATGATCAAACGCACCGCATTGGCTGATCGCTCTACCCCGACACTGGCAATAGCCGCCGCCTTCCATTTCTCCACGACGAACTGGCGGATTTCGATATCCTTTCGCAGTTGCTCACGATATTGTTTCTTACTACTAAACCAGCGTGATTGCCAGGTGGTAGTAATACCGAGGCGGATGCCTGTTGGGTTGACTTTATTGCCCATATTTTTTAGCTATTCGTTATGAGGATTTTCGTTGAAACATCTTTTTGACCGCTTTCGTTCCACTCGCTTGAATGCCTCGCGAAGTGTCCTTGCGCACATCTGTCCTCGTCGTCACTTTTGCTTTCTTTTCTTCTTCCCCTTCTTCCGGAATTATTTCGTTCAACACGGCTTTCGCCACTGGCTCTTTCTTCGTCGTACGATCCTTCCCCTCAATCCTTTCTTCCAAAATAACTTTCACATTGGAACCACGCCGTATCAAAGGGGTCGCTCGGCCAAAAGCCCGTGGCAACCAGCGCTCAAGACGCAACCCATCACCGACATTGATAGCGTAGATGTAGAGATTATCCTCCGCCAAACCGAAGTTGTTGCTGGCATTGGCGATAGCACTCTTCAAAAGCACTAAGAGCGGATCAGAAGACTTTTTCACCATCTTAGACAGCTGTACCACTGCTTCGCGGGTATCTACGCCAATCAAAGCATGCGTCACGAGACGAACCTTGCGAGGAGAAATTCTTAAGTTGTTGAGGCTAGCGTGTACTTTCATAAGTCAGGTTATTTCCAAACGGAGTGAGCGAAACGAAAATTTATTTTTGATTCCGAATGGAGTGCTGGAAAAAACATTTTCATAAAGGTTATTTCTTCTTGGCGGTAGGAGCGGCAGTAGCTGATTTGGCGGCCTTAGCGGCATCCAAGTCACGTTGCTTGGAGGCAATTTCAATTTCTTTCTGCATCTTGCCACCGTGTCGACGAAAGGTACGAGTCGGGGAGAACTCTCCCAGACGATGACCCACCATTTCTTCGGTCGCAAAAACAGGAATGAAAATTTTGCCATTATGTACGCCGAAAGTGAACCCTACCATCTCAGGCGAGATGACACAAGCGCGCGACCATGTCTTAATGACTTCGCGATCACCCAATTTCTTTCCCTCGATCTTTTTCAAAACTCGGGGATCGACGTATGGACCTTTTTTGAGACTTCGTGACATAGGGGTTTGACTTAGGACTTTCGTTCGTTATTCATTATTTCTTGGTGCGGCGCTTGACGATGTATTTGTTACTGTCCTTCTTACGTTTACGGGTCTTTTTCCCCAACGCTGGCTTGCCCCATGGCGTCTTCGGATGCATCCCGATTGGCTGGCGACCTTCACCACCACCGTGTGGATGATCCACTGGGTTCATAGCGCTACCACGGACATGCGGCCGACGATTCATATGGCGAGAGCGACCGGCTTTACCGATACGTTCAGCGCTGTGTTCAAAGTTGCTGACCTGACCCAAGGTAGCATAACATTCCTTGCTGATCAAGCGGATTTCTCCAGAAGAAAGTTTGATTTGAGCCATCGCGCCATCGAGTGCCATGAGGGTCGCTTGACTACCAGCACTCCGCACCATTTGGCCGCCCTTGCCAATCTTCATTTCAATATTACAAATAGTGGTGCCAACAGGAATATTTTTCAAAAGCATGCGATTGCCGTTCAACACCGGGACACTTTCCCCCGAAACAATTTCTTGGCCGGTCTTCATACCATCCGTGGCCAAAACATAGCGCTTCTCGCCATCACGATAAAACACCAAAGCAATCAAAGAGGAACGGTTCGGATCCTTTTCCAAAGCAGCAATCCGACCAGGCACACCCAACTTGTCCTGACGAAAATCAACGATTCGATAGCGACGCTTAGCACCGCCACCTTGATGACGAACCGAGATCTTCCCCTTAGAACGACCCGCGTGCTTCTTGTACTTCGCCAAAAGAGACTTCTCCGGCGCTTTGTCCGTGACTCCTTCTGGCTTCACAATCGACATATTGCGACGCCCAGCATTATTCTTTTTGTAGATCTTGATGGCCATAGCTTAGATTCCGCCTTTGAATAATTCAATCGTCTGTCCTTTTGCCACGCTTACTATCGCTTTCTTGAGAGAACTCTTGAAACCTACCGTACGATTCTTGCCTGAAATACGTTTCTTGGATGGTAAACGGATGATATTGACCGCTACCACATTCACCCCATAGGCTTCTTCCACTGCTCGTTTGACTGATTTTTTAGTGGAAGTCTTGGTCACTTCAAACACGAACTGGTTGAGAGAGTTTAAAGCATAGGCCTTTTCCGTAATACGGGGACGGGACAGGACGCGCGCGGCCAAAGGACTCTCCTTGGCGGTCAATGCCCTAAGCGTTTTCTTTTCGGTAATTGTCTTCTCAAAAAGAGCCATAATTATTTCTGATCAATTTTCTCCCACTTCACAAAACGCTTTTCCAAAACTTTCACCCCAGCCTCAGTCATAAGCAGGTATTCATGGTCGAGCAATTCTACTACGTTGAGGTTTTCAGCCAAGGTATTTTTGATCTTCGGAATGTTGCGTGACACTTGCGTCAGAGCAAACTCTTCCAAAGCGAAGGCCATTGTCAGACTCTTGCCCGTGATAGAAAGGTCCTTCAACGTCTGAGCAAATAATTTTGTCTTCTTTTCCGGATAGGTCAGAACATCAAGTACCAAGAGCTTACCAGCCCGGACTTTTTCTGAAAGCGCAATCATCACGGCTTTCTGTCGCATTTTGGCGTTCGTATTCTTAGAAAAATTGCGATCTTTAGTCGGACCAAAGGTGATCCCACCCTTGCGCCACAAAGGACTGCGTGTTGCACCGGCTCGCGCGCGACCCGTTCCTTTCTGGCGCCACGGCTTGATACCGGAACCAGAACGCTCACCACGATCTTTGGTATGAGCAATCGCCACCCGTTTGTTGGCCTGGAGAGCCACATAAATCTGGTGGAGTAATGTGTCATTCCCAGGCAAACCGAAAACAGATTCTTTCAGAGCGAGCTCTTTCACATCTTTCCCAGCCGTGTTTTTGACAGTCACCTTAAGCATATATAGTATTCTATTCGTTGACACTCATCACTTTGACGATGCGGCCATTGACACCTGGCACCGCACCCTTCACTCCGATCAAACCCTTGGTAACATCAATATAGGAAACGGTCAGGTTAAGCGCGGTCATATTTTCTCCGCCCATTCGGCCAGCCATCCGACGACCCTTGACGACGTGTTCTGGGAAAGTCGCACCAATAGAACCAGGCTTGCGCAAATCGTGCTTGCCACCATGACTGCCACGGCCACCGGCAAAACCGTGCCGCTTGACCACTCCCTGAAAACCCTTGGACTTGGTGATGCCAGCAATGTTGACCTTTTCCCCAATGGTAAATATTTCCACCGTCAGTTCTGTAGCAACGGGAAACTTGGCCAATTCCTTGGCCAATTCGGCCAGAGCCTCCGCCCGAGTTCCCTTGGTCACCGCACGATCAACACGGAACTCTTTACGAATTGTTTTTTTGACCGTCTTTTGGGTCTCCACCTGGACGGCCAAATAACCATCTTTTTCTAAAGTACGATTGAGCACCACCTTGTTAGGATCGCAGCTGATCAAGGTAATATTCACCGCTCCTTTGGTTTCATCAAAGAGCGTCGTCATCCCCAATTTTTTTCCGATAATGAATTTCATTGCTGTGCTTTCAATTCTTTACAAACAAAAAACTGGTCTGTAAGCTAGCCAGTTTCATCCTATGAAACATTGGATCGCTTAGTATCTCACCTTCTCACCTGGTATTAGTCAAAGAAGAGAGACTTGAACGACGACTGTTTTTCTTTACATCTTGATTTCCACATCCACTCCTGCCGGCAGGTCCAAATTCGTCAGACTGTCGATGGTTTTGGCGGTTGGATTCATGATGTCGATCAAACGCTTGTGCACTCGCATCTCGAACTGATCCCGAGAATTCTTGTGTACAAAAGTTGAACGATTGACCGTCACTTTATGGATTTCTGTCGGCAGTGGCACGGGACCAGTAATAAGAGCACCGGTTCGTTCAGCTGTTTCGACAATCTTCCGCGCTGACTGATCAATCACCTTGTGATCGTACGCCTTGATTTTGATCCTGACACGCAGGTTCTGCGTCGTTTCTGTCTTTTTCATTGTGTCAATTGTACAACAGTTATTCCCTTTTATCAAGAGAACTCTCGTGGGAGTAACCGCCTGATTGGTCAGGTTACTCTCCACTGGAGTTGTCTCGAGCAAGAGATCCTTTGACCTCTTATTTGATAATCTTGGTTGCGACACCAGCCCCTACGGTCCGGCCACCTTCGCGAATAGCGAAGCGCATTCCTTCTTCCATAGCCACTGGAGCCAACAATTTGACTTTCAGTTTCACGGTGTCTCCAGGCATCACCATTTCAGTCCCTTCTGGCAATTCTACTTCCCCAGTCACGTCAGTGGTACGAATATAGAACTGAGGCTTGTAGCCCTTGAAGAACGGAGTGTGACGACCACCTTCCTCTTTGGAGAGAACGTAGACCTCGCTATCGAATTCAGTATGCGGCGTAATCGATCCCGGCTTGGCCAAAACCTGACCGCGCTCGACATCCTCCTTCTTGACGCCACGAATAAGGAGTCCAGCATTGTCACCAGCGGTACCTTTGTCAAGCTGCTTGTTGAACATTTCGATACCGGTCACCACCGTCTTGGCAGTGTCACGGATACCGACGATTTCTACTTCTTCGTTGATATTGACGATACCGCGTTCAATACGGCCAGTCACTACCGTTCCACGACCTTCAATCGAGAAAATGTCTTCAATTGGCATCAGGAACGGCTTGTCGAGATCACGCACCGGCTGCGGGATCTTGGTGTCTAAAGCGATCATCAGGTCAAGAATTGGCTTGGCGTCAGCATCATCAATCGTCTTGGCATTCAAAGCCTTAAGAGCGCTCCCGCGGATGATAGCGACATTGTCACCGTCAAATTCGTATTTGGAGAGGAGTTCACGCACTTCAGCTTCTACCAGGTCAATCAATTCTGCGTCATCCACCATATCTACCTTGTTCAAAAACACGACAATAGCTGGCACCCCCACCTGACGAGCCAAAAGAATGTGCTCGCGAGTCTGAGGCATCGGGCCGTCAGTAGCAGAAACAACGAGAATAGCACCATCCATCTGGGCGGCGCCCGTAATCATGTTCTTGATATAGTCAGCGTGACCAGGACAGTCAACGTGGGCGTAGTGCCGAGCGTCAGACTCGTACTCACAGTGCGAGGTCGAGATAGTAATACCACGCTCGCGCTCTTCTGGCGCTTTGTCGATCTCGTCCACGCTTTTTTCCTTGGCAAAGCCTTTCATCGAAAGGACGTGCAAGATAGCAGCGGTCAGAGTCGTTTTTCCGTGGTCGACGTGGCCGATGGTGCCGACGTTGACATGCGGCTTATTACGGTTGAATTGCTCTACTGCCATAACCTTAAAGTAAACAAATTAATAGTCTCTTATTTTACTCTCTTTTGGCGAGGTTCTCTGTTCCTAAAAACAAAAAATTGCTCACGAAAAGCGTCAATTGCTATGATATCAACTCACTCAATTTCTGTCAACCCCGTGAGAGAACGCTGCGCCTTTGGCGCGACTTCGGTCACTAGCAGTGACTTTCCTCTAACTGGGTTAAGCCATCATTTTCCCTTATTTCAACTATTTTCAGAAGTAACAGGTACTCACCCCAGGATAAACTCTGGACTCAAAGCAAGCTAGTGTTCGCCTCTTTCCTTAGCAAGCCGTGGGAGGGTATTCACCTGATTTTATTGGTACTCGTTCTGAAACAAAAGTACACTTTTGTTTCAGCTGCTTCGTTTGGTAATAAAAAAACCCGCATTGGTCAATGACCTACGCGGGAGGGTGTACTTCAGAGAACAGTACCAAGAGCTGATGTGGGTCTAGAAGTTGAACGGCAGGAGAAGCAGATTAGCTTTCGACCACCCACGGTCAATGCGCTCTTTGAAACTCCAAGCCCGTATGAACCACTTTTTCATCCCTTGGTTCCAGAAAACACGGATCAGAAAAACCTGATTGTTCGTCCCCCTCATAAAGCAGAGCGTGGCGAGGTTGTCTGTCGTGGCCAATATTCCACTTTGTCCATTCAACTGAAACGACAGGAGTATCGCAAGGTGTTCTGCCTTCACGAGCATTCCTTGATCTCTCGGCGACAGATCAGTGAAAATCTCAGCACTGGTCGGTTCGTATCTAGGTAAGGGGTTTTTGGGAGATCTTGGGTATGACCTCGGATTTCCAAGCCAGCTTCGCAATGGCAAGGCCTCATACCGACATTGCACCGTCAATTCAACGGGTTGAAGAGACGAAAGAATCCGCTGAGAAAAGGTCTCGTGTACAACCAGCCCAGATTGATTCTGAAATTCCTGAGCTAGGTCAAACGAAAAAACTCTCTCACTGATGGTCAGAGTGCTAATGCGATTCATGACAACCTCCTGTAATGGTTACACTATTGTGTACGGACAAAATGGAACTATTATAGTCGCTAATCCCGTTTTTTAAATAACTGGCTATGATAAGTCTTTTCTCAAAATCTGTCAACAAAAAAACCAGCCCGAGTGGCTGGTTTTCTACTTCGTACGTAACTCATGACTCTTCGCCTCTCAACGATTTTACTTGGCTGCCTCATCTGCTCGCGTGCCCATGATTTCGGTCGCCACATTGTTTGGTACTTCAGCATAGTGACCGAATTCCATCGAGTAGCTCGCTCGGCCCTGTGACATCGAACGCATCTGAGTGGCATAACCAAACATCGCAGACAATGGCACTTCAGCGTGAATTTCTTTCACCTGGGCTGCCCCTTCACCACGAGCCGTCATTTCTTTGATCACACCACGCTTAGCGGAAAGATCGCCGACGATGTCACCCATAAAGTTTTCTGGCGTAATAACTACTACTTTCATAATCGGTTCCAGAATGACCGGTTTGGCTCGGCGCATAGCGTCCTTAAAAGCGAGCGAGCCAGCAATCTTGAAAGCAGCTTCGGATGAGTCGACATCGTGATACGAACCATCGTAGACGGTAGCTTTGATATCTACCACTGGGTAGCCTGCGAGCACGCCCGTCTCTGTGGCTTCCTCAATACCCTTGTTGATTGGCTTAATAAATTCCTGAGGAATAACTCCACCCTTGATTTCGTCGAAGAATTCGTAGCCCTTGCCCACTTCATTCGGCTCCAGGCGAATCCAACAATGCCCATACTGGCCGCGACCACCCGATTGACGGATATACTTCCCTTCGGCTTCGGCCATCGTGCGGATGGTTTCACGGTAGGCTACCTGGGGACGACCGACATTTACTTCCACTTTGAATTCACGCCGCATACGGTCAACCAAAATATCGAGATGGAGTTCGCCCATCCCCGACATAATAGTCTGGCCGGTTTCCTCATCGGTGTGCACGCGGAAGGTTGGGTCTTCTTCCAAAAGTTTCTTCAATGCCATACCCATCTTTTCCTGATCGGCCTTGGTCTTCGGCTCGACCGAAATATCGATCACTGGTTCCGGAAAGGTAATAGATTCGAGAATAACGGGGAAATCCAAATCACAGAGCGTATTGCCTGTGGTGGTAGCCTTCATCCCGACCAAAGCACCGATATCGCCGGCGGTCAGTTCTTCAATTTCTTCCCGATGGTTGGCGTGCATACGGAGAATGCGGCCGATGCGTTCCTTTTCATTCTTGGTGGAGTTGAGCACATACGAACCAGCTTTGACGGTACCGGAATAGACACGAAAAAAAGTTAGTTGTCCCACGAACGGATCGGTAGCAATCTTGAAGGCGAGCGCCGAAAACTTTTCGTCATCGCGTGTTTCGCGCACCACTTCCTCTTCAGTCTTCGGGTCGATACCAGTAACTGGCGGAATGTCGACAGGCGACGGCAGATAGTCCACCACTGCATCGAGTACCAACTGCACGCCTTTGTTGCGAAGCGCGGTACCTGTTACCACTGGATGCAGGCGCACATCGATAGTTGCCTGACGCAAAACTTTTTTCAATTCAGTAACAGAAATTTCTTCTCCACCGATAAACTTCTCAGTCAAAGCATCATCCACTTCGGCGATCTTTTCTACCATCCGTTCGCGCCATTCCTTAGCCTTATCGAGATATTGGGCCGGGATTTCACCTTCGATAACTTTCTCACCCATATCTCCCTCAAAAGTGTAGGCCTTCATCGTCATCAAATCAATCAGCCCATAAAAATCGCCACGTAGTCCCATCGGGTACTGGATAGCCACAGCATGCGGAGTCAAGCGATTCCAAATAGAAGAAATAGCGTCTTCGAAAACGGCGCCTTCTTTGTCGATCTTGTTGATAAAACACATTCGGGGCACAGCGTATTTTTCCGCTTGGCGCCACACGGTTTCGGATTGCGGTTCGACACCTTCCTTGCCATCGAACACCACTACCCCACCGTCGAGCACCCGTAAACTACGCTCTACTTCCACGGTAAAGTCCACGTGGCCGGGCGTGTCGATAATATTGATGTGATGACCCTTCCAGTAACAGGTGGTAGCAGCGGATGTGATAGTGATACCGCGCTCGCGTTCCTGTTCCATCCAGTCCATAGTAGCCGCCCCTTCGTGCACTTCGCCAATCTTGTGGGTGATGCCAGTGTAAAACAAAATACGCTCGGTAGTCGTAGTCTTACCGGCGTCGATGTGGGCAATGATACCGATATTGCGATAATGATCGATAGGGGTCTTGCGAGCCATAGTCTTTTTTAATTTCCAATTATCAATTTTCAAAAAATTCTCAGCGTCTCAATTTTCAATATGCTCAAAAAACCGAAAGTGACAATACACCATTGAAAAATCAATGAAAATGGTCAATTGAGAATTTTAGCACTCTAAGCAAAGTGAGCAAAAGCCTTGTTGGCTTCGGCCATACGGTGGGTCTCTTCGCGCTTCTTCATCGCGGTACCAGTCTTGTTGACGGCATCCAAAAGTTCATCGGCCAATTTTTCAGCCATAGCCTTGCCCTTGCGCTTGCGGCAGGCATCGCGGATCCAACGCATAGCGAGCACCTGGCGGCGTTCGCCAGAAACTGGCACTGGCACTTGGTAGTTGGCCCCACCAACACGACGGCTCTTCAGTTGCAGGAGCGGGGAAACATTCTTGATTGCTTGTTCAAAAGTATTGAGTCCACCCTTCTTGGTACGCTCGTGGATCACTTCGAAAGCATCGTAGATAATCTTTTCTGCCACGCTCTTCTTGCCATTCCACATAATCATCCCCACGAAATGACCAACCAAAGGATTGCCATAGAGGGTATCCGGTTTCCATTCACGGGCGAATTGTCGTTTTCTTCGTGGCATAGGATGAGAACTTCAAAACAGAATTATATTGGGTTAGGCTTTCTTCTTATCTTTCTTGGCACCGTACTTGCTGCGGCTCTGTTTGCGGGCGACACCGGCGGCATCGAAAATCCCGCGCACGATGTGATAGCGCACACCTGGCAAGTCTTTGACACGGCCACCACGGATCATGACAATAGAGTGTTCCTGCAGGTTGTGGCCTTCACCAGGAATATAGGCGGTCACTTCCATCCCATTGGTCAAGCGAACACGGGCAATTTTACGCAAAGCGGAGTTCGGTTTCTTGGGCGTCGTGGTCGATACCTTGATACACACTCCGCGCTTGAACGGACTATTGTGGAACGTGTTGCGGTTTTTGACGGAATTGATCGAGTAGGTCATGGCCGGAGACTTCGACTTTTTCTTGGCCGAGGTTCGCGGACGCTTGATGAGTTGGTTGATGGTGGACACAACAGTAAACGTTTAAAATGGTTGAATGATGGATGATGAGAAAATACTGTAAGAAAACAGAAAAGGCTCTAGCTTTTCCGTATAACCCATAGTATCGAAATCCCTGTTTCTTGTCAACACTACAGCGTAAAACGCAGGAACATACCGAGGACAAAATTGATAAAGAGGCTAATGGGACCAGAAAAGAAAAAGATAACGAAGATCAGAACAAAAAGCCCATACTGCTCCAAGAGGAGCATTGTCCGCTCCTTGATCGGTAACAGGGTATAGAGGATTTTGGAACCATCAAGCGGCGGTACCGGGAGCAGATTGAAACAGGCTAACACCACGTTCCAAAAAATCACCAAGAGTAGTAGACCGAAAAAAATATTTGGGAGCGATCCGGCCATCGCCAAAGAAAGTAACTGAAAACGTTCCAGAAAATCTCCTCGGCCACCAATGACTCCAATAAAACGTGCCAGGATATCTGTTTTAACCAAGAGCGCAATCGGCAACAGCTTGGCAATGAACGCTGCTACAAAAGCCAAGAGGAGATTGGCTCCCGGCCCGGCCAAAGCCACCCAGGTCGGCCCCCATTTCTGATTCTTCAGATTATACGGGTTGTACGGCACCGGCTTGGCCCAGCCAAAAGCAAAACCCGTAGTGGCAAAAAGAAGCACTGGCAAAATCACCGAGCCGAAAGGATCGATGTGCTTCAAAGGGTTCAAATTCAAACGGTCGGCATATTTGGCGGTCATATCCCCTAGCCACAGTGCCATCACTCCGTGCGCCACCTCGTGAATAATGACGGAATAGATAAGAGTGAAGATATAGAAGCCGACAAGAACGATTTCACTGGCCATAATGATGACTTTTAGAGATTCATTTCGCAAGGGATTATTGAGACCAGAGTATTTTTTCCTTCCTATTGTGCCCTTAGTCTTGCCAAAGGGACAAAGGTATGATAGCGTACAGTGAGTAATATCTCAAGCATCCTTATGAGTCGAACCTGTCAACTTTCTGGCCGTGGCACGCAGACTGGCAATGCCCGTAGCCACTCCAACATCGCCACTCGCCGCACCTTCAAGGTCAATATTCAAACCCGCCGCATCGGCGGTATGAAGATTAAGCTTTCCACCAAAGCCCTCCGCACCCTAGCCAAAGCCACTGCTTAAAGCATATCAAAGAAAAATTCCCCGCTCAACGGGGATTTTTTTATATTTAAAAATAACAGTTATTGACCTGATTTTGCACTCGTTTGGTAATGAAGAAGCCCGTATGAATAATGTCATACGGGCTTGATATATGGCTACTGGAGGAGACCAGTAGGACTGTGAGCTATGCGAGGGTTTCTTCCTCTACACGCCGGAAGTATTTCGCATTAGCCACCATGAGGTATCCGAGTGTCGTTTTAACCGTGACTTCGATGAAGTCTTCGCTCGCGAGGGGTTCTGGAAAAACCACCTCGCCAGTACCGAATTCGAAAGGCACCTCGATTATGGTGTCGACATTGGAATCTTCCACTCCGAGCACCTGCATCGGCTCTCCTCCGCACATCTCTTCCTGCAGAGTCAGAGGAATAGCGGCCGAGAAGACCACTTGGTCACCCAACTGAATGCGCATCTTTGCTAATGGCTGATGGTGCTGTAGCGGCTGGAAGTCATACGCAGAGACCTCATCCGCTCGGTTCAATGCCAGAAGCCTTTCGGTCTTGGGAAGAAATCGGGTCTTCTGTGACACCTTGTTCTTCTTGAATTCCGGCTTAGCCCAAAGGCTCTGAACAGGAAATTCCTCAAATGTTGCGGCAGCAGGCAGGTAGTTCATGGAAAGCTCCAGAATGAGCCGCATGCCTTCCCCGGGTAAGGGGATGCGAAATGAGGGGGTGCCCCACGGGAGCCGTCCAGTTATTTTTTTATTAAATTACTAAACATTTTATTATACACCAAAAATGATTTATTGTCAATAGCAACTGCTATCCGTAGACCAAAGAACAGAAAGAATCGCAAAATAATGCCTTATAATAGTCTTTTTTTAATATCAAAAACCTCCCCCATTTGGGGGAGGTTTTTTCTTTATGGTCGGGCTGCCGGGAATCGAACCCGGCCTACGTGCTCCGGGTTTTCTTTTCCCGAAAAACAGAGACGCTTTTCGAAGAAAACCGTAAAAAGTGAAGCAGTTCACTTTTTACCCCCATGCCGCGTACATGAAGAATAACGAGTATTCACCCGATTTTACCAGCACTCGCTCGGAAACAAAAGTACACTTTCGTTTCACTCGCTTCGTTTGGTAATAAACCAAAAATGTCGGGGTAAGCAGAATCGAACTGCTACTACAAGTTCCGGGGTGTTTTTTATCCGTAAGCCAGAGACGACTTACGGAAATACCCGCGTAAAGCAAAGCAGTTTGCTTTACGCCCCCCAGCCTTATTTTTCTTTATGGTCGGGCTGCCGGGAATCGAACCCGGCCTACGTGCACCCCATGCACGCGTACTGCCGATATACTACAGCCCGCTGTATAAAAATATAGCACTTAGAGAGCCTAGCAAAATTTGGAGTAAATGAAAAGGGAGCCATTCGGATGAATGCTCCCTGTGTTGCTTAGCCGGTGGTTACCGGCGACTCACCCTTCGGAGGGCGGATCATCCTCCGGGCAATAGCGGTAGCTGTGTTGCCCGGGCTCGCGCACCCCGACAAGCGAGATGTTGTGCTCAATGTCGTGCACATGAACCACCACTTGCGGTGGTGGCGCCAGAACAACTTTCTTCTGCAGCGGTAGCTCGCCCTCTTCGAGGGCAACCTTTTCTGTCATGATGTGCTCCTAACGAATCTGGCGAGACAGACGCGAATCGCCGACATGGTACTCCCACGCTTTGTCGCTCCCCGCTGGCTTGTGGCGATCGGTATCGACAACGCGGGATAGCTCCGTCGCCAGAGACATACGATTGGTCGACGTCGCGACAACCAACGAACCACCGACATCAGGGGTGTCCGGTTGGCTACTGTCAGAGGGTTTTGGCGTGGGGGTGCTGGAAAAAATAGATTTCTGCGCACCCTCAATAGTAGCAAATGGTATGATTGCCATCTTTTTCTCTTTTCATATTGTAAAACAACCTACGCTCGCGTTTTGCGGCGAGAACCCTTGCGGAAAGTTGCGTAACAACTCTCCTAAGAACATCCTATACAGAGGGCTCGTGACCCTTCGTACAATGTGTACTATACGCCAATTCTTCCCTCCTGTCAACCCACAGCTGTCAAGTCATTTGAACACAAAAAGACTTCCTCGTAGGAAGTCTTTGGTAAAAATTCATGTTTTTTCGCTCTTATTCCAGAATGCCGTCGAGGTTTACATCATAGAGAATCTGCTCCTGTACCAAACGATAATCGATGATTTCTTTCTTTTCAAACCAGATGGGGATTTCCCGTTCCGCTTCTTCCTTACTATCGGAACAGTGCACGAGGTTGCGCACAGCCCGATTGTCTAGGGCAGAAACACCGTAGGTATCGATGGTAAAATCACCACGGATAGTGCCGACATCAGAAGTACTCGGTTCCGTGCCGCCCACCAGTTTTTTGGTGACCGAGACCGCCCCTAAACCCTCCACTACCAGACCGAGAGCCGGACCGGATACCATATAGTCAACAATCGTTCGGATGATATCTTTACCGTATTCCAATGGTTCTTTGTCAACGGCTAGGCCGTGTTCTTTGCGATCATCGATGACGCGCTGCCCTTTTTTCAGATACCATTCATCATCCTTTTGATAATGCGCCCAGCACTGCTCTTCCGTCGCCAACAATAGTTTCACTGCGACGAGCTTCAGTCCGACCCGTTCGATACGCCTCATAATCTCGCCGATGAGCGAGCGCTGAATAGCGTCAGGTTTCAAAATAACCAGGGTGCGTTCTTTCTTGGGATGGGCGTGCGTACTCATACGATTCCTTTAGTCAAAAATTTACTTTGTAAGCCACTATACTATGACACAGAAAATACCGCGTGGCAATATGACTCTTCGCTTCCTGCATCGGGGAGCAGTATACACTACGCTATCATTCCTTACAACAGGCCTTCATCTCACAAAGTGGCATTGTTTGATCATAGCTAAACAAGTATAAACAATGTCCCCTTCTTGATCTGTCCGATGAATGATACTCCCTATCTTCTGTAAACGTTCTAGCACGCCCTGATTTGGATGGCCATAACTATTCTGACCGACGGAAATGATGGCTTCTTTCGGTTCCACCATCTTGAGGAAATCTTCACTCGATGAATACTTGGAACCGTGATGCGCTACCTTGAGTACCGTCACTGGTGCCTCATCGAGCAAGACCGTTTCTTCGTGCGGCAAGTCCCCCGTCAAAAGAAAACTTGTTTCGCCATACACGAACCGAGCCACGATACTCCCCTCGTTGGTGTCCTTGGCTTCTTTGGGCAGTGCCGTCTGTGGATATTCAATCGAAAGTTTCCCTCCCTTTGGAAATTCCATACTGCCACCGTGAAAAATGGTGTAGAGAGCGTGCCCAGTACTCTTCTCTCCTCCCGCTAAAAAGAGTCGGTCAGTCTCCGTGTCACTTTCCGCCCCCGTGTAGAACACTGCTCCGATCTGATAAGCCCGAAAGAGAGCTGGCAGACCACCAATATGGTCGGCATCCGGGTGGGTGGCAATAACCGCTTCGATGCGGCGATCCCAAAATGGCATGTGGCGCCCCAAATGTGCCAGGAGTTCTTTACTACTCCGCCCGCCATCGATCAGTATTTGATTCGTCCCTTGCGAGATGAGGATGGCATCGCCCTGACCCACATTCAAGAACACTACTTCTGTTTTTTGATACTGCCAGAAAAACCAAAAGCAAAAAAGGATCCCTAAGAAGACGGTGAGCGCCAAACAAAAAATTAACAGTCTGAGTTTTTTATTACCAAACGAAGTAAGCGAAACGAAGTTTACTTTCGTTTCCGAGCGAGTGCCAGTAAAATCGGGTAAATACCTGTTATTTTTCGTAGTCATAGTTTTTTTGAGCATAGTGCTTCTCGCCCCATCTGACAAGGAAAAAGAGTACTCCGTACCACAGTAACAGACTCTTCACTCCAAAACCGTCGATCGTTACACTGGCTGAAGAGATAGCCCCCAACCATTCGACTGATCGGGTAATGAACGTCAAAAGAGCAAAGGCAAGCCAGGCAAAAAGAGTATGTGTCCCCGGTAAGAGCAAGAACAACACTCCAGCCACAAACGAAGCCGCCATAGCGAAAGGTACCACGATGATGAGAAAATTGGCCACGATGATAAGCGGCGAAAAACGATGAAACGAAAAGAGGATAATCGGTAAGACAAAAAGTTCCACTGCCATAGTCATAAGAATGATCTCACCCACGCTTTGGGCAAGCAACTTTTCGGGCAGCACCCGCTCAATATACGGCAAGACAAAAATAATACCCAACGTTGCCAAAAAGGAGAGTTGAAAGCCGACATCATAACGCAAGAGCAAGGGATTAAAAAGAAGCATAATCGAGGCGGCCAAAAGCAAAGCATTGAGCGGTCGCGCCAAACGCCCAGCCTGAAGTGCCGCAAAGGCCACTCCAGCCATAAAGCCGGCCCGCGTGGCCGAGGCAGGCGCTCCAATCATCAGGATAAAAAAGACAATGCCAAAAAATGCTACCCACAACGCTTGCTTACGCCACAGACCAAAAAATAATCCGAGGAAGAGCAGTCCCTCCGCAATGAGAGTGATATTGTAACCAGACACCGCCACGATGTGGGTCAGCCCCACTCGGGTGAAAGCATTTTGCAAAGCATCAGGGAGATAGCTGCTGCCGCCAAGCAATAGTCCCTTAGCCAGCCCCGCTTCCGGTTCAGGAATACTTTGAGAAAGAGCCCGTTCCAAGGCATGCTTCAACACATAGAGGGCGGCACTGACGCGTCCCGGCGTATCCCCGGGTAATTTTTCGGCTAACGTAGCATGTTGACACAAAAAACCGATCCCATCTTTGGCCAAAAACATACGGTAGTCGAAATCAGCACTGAAATTTTCTGGCCGTGCTAGATGGCAACGAAACTGCAAGCGCTCACCGGCTTCAATCATCGTTGACACTGGTGCTTGCCACAAGATGTCTTTCGTCGGACATCCTCCAACACAATCCGTGAAACGGACAATGACCTTTTGAAAAAAACCTTTCTCCTCTGGATTACTGATCACACGCACTTCACCCACACGCTCGGTCGTCGGAAATGTCAGATGAGCAAAACTAAGCTCGGCCTGAGAAGCGATGAACGTGCCCCAAAGAAACAGAGAGAAAAACAACCATGAAAGAAGAATTATCCTTCTCGGGAAGAGACAGAAAACCGCTCCAATGAGAGCAGTCCCGAGATACCAAGTGAAAGCAAAAGAAAAATTCAAAAATGAACCGACTCCGACCCCAATGATAAAACTGAGGAGGCTACCAAAGAAGACCTGATCTTTTCTCATTTTAATCGAGGGTCTCCAAAGCTTTACGGAAACTTTTGGCGCTGCCGAAAGATTTATAGACCGAAGCAAAACGGATATAAGCAACCTCATCCACAGCTTTCAGTTTCTCCATAATGAGACTGCCGATTTCACGGCTGGAGATCTCGCTCACCTGTCGCTCGTGGAGTGTGTACTCGATCTCGCCTAAGATGCGCTCGATACGTTCTTCTGCCTGCGGCCGTTTTTCGAAAGCCCGGCGTAAACCCTTTTCGATCTTAGTCTTGTCATACTCTTCTTTGTGGCCATCCTTCTTCACTACCAAAAGTCGAAAAATTTCCACCTCCTCATAAGTGCTGAAACGAGCCTGGCAGTCTTCGCACTGCCGGCGACGACGAATCGCCCGCCCTTCCTGAGTCTCGCGGGAATCCACTACCTTGGTCTCTTCGTGATTACAAAATGGACAACGCATAGTGAAGTTATGAAGTACGCATCCAGTATACTCTTTTTCCTTCCCCAAAAGCAAAACACCTCCCGGAGAAGGAGGTGCTTGAGATTGCTATTATTTCTTCATCTTACGGCGAATGAAGGCTGGGATCTCCAAATCCTCTTCTTCTACCAGTTCTTTCGATTCGGTACGACCACCAAAAGCGCGCGGCTGGATTTTCTCATCGATGATCATCACCGGCTGCTCAATCTTGCGGGAAGGAAAACTAATCACTTCATCCAGCACATCTTCATCACTCTCTACCTCTCTTTGCTCTACCATACTCTGCACCGGACGCCGACCTATGGCTGCGCTCGGTACCCGGTTGACCAAGCCGACCGCGGCATCTTTGGAACGTGGAATATCAAAACCGGTTGCCACCACAGTAATCTGAATTTCGCCTTTGCGGATCTGATCATCGGCCACCGCCCCGAAAATAACTTTGGCATTGGGATCGATATTTTCAGTAATGATGTTGGCTGCTTCGTTGATTTCCAGCATCGCCAAATCGCTCGAACCGGAAATATTAAACAACACGCCCTTAGCACCATCAATCGACAGTTCCAGAAGAGGGCTATTAATCGCTGCCTTGGCCGCTTCCGCGGCCCGATTCTCGCCCGAAGCGATGCCGATGCCCATAAGAGCGCTCCCACTATCTTCCATAATAGCCCGCACGTCAGCAAAGTCGACGTTGACGATACCTGGCTTGGTGATCAAATCAGAAATTCCTTGTACCCCCTGGCGTAGGACATCATCGACAATACGGAAAGCGTTGACCAAGGTAGTTTTGCGATCAATAATCGAAAGGAGTTTGTCGTTGGGGATAGTAATGAGGGTGTCGACACGATCTTTCAAATTTTCCAAAGCCTCTTCGGCAATGGCGCGACGCTGTGAACCCTCAAAGGCAAACGGCTTGGTCACCACACCGACGGTCAGCGCCCCCAATTCCTTGGCAGTCTCTGCTACAATCGGTGCTGCCCCAGAACCAGTCCCACCACCGAGCCCACAGGCCACGAACACCATGTCAGCACCTTTCAGTACTTCTTGAATTTCATCACGATTCTCTTCTGCCGCTTGACGGCCGATTTCAGGATTCATTCCCGCGCCCAAACCTTTGGTCAGGTTCTTACCAATATGGACCTTCTCCTGAGCCTTGGAATGGTGCAAAGCCTGAGCATCCGTATTAATCGCCACAAATTCCACCCCCTTGATTTTGGCGTCAATCATGCGGGAGATAGCGTTATTGCCGGAGCCGCCCACCCCTACCACTTTGATTTTGGCAAAGGTTTCAATATCGGGTTTGATCTCAGCCATAGGTCTTTACTGCCTGTTGATGAATAAAATAGACGATTGTTCAATGAGGATAGTATACTGCTCTTTCCACTGCCTGTACAAGCGCGCTCGACACTTGAAAATTCACTCTATCACAGGAAATTATCGCGTGTCAAGAAACACAAAAAAATGGGAAACTCGCTCTTTGAGCCCTAAAATTGCTTTTTTATTACCAAACGAAGCGAGTGAAACAAAAGTGCATTTTCTGTTTCCGAGCGAGTGCTGGTAAAATCAGGTGCATACCTGTTATTTTGGTTTTTTGATCCTTTCCAGTATCGCTCACGGCAGAAAACGCTCTGACCAATGCTTCATTTTTTTCATCATCCCCTGAACACTTTCTGGCATGACATTCCAAAATTTTCTGACCATAAATGTTTTCTTCTCCGTGCCGGTAGCCTGTGACAAAAGGACGAGGCCGATGACCGTAGCAAACTCGGGATTATCTACTTGATCAAGTATACCGCCGAGTGGTTTCGGATAGCCAATTTGTGCTGGCAAGCGAAGAATATTCTTGGCCAACTCCACCGCCCCGGGCAGAAGCGCTCCGCCACCGGTCAAAATCGCCCCACCAGGAAGCAACCCTTCGCGTCCAATCTGTTTCAATTCATTATTAACAAAAGAAAATATTTCTTCTAAGCGCGCTTCGATAATTTCCGCTATATGCCTACGTGAGACCAGACCTTCTTCCTGCGAATCAAAGAGACTCAAATCAATGTCGTCCTTCTTGTTCACTTCCTCAGGAAGGGCTGTGCCATACTGTAGCTTCACTGCTTCCGCGACTTCAATTGACGTGCGCAACCCGATCGCTATATCGTTCGTAATGTGCATCCCTCCGACAGGCAAGACTCCAAGATGGAGCAAATCACCATCCTCAAAAACTGCAAGCGAAGTCGTGCTGCCTCCGATATTGATGAGGACCGTGCCCAGCTCTTTTTGTTTCTGATGGAGCACTGCTTCGGCTGAAGCCAAAGGCTCGACCACAAAACTGTCGGCATTCGTCCCGGCCTGTTCCAAACTGCGACTAATATTTTTCAAATGAGAACTACTATCGCTGACGATGAGCGCATTCATCTCGAGCCTTACTCCATGCATCCCCAAAGGATCTTTAATATTTTTCTGATCATCCAATCGATAGTCCTTGGGAATGACGTGAATAATTTCCCGATTAAGTGGCAACGTAAAGCGCGCCTGCACTTCTTCTAGCACCCGCGCCATATCATCGAAAGCCACTTCCCCGTCAGCCCGGCCAACGGCAATCACGCCCAGAGCGTTATGACAATCTATCTCCGTCCCAGGAATACTCACTACCACTGATTCAGCTGGATGCCCAGCCATCCGTTCCGCTTGCTCCAGTGCCAAATTCGAAGCCTTCGCTACCGCATCGATATTGACCACCGAGCCGCGACGAATACCTTCAGAGGGTACGACGCTGACACCAACAATACGCAAGAGTTCTTCTTCTGGAAGTTCTTGCGCAATGACGACCCGAATATTGGCAGAACCGATATCCAATCCTATATGATAGTGTCCCTTCGGCATACGAAAAAATTCACCAACCAAAAAAGAAACCTGAGCTCTCTTTACGATAAAGAGCTCCATAGTTCACATTATACCCTGAAGGGTGTTCTTCTGCAAAAAAATCAAGGGGGAATTTTTCCATTGCAACACAGAATCAAACTTATTTGGAGAAATAAGGCCAAAAAATGAGTATACCAATGAACAAAGCACCGAGAGAGCCCGTCAAAACAGCTCCCGCCATCACATCTTTGACGACCCGCGCGTAGGGATGGACTCGTGGTTTCAATATATCCATCACTCGTTCAAGCGCGGTATTAGTCAGTTCGAGACCAAAAACAAGCGCAATCGCAAAAATAAGCAGAGAGATCTCTACTCGTGAGAGTGGCAACCACATCATAAGAAGCACGACTGTACCGGCCACCGTACACTCTATCTGAAAATTGCGCTCACTTTTCAAAGTATAGACGATGCCATTCATCGCATGAACAATGCTCTTACCAGGGTGCCTCATAGTTGGTATGTGTTTTGATTAACAAAAAATCCCGAGATAGAGAAAAACGTTCATCCTCATTTTTCTTTCAAGACAGGAGCCAGCCGGTCAGTAACTGCGTCCTGGAGAGCAAACATCTTTTCACTGTGATCATACCCCAATAGGTGTAGGATGCCATGAGAAAAGATATATGCCATCTCACGTTCGATGCTGACGTGATCTGTTTCTGCTGCCTCAGTGATAAACTCCTGACAGAAAAAAAGTTCTCCTAAAAAAATCTCTACTGACCTCTCCTTTAGCAACATCTCACCTTCAACATACTCTCCAAAAGAAAGGATATCCGTCACCGCATCTTTCCCTCGGTATGTCAGATTAAGTTCGGAAATTTTCTCTGGCGAAACAGCCACGGCATTCAAGCTGATCGTCTTCTCTTGCCATTGTGGCGAAGCGAACAAGGAAAGAGTTTCCTGTGCGATGGCAAACAAGAAGGCTTCTTTCCAAGGAGTCTTAACCTCTTCTGTATAGGAGAGTACCACCTTCATATATTATACCAAAAACGCAGCCACTTGTTTGCGCACGTCATCCCCAGAAGCTTGCACCCCCACTTTTTTCATAACAGCCCCCATGGCCTGACCCATCTGCGACTTTAGTGTGAAGCCACCGGCCGCCAGTGTTTCCTTAACCAAGACTGCAAGCTCTTCCTCCCCCATCGCTTGCGGCAAATAGGTAGCAAGCAAATCGAGTTCGGTTTGTTCTTTTTCTGCCAAATCTAAACGCGCGCCAGCCTGGTACTGCTCGATGCTATCCTTCCGTTGTTTCGTGAGCCGACGTAGCACACTCTCTATCTCTTCCTGACTGAGCGTCTCAGTCGCTTGACGTTTCTCGATAGCCACATTTTTTATGGCACTCTGAAGCAGGCGAAGTGTATCACGACGGAAAGTATCGCCTGATTTCATCGCCTGCTTGAGATCTTCACCGATGACCTGGTACAGTGCCATAACTCACACTTAAAGATACTAAATTCTTTTCTTGATATCGCGGAGTGCTTCATCATCGAACTTGCCAAGTTTCTTCAATCGGGTAATTTCTTTACGAATCTTGACTTTGTAGAGCGCTTCGGAACGGCGCTTGTCGCGGCTTTTTTCCTCAACTCGAAAACGCTGCTTGCGTACTTGTTTCAGAACACCGCTTTGCTGAACACGACGCGAAAAACGACGGATAAGACTTTCCGCTGTTTCGCGTTCTTTTCTTTTTACTTGAATCATACAAACCCCTCCTTTCCTCAGGTTACTATTAACGGTCAATAAGCATAGAGTAGATACCCATTACTCGTATTCCGGCCAAAGGCTCAGATTTACGATTTACAATGGGTGAATATTTTCGCTCAACCGAGCGCCTCCCAATAGGTGCAGGTGTAGATGGGGTACTTCCTGTCCTCCATCCTTCCCGACCCGGATTAACAGTTTATACCCTTTCGAAGAAATATTCAAGTCACGGGCCAGATCACGCGCTACGAGGAACATTTTTCCCACAATGGCCACGTCAGCGTCTTCCATCGTGGCGATACTCTCAATCGGCTTCTTTGGAATAATGAGAATATGTACCGGGGCGATGGGATAGATATCAGGAAAAGCCAAAATGTCTTCGTCTTCGTACAAGAATTCCTTGGGGACTTCCTTGCGAATGATTTTCAGAAAGACGTTGTCAGTCATAGAGTCAGGTTCATTTACACACTGAGCGCCACATTGGTCTTCAAAATCTTTTTCACTGCATCCACCAATCTTTCCTGGGTAACAGTCTCTTGTGTCCCGGATACCATATCCTTAACGATGGCGGTCTCATCGAGTGCCTCCTTCTGGCCGACGATAATCGTCACTTCTACTCCTAAACGATTGGCGACCCGTAGCTGTGACTTCAAACTGCCGCGTCCGAAGCTTTCTGCAATGAGAATACCATTTTTTTCCAAGGCTGAAAATAAACGTAGGCTCTTTTTCTTGGCCATATCACCGAGCTGAGCCAGGAAAACACGCGGCTTGGGCTCTTGGTATGGTTTGACTTGCGTGCGCTTCATCTCGAGCACAATGCGATCAAGACCAAGGCCGAAACCGATAGCAGGAGTGGCCTCGCCCCCTAAGGTTTCGATCAGTCGATTGTAGCGCCCGCCGCCGCCCAAGGAATAATTCTTGCCAGTTTTGTCAGTAGAACGGATCTCAAAAACGGTATTCGTATAGTAATCCAAGCCGCGCACCAGCCGTGTATTGATCGAGTAGGGCAGTTCCAGTTCATCAAGATATTCGAGCAAGTGTTTGAAATGATCGCGTGATTCCTGATCGAGATAGTCGAGAGATTGCGGTGCATGGGCCGTCAGCTGGATACATTTGTCTTCTTTACAATCAAGGACGCGCATCGGACTAACAAGCAGACGCTCTTTACAGTTCTGACAAAGTTTGGACTTTTGCGCTTCGAGATATCTCACCAAGGCCTTCTCATAATCCCGGCGCGATTCTGGCGTACCGATGCTGTTGACCTGAAACTCGATATTCTTCAGACCCAGCTGCTGCACCACGCGATAGGCCAGTTGAATAGTTTGGGCATCAAGAATCGGGTCATTCTCGCCAAACATATCAAAATTCGCCTGCCAGTGTTCTCGGTAACGTCCCTCCTGCGGACGATCATAGCGGAAAATCGGTCCCATGGTGAACAGTTTGATCGGCTTGGGCAAAACGCCCATCCCGTGTTCGATGTAAGCACGACACAACCCAGCTGTCATCTCCGGTCGAAGGGCCACTCTGTCGCCGCCACGCGTGTTGAAGAGATATATTTCCTTATCCAGAATATCTGTCCCCGCACCGATAGTACGCAAATATAAATGAGCATATTCCACGGTTGGTAGATCAATACGCCGAAAACCATACTCCGAAGAAGCATGCGTCAAAGCCTTACGCACGCGTTCCCAGTACGGCTGCTCATCCGGCAGAATATCGCGCATACCCCGCAGGGTCTGAAGCAACATTTCTTCCTCTTTGGGAGGGAGTGTCGATTTCTTGACAGCGATCGTTGCCTTTTTCACCATCAATGGTTTCTTTTCCGCGAACGCCTTGCTCTCTTGATCTGATTTTTTTTCCAAAGACTTCTTCAAAGGCATAGCCGTGAATTTAAAATTAAGAGCACTTAACAAGGATGACTTATTAATAAAGCAGGAAGCGTCCAGTTGGCCAGGCGCGCAACAGTACGCGGCCAACGATTTTATTTTTCTTGATCGGACCGAAAGCTCGCGAATCATAACTAAACATCCGATTATCCCCCATCACAAAATATTCATCCACTGCCACCTCTGTGCGTGGCGTATCGTGGGTGAGGACATCTTTGCCGAGATAGGCACTCTCATCCAAAATGAAACCATCAGGATGTTCTTTGTTATAGACGATCACCTTCCCCTGCCTTATTTCTACTGCTTCGCCGGGCAGTCCGATGATGCGCTTGATGAAGAACTGTTCATTCTTCTGTGGAGAGTGAAATACAGTGATATCTTGGCGCGCAATGTCTTTGAAAGCATTGACCGTAACGTGTAAATCCGTAAGCCCAATATCAGTCTGCTTATAGCCAAATTCGCTGATAATCAAATATTCCCCGTCCTCAAAATTTGGTTCCATGCTCGATCCTTGCACAAAGAAAGGCTGGAATAAAAAAACTCGAACGGGTATAATGATGACTACGGCTAAGAGAAAGACTCGAACCATTTCCATAAAGAGTCCGCCGAGGCTGAGATAATTTTCTTGCTGCTCTGCTTTTAGATTCTGATCTCTATTTTCTTCCATATTCTATAGGATAGTGTCAATAACGAGTAAAGAAGTAAACAAACAGTATCATTTTAACAGATTTTCCTCCCTTTGGCAAGAGTCAAAAAACACCATTGTTGAGGCAAAAAAGAACACTCGTGCCTTATGGATAGTATGCAAAAAATCCCAGAACGCCGCTTGGTCGGATCACGAACAGTAGCATTCCCTTTATCCCCAATAAAGGCTTCTCTTCCGCTGCCCTACGAAGTGACGAGCCAAAGTCGCGCCGTCCAAAAGAAAAAAGGGCGGCCGTTCTTATTTGGCCTGACTCTCTTCTTCGCTAGCGTCCTCTTAGCTCTCGGACTGCTTGGTTTTTTCGTCTCCAAAGGTATGCTTTTCGAACAAACTATTCATGTGGAAAATAAGGGGCATGTTTCCTTTTTCTCGCAGCTCAGTCAATTAACCAGCAATTTCTTCGCACAAAAAAGAACCCTCCTCAAAGGCGAAGCCGAAGGGCGCATCAATATTCTCTTGCTCGGCCGCGCTGGAGAGCACTATCCCGGGAGGGATCTCACTGATACGGTAATGATCATGAGCATCGACACGGCCACCAAAAAAATTGCCCTTCTGTCGCTGCCACGCGATCTCTATGTCCCGATTGGTGACGGCGGCTATTTCACTAAACTGAACGCTCTCTACCAATATGGACAGAACCGAGGAGAAGGAGCTGGAACGCTCCGTCAAACCGTCGAACACATCACAGGCCTGCCTATCCATTATTTTTTCACTCTCGATTTTGATGGCTTCGAAAAAGTGGTTGATACGCTCGGTGGTATCGACGTCAAGGTGCTTCGTGATTTCTACGACCCCCGTTACCCAGGGAAAAATTACAGCTACGAAACCTTCGAAATTCACAAAGGCTATCAGAAACTTGATGGGATAACCACCCTCAAATACGTGCGGGAGCGCCATAATGATCCAGAGGGTGATTTCGGCCGCGCCAAACGACAGCAACAAGTGATTCAAGCAATCAAAGACAAGGCCTTTTCTCTCGGCACTGTGTTCAACATCTTCACCATAAACAAACTTATCGATACCTTGGGCGAAAGTATCAAAACAGATATGTCGCTCACTGACATCGAAAGTCTCTTTGGTCTAGTCAAAATGCTTGATACTGAAAATGTTGCCGCGGTAGTCATCGACGCCTGGAAAAAAGATAGCTTGCTCCGTGTCTCACATGTAGCAGTCGGAGACATCGCAGCCTTCGTGCTCGTCCCACGGGTAGGCAATTGGAGCGAGTTGCAAGAACGTAGTAAACAAATCTTCCATTTGGATGCCTTGCGAGAACGGCGGGCACAGATAGAGGAGGAAAAACCGACTGTTTCGCTCCGATACGTCGCAGAATATTCTTCTCAAGCGACCAAAATGAAAGAATTGCTCGAAACGGAAATGGGCTTCACGAGTGTTATACTTTTACCACCCGCTTTGGAAAAAAGCCAAGGAAAGAGTATCATTCTCGATAGGACAGCGCTTGCGAAACCGTACAGCCTCGACGAACTATTGAAAAAGTTTTCTTTGGAAAAAATGACGACCCTGTCCTATCTGTCACCAAAAAAAGATACCGCCGACTTTGTGATTGTCCTCGGTGACGATTTGGCCGAGACACTGGGCGCCCAAACACTGGAAGGAAACGTTCCCCCAGATGACAACACTTTCTCCGAACCCTTACCTCCGCAGCATAAAAAATAAGCGCCTCACTATAACACCCCCTATGAAACTCATCATCGGCCTCGGTAATCCCGGAAAAAAATATGCCGAAAGTCGCCACAATGCTGGTTTTTTGGCGTTGGATTTTTTACAACAGCTATGGGGCTTCGAACCATTCAAGCCAAATGAAAAAATGGCGGCGGCTATAAGCAAGGGGGCGATAGCAGGAGAAAAAATCTTGCTGATAAAACCGACCACTTTTATGAATGATTCGGGATCGACGGTAAGTCGGCTTCTGCAATTTTACAAATTCACCCCGGCTGATGTCGTGGTCATTCATGATGACCTCGACATCACCCCTGGGACCTTCCGTACCACCCTCTCTTCGCGCCCAGCTGGTCACAATGGGGTAGCCGATATCATCGAAAAACTCGGCACCCAAGACTTCTATCGTATCCGCTTGGGAATCGGACGGCCAGTAGAAGTTTCAGGCGTGTGTATGCCCACTCATGACTTTGTTCTAGAGAACTTTTCCGAGGAAGAAATCGAAAATCTCTTGGCCCTCTTTCCGCAAATGAAGGACGAAGTTCTCCGATGGGTACAGCATTGATACGTCACGCAAACCTAGCACAGCATAGTATAAAAAAAGACCCCTCGGAAAGGAGTCTTTTTTTTATTACCAAACGAAGCGAGTGAAACAAAAGTGCACTTTTGTTTCCGAGCGAGTGCTGGTAAAATCAGGTGGATACCTGTTATTCTCGAGAAGAAGGCTATTTCTTCTCTTCTTTCTTCTCGCCAGATTTCCCATCAGCTGAGGCAGCAGCTTCTTCCTTGACGACCCCTTCCACCTTGGTGACATCAACATCTACCTTTTCATTCAAAGCGGCCATCTGAGCTTCGGTTCGTGGTGTTTCAATCAAAGCGATTGTGGTCAATTCATCTGTCAGCACCTTCACACCCGCAGGAATTTTGAGATCCTTGATTTGGAGGTTGGCTCCCAATGCCGTAAGCAGGGTAACATTCACTTCGATCGAATGTGGCAAATCCTTCGGCAAACAGGTGATACTCACTTCTTCCAAGGTCTTGATCAGGATGCCCCCTAATTCACGCACCGCAGGGGACTCACCGACAAATTCGAGCGGTACATGCGTTTCCAGTTCTTCATCCATACTGACCTGAAAGAAATCAACGTGTGATACTCGGTTGCTCAAAGGATCGAGTTCTGTTTCCTGAATAATAACACTCGCTCCCTTTCCATCCGCCACATCGAGACTGATGATACTCGATCCACCGGCTTTGGCAAAGGTCTTGCTAAAGGCTAATGCATTGACCCACAACATCTGCGGTTTGTCACCGTGGCCATACATCACCGCCGGAATACGACCCTCCTTGCGCGCATGCACCAGGGCTTTACCGGAAATCTTTTCACGTGTCGTCACTGCTAGTTTGAGTTCAGCCATAAGAAATGCTCCTGATGATTTAGCGTTATTATTAAATGAGGGCTTCGACGCCCCCTGTGTAGCGTTTGAGAAATTGATGAACCTCAATAACATTATCCGAAGAAATAGCCTCGCCCTGAAAAACCTTGCGCGCCTCACTGTGCTCCAAGTCGGTCAGCATACCGAGACTCACCACCCCCAATTGACCGAGTGAAACAAAAACGATTGTCGAAGCGCTACAGCCATCGCAAGTGAGGTGGAGCGTGGTACGTTTGTCATCTTCATCGATGATGAGCATCATCGCCTTGCGATATTTCTTGTTGCATATCGGGCAGCGGATGAGAGGTTGAATATTTTCCAAAGGCATTTTCATAGAAGAACTGGTAGTGAGGAAAATTACCTCTTGAGTGTACCAAAAGTAGCCTCCTCTCGGCAACTTTTGAGTAAAACTATTCTAGCAAAAAAGCCTTCTTAGGTCAAGAAGCCACAAGCCTAAAGCGGGGCATTTTCTGGTTCTCAAAGACTACCTCTTCTCGCCACTGCCGAAGTGGGCGGGTAAAGAGCGGGGCATCAGGATTTTTGTAGAGCGGTTCATAGATCACCATCCACTCATCATCATTGGAATGAAGCGCCAAGGCAAACACGCGATACTTGTCCCCCTTATAGTGTTGGTACTTTTCACCCGAGCTTGGGGCATCCTTGGGCAAAGGAACTACATTTCCCTTCATAACGCATAGGGCTTTTAGATGTCCAAATTCTTCACCGCCTTGGCGTGGGTCTGAATAAAGCGCCGACGTGGCTCCACTTCGCTGCCCATCAGGATGTCGAACAGCTCGTCCGCCTCTTCGGCGTCTTCGATAGTGACCTTAAGCATCACCCGGTTATCCGGATTCATAGTCGTTTCCCACAGCTGGTCAGGATTCATCTCTCCCAGACCTTTGTAGCGCTGAATAGAGACGCCGCCAACGTTTTCATTGCCCTCAGCAGTTTCAGCCGACTCTTCTGCTGGAGCTTCTTCTGAAGCAGCCTCTCTTTCCTTGGCTTTTTTATCTTTCTTGGCAGTAGCTTTCACCAACGCCTCTTTTTTCATCGCTTCCAAAGTACGATTTTTTTCTTCTTCGGTGTAGACATAATGCACCACTTTGCCCTTAGCCAAACGATAGAGTGGTGGCTGAGCGATAAAGATATGCCCGCCACGCACCAGCGATTCGTAGTAACGATAGAAAAAGGTCAGCAGTAACGTCCGGATGTGCGAACCATCGACATCGGCATCGGCCATAATGATGACCTTGTGGTAGCGCAGTTTGGCGATATCAAATGTCTCTCCGATACCGGTGCCCAAGGCGATGATAATCGGTTTCAGAGTATCAGATTTCACTACCTTATCGAGACTGGTCTTTTCGACGTTCACTAACTTCCCGCGTAGCGGCAAGATAGCTTGAAACATACGATTGCGACCCTGTTTGGCACTGCCACCGGCCGAATCCCCTTCGACGATGTAGACTTCAGAACGAGAAGCGTCACGACTGGTACAGTCAGCTAATTTCCCAGGGAGCGTCATCCCCTCGAGCGCCCCCTTACGCAAGACCGCGTCTTTGGCGGCTCGCGCGGCGATACGCGCCCGCACCGTGAGGAGACACTTCTCGATCATGGCTTTGGCATCCGCCGGATGGGTTTCTAAAAATTCATTTAGGCCCTCGGCCGTCACCGACGAGACCGCGCCACGCACTTCCGTGTTGTTGAGTTTGTCCTTGGTCTGGCCTTCAAACTGTGGGTTAGGCAGCTTGACCGATACCACCGCCGTCAAGCCCTCGGCCAAATCCTCCGAAGTCATCGAACCTTCCTTTTCCTTGATCAGATTATTCTTCTTGGCGTAGTCATTCAAGACGCGAGTGAGTGCCATTTTGAAACCGGTGACGTGAGTCCCACCTCCCGGATTGACGATATTATTGGCGAAAGCAAAGAGATGCTCTTTGAAACCATCCGTAAATTGCACAGAAACCTCGACATTCATACCATCGATATCTTTCTCAACATAGAACGGCACCACATTCTTCACTTCCTTTTTCCGATTCAAAAACTTGACGAAGGAAACAATGCCCGAGTCGAAATAGAACGAGTGGCGTTTCACTTTGTAGGCCTCTTTTTCATCCACTACCTGCCGCCAATCTTCAGTAGTAATACGTACCCCTTTGGTCAAAAAAGCCTGATAGCGCAGGTACTCCAAAATCTTGGACCAAGAATACGATATTTCGGGAAAAATTTCTGGGTCTGCTTGAAAAGCCACTTTCGTTCCGGTGCGATCTGATTTACCAATCGGCTTGACTACACCCTCTGGCTTACCCCGCTTGTAGGAATGAAACCACACCTTCCCTTGTCGTTCCACCGTCACCTCGGTATGAAGTGACAAGGCATTCACTACCGACACGCCGACGCCGTGCAAGCCTCCGGAAATTTTGTAGCCCTCGCCCCCAAATTTACCACCGGCATGGAGCACTGTCATCACCGTCTCGAGCGTTGATTTCTTGGTCTGGGGGTGAATATCCACTGGAATGCCGCGCCCGTTGTCAGCTATTTCCACCCAATTATCCGGTAACAGTCGCACCGAAATTTCCGTGCAGTGCCCTGCCATAGCCTCGTCAATCGAGTTGTTGACTACTTCCCACACTAAATGGTGCAGACCTTCGAGCGAAGTACCCCCAATATACATTCCAGGGCGTTTCCGTACTGGATCCAATCCTTCCAACACCTGGATAGATTTAGCGCCGTACTCTGTTTGTTCTGTTTTTTTGGGAGCCATAGATTTCATTCACTACTAAAACTTAATGGTCTGTGCGACCCTCACGAGAAAGCTCACGAAAAGAAAATTCTACCAGTAACACTGCCGCCAATAGTAAAAGAAAATCCCACCAGGTCAGTATCTGCTGCCACTGAAAAAAAATAATGATACAGACATAGGACGCCAACAGGAACGCTTGCCGAAATATGCTGCCGAGATAATGAGCGGCACTCTCCTCACCTAACACCTTGCGGTAGAAGAAGGTAAAACAAAGTGTCAGGCCGCCCAACAAGAAAGCAAAAAGACTAGTAAAAAAGAGTCCTATCCCAACGAAACCGGCCTGTTCTGGGTCAACCGCCATGATAACCCCGAACCACGCGCACAGAGAGAGAAGTGTAAACAGCCGTACTCCCCACAAATAAGCGTTTAGCGACATAATTTCTGTCAAAAAAGAAGCTTCTTTCTACAAACAAAAAGCCATTCCCTAGACAGGCTTTCTTCCTCTATTCTAGCCTTTTTTCAGGGAAAAGGCAAGTGCCAGATAATCAGAAAATAGGCCTATTTATTCGATAAAAAAGCAAAAAGCCCTCCATTTTGAGCAGAGCTTTTTTACCTTAGGCGCGCGACACGTAGGTACCCTTTTCGGTATTGACGATGATGCTGTCACCTGTCTTGACAAAGAGCGGCGTTGTCACCTGCAGTCCGGTTTCCAAGGTCACCACCTTGTCACCACCAGAAGCAGTATCCCCTTTGAGCCCAGGTGGGGCATCCGTCACCACGAGTGTCACCTTGACCGGTACCTCAATATTGATGGGATGAGTATTCCAATTGAGAATGCTTACCTCAGTCCCCTCAATCAAATAATCCGTCGCGTTCCCCAAAACTGCTTTGGGGAGAAAAAATTGATCATAGGTCTTGGTATCCATGAACTGGTATTCCTCGCCCTCATGGTATAGGTACTGAGCGTGTGATTTGGAAATCTCGGCCTCCTCGACTTTTTCCGCCCCAGCAAAAGTAATATCGATTACCGACCCAGTAATCAAATTCTTCAGTTTGGTGCGCATCACCGCCCCGCCCCGCCCGATCATTGAATGAAGATAATCAATCACGAGATAGGGCTCGTTTTGCCAGATAATATTGCGGCCCGTTTTTATTTCGGTAATTCCCAACATAACGTTTGTCTTATCTCACGAGGTAAGGGATGAGAGCCATAAAACGCGCACGCTTCACAGCATTGGCCAACCCGCGCTGTTCCTTAGCTGAGAGTCCATGGCGCTTTGGCGGATACATTTTTCCCTGCGAATTGAGAAAACGACGCAAAAAATAAGCATCCTTGTAATCGATTTTGGCGAGCTTCTTACTCATTGCTGCTTCCATAGGTTTGAGCGTTGAAAAGTAATATTAAAATGGTACGTCTTCAATCTTGATCTCATCCTTCTCATCATCGAGGTTGATGGTTGGGATCTCTTCCTCCATCGGTGCAGGGGCACTGGCCTGATTATTTCCAGCACTCTTCGGTGCCACCCCCTGAGGACGGGGGGCACTTCCACTCCCTTGTCCCTGTGCACGGCTGCCGAGCTGCATCGTTTCGCCCACCACTTCCGTCACTTTGCGCTGCGAGCCATCTTTGGCCGTATATTCCCTGGTCTGCAGGCGACCTTCGATATAACACTCCTGACCCTTGGTCAGATACTGACCAGCAATTTCAGAGAGACGACTCCACAGGATAACGGTGTGGAATTCGGTGCGCTCTTGGCGCGTCCCGCCTTTGTCCGTCCAAAAATTATTGGTGGCCATCGAAAGGGTAGCTACCGACTGGCCGCTCGTGGTCGTCCGCATATCCGGATCGCGAGTCAACCGCCCAACGAGAATGACTTTGTTTACGTTCATACTTTTTTCTTCGCAACCCTAACAGGCTACTCATGATTAAATATTTAAAACGTCTTTGAGTTGTTCATCGATTTGCTCGGTACTAACTGGCCTCTTTTCCTCTTCCTTAGGCGCAATCGGGGCTTGCGGCATTGGCCGAACCGAACCACGACGTTCATAACGATTACCTCGATTCTCTGTGCGTGGACGTTCCTCACGTTCGATCGCTTTCAGTTCTGGTAGGTCGTGAGCGTGCAGCAAAAGAAAACGCAAGACATCCTTGGAAAGTTGCAAAGCGCGATTGATCAAGGCCAACGGATGTACTTCTTCTATCTTTCCTTCTTTCTCATCGGCATCCGGCAAGGTAAAACGTCGGGCAATATAAGTGCCGCGAATTTCCTTCTTCACTGGGTAAGCAAACTTACGCTTTTCTTCCGTCTGTGGGGGCAAGAATGTTCCACCGTGTGTTACCACCAGCTTCTCCACTTCTTCCTTGATCCGGGGCAATTCACTCTCCTTCAATTCACCCACGAGATAAAACAACTCGTATTCAACCATAATGGACGACTTATGACTTTGAACCTGATCAACGCCCGAGCGTCGACAAGCTTTCAGCCCAAATTAACAAAAAAAATCCCAACAGGAGAAAATCACATTCCAAGGGAATTCTGCCCCTCCGAGTCTTTTTCGCCTGAAGGCGAACGAGCGGGAGAAGCGTCGGACTTTCTCAGTTGTTTCCTTAGCCTACCAGAAACGATCTCCTTTGGCAAGTAGTCTTGCAATCAGTCGTTAATTCCCCAAAACTTTCTCGTAATTATCCATCCAGTAGAGAACGCTGTTGATATACGATTGGCTGCAAGTCCCAAGATAGCTGCACGTAGCTTGTTTGATGGCACTCCGTTTGCCGTCGGTGATGCCGGGCGTTCTTTTGAGTTTCAAAGCCATGGCCGTGATGCCATCATCAAGATTCCAAGGATTGGCTGGGGAATTGCCAGTAATGGAAGAGACATTGCTACTATAACCTGTCCAAGTCGTCGGGATGAACTGCGCCACCCCCATTGCCCCACCCCACCCGCCGCAACCATCTTTCGCTTTCGGATTATAACAAACGCGCCGAGAAACAGGCATCTTGGAAGGATTGACCCCGAGAGCACTGCAGATATCTTCAAAGGTGCTACGCTGGCTCGGGTTCATATCTGTTTTGTACGTGCCCGTGCCGACATTGCCGGCAAAATGGGTTTCCGTACCCAAAAAGCCCATCAGAATACCCTTGGGTACCCCTGTTTGTTTACTGGCCGTTTTCACTGCCTTCCAGACATCATCGGTACTATACGACTTTCCCAATAACTGATTCAAATCCCCCTTCAATTTGCTAAGCTTACCCTGCAACTTAGCGATGATAGTCTGCTGATCCTTGATGCTTGATTGTGTATCCACCTTGTCCGCAATCAGCGCTTGTTTCTGTTTATTCTTAATGGCAAGGAGGGTTTCATGATCTTTTTTGACATCCTCAAGCGATGCTTTCTCATCCCCCACTTTGCCACGCATAACATTAATATCCTGGATCACCCCCTGCATCTTCTCCTGGGTCGAAAGGAGGCTATCGTTGTTTTGGAAAAGACTCTGTATATCATCTTCAGCCAAAAGCACTTCGACCAACGGCACTTTACCCGTGGCGTAGAGCTCTTGGATTAACCCAGCCAAAACTTTCCTTTCCAGAAGCAGCTGCAACTCGAGATTGGCGATCTCTTGCTCTTTCTGATTGATGGTCTGCGTAGTCTGTGTGAGCAGACTCTCTGTCCGCTTTATCAGTTGTTGAGTCGAGGTGAGCGAGGAATTAATCTGATTAAGATCCTGGGTTAAAGCATCTTTCTTCTTGGTGGCATCCTTCAGTTTCTTCTCGAAACTCCCGATCTGATCACTCAGGCACTGAGTATCGTTAGCGCTACAATCGGTAGAAGCAAGAGCCCTTTTATCTTGTACCGGCATAGCCAAAAGAAAGCCGAGAAAGCCTCCGCCAAGTGCGATTGAAAATACCAAAGCCATTGATTTTTTCATACAGTCCTATTGTAGCATACGAATGCTCTTGCTACCTTGACAAAAAGACGATTTTTCTTGATACTGTGAAGGTTGGTCCTGTTACCTAAGTTAACACTTGGTACTCCCAAGGGAAACTTCCGTGGCATGATCAATCTTTTTGTTTCAGCGTAGTTCGTAAACAACACCAACCCGAGGATTTGAATAATGCAAAGCGAAACCAGTAACGACGAGCCGGCGGCACGACACGTGATCCTCACGTGCTACGACGACCGTATTGATGAAATCGTAGGAACGCAGATCGGCCTCATCCGCGAACAGGGCGGCTTGATTCGTGACAAGGACATCATTCGTACTCCAGGCGGTGTACATCTGTTCACTCGATCTAACTGTCGCGAGGCATTTTACGCCTTGCTTCGGAGCTGCAGTGACATCGCGCGATCGAATGTCTTTCATCTCTGGCCGCACACCAACTGCCAGTTCTGTGGACGCTACCACTCCGAGAAAATCGGGACTGGCGCCCAGAGCGATCTTCGTTATCACCTGACAAGCGCCAAGAAGATGCTCGCGGGCGCAATGGATCACTTTTCTAGGTCAGCGGAACAGATGCCAAAGATCGACGTCCGGATCATCCTCACCACCGACCAGCGCCTCATCACCATCGATGAAGCGCACGATCTGCTGCCGCAGGTGCCCGAGCACCTGAATCACGGCGCTCCGTATCTCACCCATCCGCCTCATCCGCACGCTGCGGAAAATGATCATCGCAGCCCCCAACGTCACCTTCATGAAGGAAACGGGGGTCTGCACCTCTGACCGATCTGGACACCGGTTCCGGAAACCACCAAAGCACACCGCAGCGACGGCTCGTGCTTTTTTCTTACCCAAAAAAATTGTAGAGTCTTATAGAATCGAAGAAGCAGCCACTATTTTGGCCTGATGCGCCAGTGACCGCCACAAAGCGAGGCGCAAGACCACCACAAAAAGCACCAGAAGAAGAAGAATGAAGTTGAGCGGCGGCAGAGTGAAATTTCCCCCCTCCAAAAGCTCTATCCAATCAGGAATGTTCTTGAGCGAAAAATGAAATGCCGATAGAATATAGGCAAGATAACCGATCCGCAGAATCCTGCGCCACCACACCCCGCCTAGTTCGTGTATGGCGTACTGGTTGGAGATGATGGCCATCAGTGCATAGATACAAAGCGAAACCACAGCGGCCGCGAAAGCATAGAGATTGGAAATGACAAAAAAATGAAAGTCCCACTGGTGAGTCAATTCAAAAATTGGATTATGTTCATAGCCGTGCGGCTTGAACACAAAATAAAAAATGTCAGACATCACCGCGTGTCCCAAACCGAAAGCGAAACCAAAAAGTCCCAGGTACTTGCGATAGACGATTTTCGTGTCAACCACATCCCAGAAGTAGCACAGCCCAGATAAAGCAAACGACAGACCAATGAGCACCATCGCTGTATCAGCCAATGCCTTATTCACTGTCACTGGCAATGTCTCTTGTTCCACAAGTATCAGGTACCAGAGACAAACCAAAAACACTACTGTGCTAAACCAAGTGGTATGGAGGGAGAGCTTCCAGGTCAAAGAAGCTCCCCGTTTTTCTATGATGGTGTTGAAACGACTGACAAAAGACATAGCGACTGGCTCACACGAACAGACAGAGCAATTATTTTTCTTCCTCTCCACCTTGGATTTCTGGCATCGCTTCCTTGGATCTTTTGAGAATGAGCTGCTCGATTTCGTTTTGTACTTTCAAATTTTCTTTGAGAAACGCCTTGGCACTTTCCCGCCCAGCTCCTAACTTGACATCGCCGTAGATGAAAGAGTTGCCCGATTTTTTGAGCACCGCATACTTCACCCCGCTGTCGAGCACATCGCCGGCCAAAGAAATACCCTCGTTGTACATAATATCAAATTCTGCGGTCTTGAATGGCGCTGCTACTTTGTTTTTGACGATTTTGACTTTGACCCGATTTCCTACCACGTCCTCCCCTTTCTTAATCTGGGCTGAACGTCTGATCTCAATACGCACGGAGGAGTAAAATTTCAAGGCCTGACCGCCACTCGTTGTTTCCGGGTTACCGAACATCACCCCAATCTTTATACGAATCTGGTTGATGAAAATCACCACCACATTAGAACGAGCGATGATAGCCGTTAATTTCCTCAAGGCCTGAGACATCAGTCGGGCTTGGCGCCCCACGTGTTGATCCCCCATCTCGCCTTCGATCTCTGCTTTGGGTACCAGAGCCGCCACTGAATCGATAACGATAACATCCACCATATTGGATCGTACCAGAGTCTCCACGATATCGAGGGCTTGCTCGCCTGTGTCCGGCTGAGAAATGAGGAGGTCGGCTGTATTAACGCCGATGCGCTTAGCGTAGTCTGGATCGAGCGCGTGCTCGGCATCGACATAGGCTGCGATGCCACCTGCCTTTTGGGCGTTGGCCACGATATGGAGCGAGAGCGTTGTCTTGCCGGAAGACTCCGGACCATAGATCTCGACGATGCGGCCACGCGGCACCCCACCGATTCCGAGGGCGATATCGATCGACACCGAACCAGTTGGGATAGCTTCGACATCGACTTTGCGCATATCACCCAGTTTCATGATGATGCCTTCGCCGAACTTTTCTTCGATAGCATCTACCACGCTCTTCAGTTTGTCTTTGCCTGATATTTCCCCCTGTTTTGCCTTGGCCATAAAAATGTATATTATTTCTGTTTACTCTTATTACATACTATCATACACATAAAAAACCGTCTACTCCTTTCTCCCCGTCTTAACGAACACTACCCCTTGGGCGATCCCTTTGCGCGTTGCCAAAAGCGTTTCTGTTCCTCCGTTGAAACGGATGGTCGTCTGCTCGCCGTGATTGGAAGAAACGCTGAGGATTTCTTTCGCATCAAAGGATTTCTTCTCGCGCGGTGCGAGCGTTCCGGTGAAGATGACTGTGCCATCGGTTGATACACTGAGATCAATCGGGATATCCTTGGAGCCAACTTCGAGGTGAAAAAATTCCCCCACCGGTGTGCTGACATTTTTTTCTGGCGCTGCCTCCGCTACTGGGTAACGCGCTTCCAAAGAAAGCGTCTCGGTCTTCTCTTTATTGAAACGATTAACCGCTACCACCGTCACGGTATTGAGCCCTGGCTGGAGCAACAATTTATCAGAAAATTCTCCTTCGTTCCCTACCAAAACTGGTTGGTTGTTGATAGTGACTCGTGCGTCTTTATCGGTCTTGCCGAGCACGATGATTTCATTTGCTTCGATAGTGGCTCCGCTGTGCGGTTCCGTAATAACCAGGCGCGGGGTAGCGGCAAAACTCTTGAATTCCTGATAGATATAGAGGAAGGCTCCGCCTAAAAGCAGAACTATAGCACCCATGATGAGCGACCGTGAGCTAATGACGAACGAGGCGGGGGCAAGCATCCGTGATATGTGTGGCGATGTTTCACGTCCCAAATTTTCCTGAATATTACGTTCCCTTTCATAGAGCTTGATAAAAGCCTGCTCATCGATATTAAGGTAGCGAGCATAGCTCCGCAAAAACCCACGTACATAGACGTCGGCCGGCAATTTGTCATAGGCTCCGCTCTCCAAAAACTCTAAGTACTTGACCTGAATGCGTGTGGCGCGAGAAACCTCAAGCAGGCTCATACGAAAATCGCTGCGCAATTTCTTGAGCTTCTCTCCCAAAGTCAGTGACTCTACTTTTTTTCTGGTAAATCCTGTTTTTTCCATACTGGCTCTCTTCACAATTTCAGATAATCAGCCGACACCCTGTCACACACAGCGCCTCAGCACCCATCCCCTATCAATTAGGCCTGCCACTTGTCACGTTCTCCCTGCTCAGCCAGGTGTTCATCGCCGTATTCTTTCTTCTCCTCCACAGAGGTGTCTCCTACAGCTTTGCTCATGAGAACCTTCTTCTTGCCATCTACCATCCCAATAACACCGTTTTCTTCCAAAAGATGCATAAGCCGAGCGGCTCGCGGATAGCCAATTCCAAAAGTAGTCTGCAGATTAGTGGTGGAAGCCCGGCCGGTCTCGATCATAATACGCTTCACTTCTTCGTAGAGGTCGTCCGATTTAGAACCATCATCCATGGCGTCCATGGCCTGTGATATCGGGTCATTGCCCGTTTCCTCCTCGATGTCACCACCGATTTCATCCACCCCCAGATACTCCTTTTGTTTGATGAGGAAGGTAGTCACCCTCTTGATCTCATCATCAGAAACAAATACTCCCTGGATGCGTCTCATTTCTTTCCCATCAGCGGCCGAGTAGAGCATGTCGCCATTACCCAACAGTTTTTCTGCTCCCCCGGTGTCGAGGATAGTACGCGAGTCTATTTGACTCTTCAGCTGAAAAGAAATACGGGCCGGGATATTCGCCTTGATGAGACCAGTAATGACCGTGGCTTCTGGCCGTTGGGTAGCCAAAACCAGATGGATACCGACCGCCCGCGAAAGAGAGGCAATCCGCACAATCAGACCCTCCACTTCTTTACCATGAGTAGCCATCAGATCCGCCATTTCATCAATCATAATAACCAGATATGGGATGGCTGGAAAATCTTCTTGAGTGACCGTGCCAGTTTCCGAATTAACGTTGGTCCTTTTTTCACCTCGAGCCACCAATTCACGGTATGAACGGATATCCTGCACTCGCGCCTCTTCCAAAATTTTGTAACGATGATCCATTTGACCTGCTACCCAACGAAGGACATTGACTACTTTTTTGTTCTCGACAATGACATCGGTTTTCAAATGTGGGATGCCTCGATAACGGGAAAAAGACACTCGTTTAGGGTCAACAAGAATAAGCTGCAGATCTTCTGGCGAGCACTGATACAGAAGTGAAAGAAGGAGCGTATTCATACACACGCTCTTACCTGAACCAGTGCGCCCAGCAATGAGAACGTGTGGCATCTTGTCGAGATCGGCCAAGACATGTTTGCCAGAAACATCCTCACCCAAGACCAGGGTCAACTCGGATTTACGCTCTCTCCATTGCTGACTTTCCAATACGGCCTTGAGACGGACTGTGGCCACCGACTGATTGGGCACTTCGATACCAATCAGGGCCTGACCAGGAATGGGCGCTTCGATACGAATTGATTTGGCTGCCAGAGCAAGCGCCAAGTCGCTACTGAGTGCCGTGATACGAGAAAGTTTTACCCCGAAAGCAGGACGAAACGTATACTGCGCCACCGTCGGACCCACCCGCACTTCACCCGGTTCTACCTCAATCCCAAAATGCTTGAGGGTACTCTGAATAATATGTTTGTTGCGTTCGGTATCACCACTCACTGCCTTACCCGTGGTTGATTCCAAGAGGTCTACTGCCGGCAATTCCCACGTGTACATGCTACGCCTGGCTGATTTTTTTTGACGCATAAAGGCTGGGACGAGGACGTGTTCGTCATCATTTTTCAACTCTTTCGGTAAGGCCTCTCCCTCACTCCCACCTAGGAACTCCATACGGCGAATATTGTTCGCTTCCAGATCATCAACAGTTTGTGTCCTACTATTTTCTTGTACACCATCCGGAAGTATCACCTCTTCAGCCAATGGTGACGGCAATACTGGAACTTCGAGAGACTCCGCCCCAACTGATGTTTCTTCTTCTGACTGGAGACGTTCCTTTACCCGTTCGTACCAATGAATGAGTGAAACGTTGAAAGCAGCGATCATCCCAACCGCAAAAAAGGCAAGAAGAATAATTGTCCCAGCGACTTTCCCGGTGAAATTAGCAAGGACTGAAGCAAAAGCAAAGCCAACATAACCGCCCCCCTGCCCAGCCCGAGCAATCTTGAGAAGCTCTTCCGCATCTCCTCCACTAAAAAGGTGAAACAAACCCAAGAAGGCAAAGAAGCCCAAAATCAAACCGATAAATTTTACCGCGTCAGCCAAGGTGGTGCTACGTCGTTTGAGGAACATGAGCCCAGCGATAATAAGAAGAAGCGGTAATAGCCATTTGCCGAAACCCACGAATACCCCAAGCACACTGCTCAGCCATTGCCCCACCACTCCAGCACTCCCGATGAAACCCAAAAGGAACAGAATAGCCAACACAAACAAAAAAACAGCCACGATACTGCGTTTGGCATCACTGTGCAAAATATCATCAAAACGAAAGCCTTCCTCCAACTCTTTTTCGATCTTCTTTTTCTTACGTCCCATAGGATCTCTTTTTTACGTTTTTGTCACTTTACTGCCTCAGTATACCACAAAAACAATCCCCGTTTCAAAAGAAAAAGGCTTTCTCTTTTATTGTTTTTTGGTGTTGACTCACCTACTGAAAAAGTCCCTCACTATAGGATATATCGTTCATTATTTCTCGTATACTCATTATTTCCTCATTGAGACAAACAAAAATACCCCCTGAAGGAGGAGGTATTTTGTCTCTGTCAAAACAGATCGCCCTCTACCGAGCGCGCGGCTGGCCGGGCTCACGATAGCCGGTACCAGCCGGAATGAGCCGTCCGATGATGACGTTCTCTTTCAGACCACGCAAGCGGTCTTCCTTGCCCTGCACAGCAGCATTGATGAGAACGCGTGCGGTCTCCATAAACGAAGCGGCTGAGAGGAAGGACTCAGTCGAGAGCGCTACCTTGGTGATGCCCAAGACCATTGCTTCGCCAACCGCCTCGCGACCCGACTTGGTGCGCGCTTCTTCGTTGGCTTCTTCGAATTGGTCTTTCTCTACGATATCACCAGGAAGGAGGAGCGTGTCACCCGGGTCAACAACCCGTACCCGAGACATCATCTGCCGAATGATCACTTCAATATGCTTGTCATTGATGGCTTCACCCTGAGCAGCATAAATCTCTTCGATTTCTCGGACGATGTAACGATGGACTACCTCTTGTCCCATAATGGTGAAGAGTTTGCGCAGATCAATGTGACCCTCGCAGAGCGCGTCTCCCACCCCTACCAGATCGCCTTCTTTTACCTTGAGTGTAATGTTGGTCGGGATAGCGTATTCGTGCAATGTCTTATCGTTGTCCTCAATGTTAATCTTGACCACCTTGGCGCTATCCTTGGCAATCGACTTCACCTGGCCGGCTACCTCCGTGAGGATAGACTCGGTCTTCGGATTGCGCGCTTCGAAAATTTCTTCCACCCGCGGCAACCCCTGAGTGATATCTGAACCAGCTACACCACCGACGTGGAACGTACGCATAGTGAGCTGAGTGCCTGGTTCACCGATAGCCTGAGCGGCCACCACTCCGACGGAAGCCCCCAGTTCTACCAAAGCACTGCGACCCAAATCGATACCATAGCACAAGCGACAGACGCCACGTCGTGATTTACAGGCCACGAGCGAACGAATTTTAATCCTGGCGATAGCCTTACCTTCCACCACTTTGGCAGCGGCTCGTGTGATGAGAGTATTCTTCTTGACAATTACTTCTTTGGTTTCTGGATCCTTGATAGTCTCCACCGCCACTCGGCCCTCGATACGCACGGCGTAACTCTGACCGATAGCGTCAGAATCTTCCCGATAAAGATACGTGCCTGTGGTGTCACCACAGTCTTCCTCTCGCACGATAATATCCTGGGAGACATCTACCAAACGACGGGTCAGATACCCAGCCGTGGCCGTCCGCAAAGCAGTATCAGCCATACCCTTACGTGCTCCGTGAGTCGAGATGAAGTATTCCAAGACGTTGAACCCTTCCTTGAACGAACTCTTGACAGGCAGTTCAATGGTTTCTCCGGTCGGACCGGCCATCAGGCCTTTCATACCAGTCATCTGCACCACGACGGATTCCGAACCACGAGCCTTGGAGTAGATCATGGCATATACTGGCCCTTCTTTGTCGATGGTGCCACGTACGGCATCAGTAATCTTGTTCTTGGTATCATTCCAGATCTCAATCACCCGGTTGCGACGTTCTTCGTTCGTCAAGAGCCCCATATTGTACTGACTCTTCACCTCCAAGATGCGCACCTCGGCGGCGGCCATCAAAGCAGGCTTTTCTTTCGGCACCGTCAAGTCATCCATCCCCCAGCTAATCCCAGAACGAGAGACGCTGTGGAAGGCCAGATCCTTCAAACGATCAGCGAATTTGGCTGCTTCGTCTTGGCCCAAACCTTCAAGAATACGAGACATCAAAACCTTCAAATCTTTCTTGATCAATTCTTCGTTCACGAAACGAATACTCTCTGGCAAGATGTCGTTCAGAAGAATTCGGCCGACAGAAGTTTCAATAATCTTCCCTTGAAAGGAAAGTCTAATCGCGACGTTTACAGCCACCAGGTCGTTATGATAGGCCAGGATAGCCTCATCCATCGTACCAAACGCCTTGCCCTTGCCCTTGCCTTCGGCCTTGATGTGAGTGAGATAGTACACCCCAAGCACCATATCGAGTGTAGCCGAAACGATTGGCTCGCCGGAAGCCGGCTTCAAAAGGTTCTTAGAGGAAAGCATAATAGTAGCGCTTTCGTGCCGAGCCTGATCAGTCAGTGGCACATGCACCGCCATCTGGTCACCATCGAAGTCAGCATTGAAGGCGGAACACACCATCGGATGAAGGCGAATAGCTTTGCCCTCAATCAATACCGGCTGAAAAGCCTGAATCGACAAACGGTGCAAGGTCGGTGCACGGTTCAAGAGAACATAGTGGTGTTCAATAATCTCATCGAGGATTTCATAAGCCTCTTCAGTTTCAGCATCCACCATCCGACCAGCAGTGCGAACGTTATGAGCGAATTCTTTTTCAATGAGCTTATTGATAATGAACGGCTTGAAAAGTTCCAAAGCCATTTTCTTGGGTAGACCACACTGATGAAGTTTCAACTTCGGGCCAACCACGATAACTGAACGGCCAGAGTAGTCAACACGCTTGCCTAAGAGGTTCTGACGGAAACGTCCCTGCTTGCCTTTGAGAGCATCCGCAAGCGAGCGCAGAGCACGACGCTGACCAGTCGAGGCTGCGGTCGAAGCCTGACCCCGACGAGCGCTGTTGTCGAACAAAGCATCCACTGCTTCCTGCAACATTCTTTTTTCGTTGCGAGTAATCACTTCCGGTGCCCCGATAGCCAGGAGTTTCTTCAAGCGATTGTTCCGGTTGATAATACGACGATAAAGATCGTTCAAATCAGAGGTAGCAAAACGGCCACCATCGAGAGCCACCATCGGCCGCAAATCTGGCGGAATAACGGGAATAATCGTCGGGAGCATCCATTCAAAACGTAAGTGGGCCTTCTCAAAACCCTGATACACTTTCAGACGCTGCAAGAGCTTTTTCTGATCGAGAGTCTCAGTCGTGCGTAGATCTTCCTTAAGCTCCACCAACTTTTTCTTGATGTCAATCTTCTCCAATATCTTCCGAATCGCTTCGGCACCAATACCGGCGGTAAAAATCTGACCAAATCGGCTAGAAAGGTTGAAGTAGTCTACTTCGGAAAGAATCTGGTTAGCACGGACATTCTTGATGTCATCTTTAGTCGTGCGGTACTGTTCCTTCAGATCTTCTAAAGCTTTTTCTGTGGCTTTTTCACTCTTTTCGGCAGCGCGCATCTCTTTCTGTTTACTCTTGTATTCTTTCTCTAGTGAGTCCAAAGACTGTGTCTTCAGGCTCTCATCAACGCTCATGATGATATAGGACGAAAAGTAGATAACTCGCTCCAAATCCTGGGGAGAGATGCCCAATACCAAACCAATCTTGGACGGCACGCCGCGCAAAAACCAAATATGGGAAACTGGGGTGGCCAGTTTGATGTGACCCATCCGTTCGCGACGCACGATCGAGCGTGTCACTTCTACACCACACTTATCACAGACGATGCCGTTGTAACGGATACGCTTGTACTTGCCGCAGTAGCATTCCCAGTCCTTGGAAGGACCAAAAATCTTTTCGCAGAACAAACCATCTGGTTCGTAGCGCTGAGTGCGGTAGTTGATGGTTTCTGGCTTGGTCACTTCACCGTGAGCCCACTCCAAAATCTGATCGGGGCTGGCCAGGGTCAGTCGCACGCTGTCGAAATCGCTTACCTTTGTGATATTTTCCATAAGTTTGAAGGCTTACTGTTAGTTGAAAGAGTTAGACAGTTTCGATATCCCCTTCGAGCGGCGATTCAGATTCTGTTTTCGCCCCTTTCAATTCGACATTGAGACACAGTCCCTTCAATTCATTGACCAACACGTGGAATGAAGCTGGTAGGTTCGGACTCTTGATCGGTTCACCCTTGATGATCGACTCATAGGCCTTGGAACGACCTAACACATCGTCGGATTTGATTGTCAACATTTCTTGCAAGGTATAAGCAGCACCGTAGCCTTCAAGGGCCCACACTTCCATTTCTCCGAAGCGCTGACCACCGAATTGAGCCTTACCTCCGAGCGGCTGCTGAGTGATGAGCGAGTAGGGTCCGATGGATCGCATGTGAAGCTTGTCTTCGATCAAATGGTTAAGCTTCATAATATACATCACCCCGACCGTCGATTCGTTATCGTATGGCTGGCCACTTTTGCCATCCACCAAACGGATCTTACCATTTTCAGGCAGACCAGCTTTTTTCAGTTCAGTCTTGATATCAGCTTCGGACACCCCGTCTAAGGCGAGGCTCGCCACCTTGTAGCCGAGCTTCATAGCCGCCCACCCTAAATGAGTTTCGAGCAGCTGGCCGATGTTCATACGAGAAGCAATACCGAGCGGGTTCAAAATAACGTCGACAGGTGTTCCATCGGGCAAATACGGCATATCTTCGGCAGGAGCCACGTGTGAAATCACACCCTTGTTTCCGTGCCGACCCGCCAGCTTGTCACCGACCGAGATCTTACGCATCTGAGCTACCGATACTTGGATTTGTTCAAAAACCCCCATCGGCAGTTTGTCTCCACGTTCCCGAGAGAAAATCTTCACATCCACCACTTTGCCGTGCTCGCCGTGTGGCAAGTACAAAGAAGAGTCTTTGACGTCACGTGACTTTTCACCGAAAATAACACGGAGCAGTCTTTCTTCGGCCGTCAAATCACCCTCGCCTTTCGGGGTAATTTTGCCAACCATGATATCACCAGAGGACACTTCGGCACCGATGCGGATAATGCCATTTTCGTCAAGGTTTTTCAAACGATCCTCGCCGATGTTTGGAATATCACGCGTCACCACTTCCGGTCCAAGCTTGGTATCACGGACATCAATCGAGAAGTCTTCAATGTGAATCGAGCTCCAACGGTCACCCTGCACCACGCGTTCAGAAATGATGATAGCGTCTTCATAGTTGAAACCGTCCCATGGCACGAAGGCCACTACCATATTCTGACCCAGAGCCAGTTCACCGTGATCGGTCGAAGCGCCGTCAGCCAACAGGTCGCCTTTTTCTACCGTCTGACCCTTAGTGACCCGTGGCACCTGGTTCATCGACGTGAAGGCGTTGGATTTTTCAAAACTCTGGAGGAGGTATTCGGTATCAACATAGTCTTTCTTAGCTCCAGCCGGTGCCTGAGAGCGTACCACGATGTGAGTGGCATCAACCGCGAGCACTTCGCCGGCAAAGAGAGACAACACTACCTGACCGGAATCACGAGCGGCCTTGTCCTCGATGCCCGTGCCAACAATCGGCGACTGTGGGATGATGCAGGACACGGCCTGGCGTTGCATATTCGAACCCATAAGGGCGCGGTTGGCGTCGTCATGTTCCAGAAACGGAATCAGGGCCGTGGCAATCGAAATACACTGTTTGACTGAAACATCAATATAATCAAGGGAGTCGGCTTCAATAGTTTCAGGATGGCCCTTCACGCGCGCTTCTACCATTTTATCAACCACGTTCCGATGTTCATCCATCTTGATACGAGCGTGGGCGATAATCTTACGATCTTCGACGATAGCATTCAAGTATTCGATATCGAGCGTCACAAACGGTCGGACTTTGACCGTCTCACCCTTGGTTTTGGCCGCTACTTTGGCTGCTAATTCTTCCGTCAGGACTTCTCCTGCCTTGGCTACACCACTCATATCAGCGGCCAAGATGCGATTGACCAGCTCGTCCTTCTTGGCTGCTACTTCTTTTTTAACAATCAAATACGGGGTCTCGAGAAAACCATACTCATTGACCCTAGCGTAACTGGCCAAATGGCCGACCAAACCGATGTTCGGTCCTTCCGGCGTTTCAATCGGACAGATGCGACCATAATGTGAATGGTGCACGTCACGCACCTCAAAACCGGCTCGTTCGCGAGTCAAACCACCAGGTCCCATCGCGGAAAGGCGACGCTTGTGTTCCAGTTCGGCCAACGGGTTGACCTGGTCCATAAACTGGGACAATTGGGAACTGGAAAAAAACTCTTTGACTGAGGCAGCCACCGGACGCGGATTAATCAGCTGGCCCGGCACCACCGTTTCCGGCTCGCAGGTGCTCATACGATCTTTGATATTGCGTACCATGCGGTACATACCAACGCGTAGTTTGTTCTGAATCAGTTCTCCGACTGCACGCACGCGCCGATTGCCAAGGTGGTCGATATCATCAGCGCGTCCTTCCGGATCATTATTGAGGCGGATGACTTCTTTGACGATCAAGACCAGGTCATCGGTATTGAGGATGCGGTTCTCTTCAATGTCAGCGCGCTCCACGGAGAGGCGTTGGTTCAAACGGTAACGCCCCACTGCACCGAAGTCATAGCGCTCGAAGTTGAAAAACATGGCGTTAATCATCTGCTTGGCATTCTCCTCCGTCGCCAAATCCCCCGGACGGAGACGCTTGTAGACTTCACGATAGGCTTCCCCCTGATTATGGGAAGAATCTTTCAAAAAAGTATTTTCGATATATTTTACTTCACCCGTATCAAAGGCCGTGAATTCATCGCGGATGCGTTTGTCATCAAACCCAAAGGCCTTGAACAAGGCGGTTATCGGCAGCTTGCGTTTGCGGTCAATTTTCACCGAAATGACGCCGTCTAAGTCAGTCTCGATCTCGAGCCAGGCTCCGCGATTTGGAATGATTTTAGCCCCAAAAAGCTTCTTGCCCTTTTGGTAGTCCATGGTGAAGAACACTCCCGGCGATCGGATGAGCTGCGACACCACCACACGCTCGACGCCATTGATGATAAAAGTTCCCCGTTCGGTCATAATCGGGAAGTCGCCGAGATAGATCTCTTGCTCCTTCACTTCCCCCGTCTTCTTCATGAGAAGCGTGGCCTTGGCGCGCAGTGGCGCTTCGTAAGAAATGTTTTTGTTCTTGGCAATAAGCGCTGGATACTTCGGCTCGTCAAGATAGTAGTCAGCAATGGTCAATTCCAGATCCTTGCCGGTGAAATCAGTGATTGGGTTAATTTCATCAAACAATTCTTTCAGACCTTTGTCCCAGAACCACTGATAGGAATCCGTTTGCACCTCGATCAGGTCCGGTAGGGACACGGTAATGCGATTATTGAAAAACCGACGCTTCGAGAGGGATGACTCCTTACTAAAGGTATCTTTGACCCGCAATGCTTTCTCTACCTTGGACATAAAAAGGCACTCATCGGTGCACTCCTTATTCACAGCGGGGAGCTAATGAATAAGTAGGACTGATAAGATTATCGGATAAACTACGCAATTGTCGATGGGGCGCTCACGTGCTCCATTGGGTTGGAAAATGTTAGCTGCTTTTGTTCGAAGCAACGTCTCCAACTCGGTCTCGCCACAGACCTTTCACCCGCAAGGCGATTTCGAGACAGAAAGTCTGTTACTCTTCATCCTTTCGCTCGCTCCTGGGAAAATCCTAGAGCAGACGAAAGGTCAAATCAAGTACAACTGAGTGTATCAATGTTTGAATTTTCTGTCAAATGAAAACCAAAAAATGGCTTAAAAAGCCGTATACGTGGAAAAAGGGTTACTCCTCTTTTTTTATTGTACCTTTTGTACTCACCCCGAAAGTATACACCCTTTTGACCGTTTCGGCAATACGCATCGAGGTATAGACGTCCGGGATCTCGCTCTCAAGCAAAAAATCACTGACCGCCTCTGGTTTGAGATGATGCTTTTTCAGCAACCAAACGATGGCCGCAAAGAGCTTCCGCCCCATATCCCGCGCTTCCGGCCACGTCACTTCATCAAACACTACCCCATCTTTCAAGAGGGTGATGGTGGATGTACTCGGTTTAAGTTGAAGTTTGAAAGTGTAGGTCATAAGAAACAAAAAAAGAAAAGTCCCGTGTCAGTCATACTGTATCACAACATTTTAAGAAAACAACATATCTTTTTCAGCAGTTCTTTTTCACCCCCTAGTCGAGCTTCAAGTTAAAATGCCGCTCCAAAAGATCGATGCCCCCGGGGAAAATATTAAAGAGAATGGGGAGAGCGTAGAGGACGAGCGCACCCCATAAACAAACAAACGATAAACTGATACCGATAAGGGCACAGATCGGAGTGAGAAACATCCGGATGACGGCCTGCTTAATGATTCGTGCCGTAACATGTTCAGTATCGATTTCGTGCGAATGAAGGGCATAGAAAAAAAGAGTGATCGATGCGGCGCTAATGAAAATAAGGTTGAGGCCATAAAAAATAACCGCCACCCGCGAGTGGTCATAAGCACCGAGAAGATGAGCCGAGAAAGGGAGGAATGCGATAAAAGCCAAAAAAACCATATTAATGAGAGCGAGTAACCGATTTACCTCCTTGGTGATAAGATGAAAAAATACATGATGAGAGATCCAGTACATCGCCAAAACCGTGAAGCTGATAAAGTAACTGAAGATCACTGGCCGCAAGATAAGCAGGTTATCTACCAAGGTCTTTTCTGAAAAAGCCCCTCCTATCTCTGGTACCCGCAGATCAATAATGAGGAGCGTCATCGCAATAGCAAACACTCCGTCTGACAAAGCCTCCACGCGTTTCGTATCCATACTCCTCATAAATAATAAATTACTGTAGCCACAGCTGGTCAAAATCTCCTATATATCAAGCCTTTTATTTTTCACCGTCACTTCTCTCAACTAGTTTGCCTCCGACATAACGGCGCAGCGGGTTTCGCCCCTCCACGGCCCAGTACTCCGCCGTCACCACAATTTTTTCGCCTTCCCTTTTGGCATGAATCCACTTGAGAGAAGCCGGCTGGTCAGGAGCCACCACAGATATTCCTATGCTAGAAAAAAACTGTCCCAAACCGTCATCCCCGCCTATCGAACAGGCTTGAAAGACCACAGTAGCATCGACCGAAAAAAAAGTTTTAAGCTCAGCCAAAATGACTGGAGAGAGATTTTCCTCTCTGACTTGCCCTAATCCATGAGCACTGCTAAAGTGCATTTGTTTCAAATTGGCATGCCCGCCTACCAGAGCGAAGCCTATCTTTTGTTTCTCGCCATAACGTCGGTTGAGACGGATAAGCTTTTTGGTGACATCAAGCTTCCCTGTGCACTCAAAAATCCGGACATTCATTGCTGCTTGATTGGCAGGTGAGGCGAGATCTTCGAGCAACCTTCTGCCTTTGTAAAAAGCACCGTTCCAATCTTCTCGTGGATAGAGGATCACGCCATACGGATGTTCTCTATCTTCCTCTTGTTCCAACTGCCACAGTAACAATTCTTTGGGGTAACGTGCAAAAGTCAAAATTCCATAATCATCCGCCAACCGCTTGACTGACCCTGGCAAAGCTTTTTCCAATTCGTTCGCTGCCACTACATTGACAACAAAATTCTCTTCGATCGAACGGTGGAACTTCTTAGGATCATGGTACTTATCGGCATCGAAAAACGTCCCGTAATCAAGTCCCAATCGTTTCACTAATTCGCCCCTCAGTTTCGCACATCGCTTCTTCTCGATCTGTGAAGGTCCAACCCCCACGATGTAGGGGGCAAGCATTTCTTTACCTACTTCAGGGGATGTTTTAGCAAAAGCCTGAAGAAAAATATCCTGACCCAGCGCCGCCTCTGCTTGATCGTCGCTTAAGATAAATGGCCGAGCCAAGACACCGCATGCCCGATGCAAATCAGGGTACTGCTCTGGATTTTTCTCCGTTTTCTGTAACCGACTTTGTAAAAATGGCACGACGGTCTTGATGAAAGGTTTGGTGTCGTAAGGCGATCCAAACATCCCCTTGGTAAGATAAGGGCTCTTCTCCACCACATTTGCCAAAATAACCGCCAGTTTTTCTGTATCAACTCCCTCTTTCTCGCTCATTGCAAGTACCGATTCTCCATGAGCCAAAATGATAGTAGCTGCCTGTATGTAAAGACCTTTTTCGATTTCCCGATTGGGATGAAGACTATAATTGATTCCATCGTCCTCCATCAACGAAAACAGACGATAAAACGCGTCCAACACTGCCCCCGCATCCTCCCCCGTCACCAACTTCGCTTCAAGCGACGGCAAAGCGGCGACAATATTTTTCTTGGCTGTTCGTTCCTGCCAAGAGCGCCGCGGTCCGTCGAACAGCTCACGAAAGGGGTTGATTCTCCTGGTAAACGAAGAGTGATTCTTGGCCGTAACTGCTAGTGTACCAAGTGCTTGATGGAGCGTCTGAAACGGCGAAGGACTCGCTTCCATTTGCGACGATCCCGCTTTTGCCTCCCTCTCATGAGACGATGTAGAACCAATGCGTCGTATTTTTTCAACTAGAAGACGCTCGGCTAATTCAGTTTCTCCCTGTGGAGCAATATCTTCCACCCTCATTTCGGCTGCGGAAATTACCTCACCTTTATCATGCTGAGGAACACCATCACTTACTATCTCTCCCGCCATTCTTTCAGAAACAGGTGATCGATATATACTTTCTAGCTCCGCCATAGCTGTTTTACTCCTTCAATTTTTTCCAATCAAAATTCCAGGGATCAGTTTTACGGCCGGGGGCGATGTCGTTGTGGCCGACCACAAATTTAATCGGATACTTCTCTTTCAAGAAGTTAACCAGATCATTGACCGCAGTGTACTCAGCTTTCGTCATCTGGGTTTTTTCTTGGTTGATGATTTCGATGCCGATAGAGAAGTCGTTGACGTCGCTTCGCCCATCTGGCATCTTGCTCACTCCAGCGTGATAGGCGATGTTTTTATCCTCGACCAACCGATAGACTGTGCCCCCGCGATCGATCATATAATGTGGTGCTACTTTGTATCCCTGCCACTGTTTGATAACCGCTGAAACACCATAGGGATCATTGCCAGTGGCAGCATAAGAAGAATGAAGTACGATAGTATCGATACTCCGTTTGTCGGCCACTGAAAAACCGAAATCTACCAAACGATCGATAATTTTAAGCGTCCCCTTGTCGGCTGGTGCTGTCTCTTTGCTCGGAGCGGGCTCTTTGACTGACACTGCCACAGTCGGATCCTCCCCCTCTCGCACTGTTTGTTTGGCCTGATTTTCCACCAGGTCTTTGACGGCATTGGCCTGCCCCTTCAGATCCTGATAGCGTGATACTTCAGAAGAAAGAGTGGGGATAGGGTTCTTATTCGTCGCGGTAATAGTGTGTGCGCCCGCACCAAAATAGTAATACCCGGCGCCGAGCATCATAATGCCAATCGTGATGAGGAGACCAATCAATCCCATACGTGTAGTTTTATTATAGCAAGAAAAAACAAAAACTCCCGCCTCTGAGAAGCGGGAGCCGAATAATCAATACCCTCTTATTTCTTGCCTTTTTTGACAACTGGCTTGCTTTTGTGAGTGATAAGTGCGGTCAAAGCCGAACCCAAAGCGGCGCCGATACCGGCTGCGATCATTGCGGCCTTTTCCGGATTCTTTGTGACAAACCCCTCTACCTTAGTGAGAGCACCATCAATCTGCTTTTTTACCTTGGTGATTTCTTTCTCTGCTTTTTTACGATTTTTTTCGATTTCCGCCACGATTTTTCCTTGCAGTTCTTCTTTGTTCATAGAAGTATGCGTTACACTAATTACCGTAGTTGAATTATAGCAAAAAAAGTCCTAGCGGCCAACTTGGCTAGCTCCTTTGAAAGCATACACCACGAGAGAGAGTAGCATCATAAATACCCCCACAATCATCCCTCCCGATCCAGGAGCGTGAAACGCGGCACTCAAAAACTGAGCGGTGCCAAAAAGAAAGAAAAGCACTCCCGCTAGAGTAAAGAGGAACACGAAAGCCCTAAGCGCTAATTCTCGGGTGAAAACCTCCACTGCTTGATGAACACTCTCGAGCGCTCCCTCCACCATACTTTGCACACTACCAAAAACAGTCTCAAGCAAAAAAGTTATCCAATTTCCGCCTATCATTTTTTTTGTTTTGCTTATTTTTTTCTCTTCCATACAATTTATTTATTATTTTATATTATACCACAATCATTGACAGGCCACAAAAGAAATTTCTTTTTTCGTGTATGATAGTAATACTATATAGATCGTATGAAAAAACTCTTTTCCTACTCTTCTCTGATCGCTGTTGCGGCACTGGCCACCTTCCACGGTACGATACATGGAACAACGGCAGGCGTTTTTTTGAGCGAAGTCCAGATTGCTGGTAATAAAAGCGATGATGAATTCATCGAACTGTACAACTCGTTTGACGGATCTTTTGATCTTACTGGTTATCAACTGCGTCGCAAAACTGAAAGCGGGAGCGAAAGTTCCATAAAAGTCTTCGAAAAAAAATCCATTATTCCGGCGCACGGTTTTTTCCTATGGGCCAACAGCGGTGGTATTTTCAAAAAGCCACTGGCCGATGCTGAAACCAGTTCTTCTGCTCTGGCCGATAACAACAGTATCGCGCTCTACACCAAGTCAGGGGTGGCCGGTGTACTGGTCGACTCCCTGACGTGGGGGAAGGGTGCTCTTTTCCAAAGCGGGGTGTCTGTTTTCCCTAACCCGGCAAAAAACACCTCTCTCGTGCGTGATGTAAACACTCTCGCCTGGTTGCTCAGCAATTCCTCCACCCCCACAAATAGTATTGGACTAACATATATACCGCCGCCACCTGCGCCTCCTCCACCTATCCCTACACCGCCACCAATCTCGAAACCATCTACGGTTCGCGTAAACGAAGTTTTTCCCAATCCTTCAGCCAAAAACGACCAGGGGGAGTTCATCGAACTGTACAATTTTGGTAGCCTCCCCCAAGATATTTCCGACTGGCTCATTCATGATAACAGTGCCGGCGGTCAATATATTTTTCCAGCTGGGACTCTCATCGTTCCCGATAGCTATCTCGTCATAACCGATACGACATTCACTTTTTCGCTTAACAATAGCGATGAAACGCTCTCGCTTTTTGATAGCCACCATGTGCTCATCGACACCATGAGCTATGCCACCACCAAAGAAGATGTTTCGCTCAACTATACCGCAAGCGGTTTCCGGGGTGGCAGGCCCACTCCCAGCTCGGCGAACAAACTGAATAATTCACCAGAGATAACGAAGGAGGTGCCCGATGAAGGTTACCGCGGCGTACCCGCCTTGTTCAATGCTAAGGGAAAAGATGCCGACGGTGACAGCCTCAAATACACCTGGGATTTCGGTGATGGCCACAAAAGCTACAAAGATGACGCTACTCACACGTATGAAGATAGTGGCACCTACCAGGTCACTCTCACCACTACGGATGGAAGCGATGACACGGTGGAACATTTCACTATTGAGATCAGTCGCTTTCCAGAACCAACCGTGCGTGTCACAGCCCTCATGCCTAATCCAAATGGTCGTGACACTGATCGTGAGTGGCTGCTACTCGAAAATCGCGAGAAAAAATCCATCAACCTCAAAGGGTTCAGTATCGCCACTGGCTGGAAGAAACTCTCCAATCACCCTATCCGCGATGATTTTTTCATTCCGTCGAAAGCAACTGCTTACCTCACACACATAAACGCATCATTCACCCTCCCCAATAAAAAAGGAAAAATCGAACTGCGTCTGCCAGGAGGCAAAGTGATACAAAAAATAAAATATAAGCTCGAACAGGAAATTGCCGACGATATAATCTATCGCAAAGAAAAAGGCCAAGACTGGCAATGGCAGACAGAGCTCAAGCAAGCTGTAACAAGGAATACTGCCCTCACTATAGCTCCCCGAACGGTGAAAGCGCTGAGACCACCGGAGTCAGTGTCACCAGTCGCTCCCGATCCGCCAAAAGAAAAAACTGTGACCAGTAGATACTTCTCGCTCTTAAATTACGGCACCCAAGTGAAGCTAAACCGCAACATACAACTTTCATTCCCAGAGCATGAAAACTTCCAACGTATCACTCCACCCGAACACTATGCTGTGACCTTCATCAAAAAAATACTCGAAGAAGTGAATGCTTCCCTCAATGCCTGGCAAAGTGCAAACAAAGAAGAGTAGGAGTTTAAACAGTCGGTTCTATTCTTTCATGTACGGCCACTACCTCGACTGCTACTTTGGTTTCCGCAATTACCGTCTCCACTACCGGCGATGCCTCACCACTTTCTTTGGACAAAACACGGTACAAATAGACATAGGCCAGACTCGTAACGGGGATACTCACTGCCAGCCCGATCACAAAGAAGAACGCTCCCAAGATATTGATACCAACCATCACTAGCGAAAACCAGATCAGACGCCACTTTATACCCTTGGTCATCCGAGCACTCTCCTCAAACGCTTCCCTGATGCCGAGATTCTTCTCTACTATCAGATAACCATAGAATTGATATTTCAGAACAAAATAAATGCCCGGAATAATAAACAGTAAAAAACCGAAACTGGTCACCATACCGTATAGAAGAGAGGCTCCCAAGAAGCGCCAGAACAAATACATCGGGGGGAAGAGTTTTTTTAGGTCACTCTCCGTATCTGTGGACACGAGGTCGACCATCACGCGAATCAAGCCCAAATTGAGAGCAATACTTACAATCGTGGTGATATGGAAACCGAGTACAGCCAAGAGTCCCTTGTCGTAAACTGTAGTGAGCACTGTAAAAAAAATCTCCCCTCCGTAAACCACCCCAAAAATGAGCCACACAAAAAGAATGTGGCGTTTAAAAATCCCCCAAGCTTGACCTACGAGCACACTCGTCTGAAATGACATAAGGTAGTGTATAAAAAAAATTACTATTTGCCTTGTTCTGGAGTTGTTTTTATTCTGAAGCTTGAACTTTTTTTGAAAAGAATTTTTGATTTTCCGCTCGGGCGGACAAAAAGGGAAAGGGTCTGGGAAAAGGAATTTTTGTGCGCCCTTGATTTCCGCCGCCGAATTTCGTGCCAATTTCATTAGCGTGCCACCTAAAAAATTTCAATTAGAAAATCTCGTAGGCTGGTGATCCAACTGTCGACGTTAATTCTAAGTCAGTGTTCTTAATAAATTTCTCAATGGCACTTTTTCCATTTTTTATATCCTGCAGAAAGTATCTATACCCGATACCATATTTTCCCCCTATTTTTTCATTATTCACCAATTCCTCCTTAAGAGCATCATAAACATTTTTAAAGTCTTTATAAAATGTTATTACATCGACATTTAACCTTCCGTCTCTCTTCTTGGTAATATTTCCCCTATTCATTTTAGTAACATAAATTCCTGATTTAGGAAAAAATGAATGAGCCATTCCATTTCTGATAGATTCATAAAATATTTCCCCAAGTCCTTTGTAATTAGTATTTTTCTTTACAAAAAAATTATCCCAAAAACTTAAGAATGCTTCTTTATTTCTCAGCTTTTTATCTGCAAAAATTCTACCCAATAATTCCATGGCTATTATTATAACCAACATCATTGGAAAATTCATTCTACCATCAGAAGAAGCCCATTCGTTTTTTAATTCTCCCATTGATTCTAAATCTGAGATAAAGTACTTATCAAGATTAGCGAATAATTCTATAAATTCATCTTTCATTATTATTTCCAATTAATTTTAAAATCTTTGAGCATTAAACTCACAATGTCAGTTTTTATAATGCCTTTCGCTAACTTAAATGCTGCAAAATTTTTACCCTCCCAGTTTTCTGATTTCATATTATCACCAGCGCAATAACTGCTAAAACCGCGGCATAAGTAGAATTTTTGCTTATCAATTTCATTATCAATTTCATAGGCAGACTTGTACCCCACTTCAAGGTTTTTTTCTTTCTGTCTTTGAGTATCATCTTCGGCTTTTACAGCTAACTTAATTACTTTAAGCGAATCGTTTACTTTCCCTTCTGCAACCCTTTCTGATAATTTTAAAAAATCAATCATATAACGAAGATACACCGCGCTAACTGCTTGACCAATTTCTTCGCTAGATAATTTTTTGTAAAATTGTTGATTACAGCTCATGAATATATCAGCGATCAGTAAATCATATGTTTTTGCTGCATATTCATCTTTGTCTTTTTCTGATAAGACACCAAATTCGTCTACCAAAACAATCATCTCATTAAAATTATTTTCCAAAAATTCAAACTGAAATTTTATTATATCAGCAAGAAATTGGCCGAAATCAATTTTTTTCTTAAAAATAGACATACTTTTTATTTGATTGGCTTATTTTTTTGCTTGCGTTTTGCGTATAGCAAGTATGAGTAATCCGATCGACATTCCTAATATAAACATTGATCCTGAAAATGTTATAAAAGCAAACAATACAGAAAGAAGAAAGTTAATTTCTTCAAATATCCAAAAATAAAAAAACGAGACGATGCCAATTGTAACGGATAAATAAACAATGGGTCTGGCTAGCTTAAAAGAGTAATCGCTCGACATTTCTTTTCCGTCAAGAATTTCTCTAGTTTCATTTCTCCCCTCAGTATATCCTTGTTGAAATTGATTTTTTTGGTTAGTCATTAGCTTAAACTTAGGTAATTAGTGGTATCCGCAATCTCCCTAGATTAGAATATCAGTATGAACAAAGCAAGAAAGAACGCTTTTGGTTGCGCAGCCAACTTTTTGAGAGGAAAAGAGTGTGTTTGGTGCGGTTCTTTTAAGGTGAGCAGAGCAGTGCGAGGATATGTGAAGTGTCATGTCTGTACCAAACAAAATAGTCTGAAGAAAATCCATATGGAGATTGCCATCGTGACCGGTTTCTACCAGCAGCAGCCCGCCTACCGTCTTCATCACCGGCGATGCCTCACCATTTTCTTTGGACAAGACGCGGTACAAATAGACATAGGCCAGACTCGTAATGGAGGTGCTCACTTAAAACTCCCCCAGGCTTGACCTGCGAGCACACTCGTCTGAAATGACATAGGGTAGTGTATAAAAAAAATTACTGTTTGCATTGTTTTGGAGCGAGATACGGGAATCGAACCCGTGCCCTAACCTTGGGAAGGTCATGTACTACCATTATACTAATCTCGCATTTTCTCCTTATTGATAGCGCTAAACGAAACCATTGTAGCGCACTTACGGACACTTTTCAAACCACCTCCTTCTTGCTATATTGAAGGGGCTTTAATTTCTGCTTATATCCTCATGTTAGCCTTTTTTACTCGGGGTCGCCTCATCGCCCTCGCTGTCGTCTGCGTCCTTATTCTAGGCGGAGTCAGTTTTTTTTACTACGCCAAATCGCACAAAACAGAGCTCGCCGCCACTTCCTTCAACCTCTTACAGAAGGTTTCAACGCTTCTCCCTATCGCTCCCGATACCAAAAAAGAGCTTGAGGTAGCGAATTCCCTCGTTCAGATATTAAGCGCTCAGGATAATCAGACCCGTGTCTTTCTGGTACTTCTCCAAAACAACTACGAACTGCGGCCAGGTGGCGGTTTCCTCGGCCAGTATGCTGTCATCAAAGTGAAAAATGGCGAAATTATTTCCACCTTCGTAGAAGATGCCAATCTGCTCGATCAGCGTATCAAGGACGCTAACATCACCGTCACCCCACCATGGCCGCTCACACGCTTTGCTCAGATCAAACGCTGGATGCTCCGTGATTCCAATTTCTCGCCCGACTTCCCGTATAATGCCAAAAAGGCCGAGTATTTTTATCACTTAGGCGGAGGCCGAGAAAAGTTTGATGTGGTCATCGGCGTCGATTCTGATGTTTTCAACCACCTGCTTGCCATCACTGGTGACATCACCATTCCTGGCTTTGGCACTTTCAACAGCACCGACGGAGCCAACAAGCTAGAAGAAACGGTTGAGAAGAATTTTTTGGGTGATAACGTGGCTGCCACCCTGGTAGAAAACCGCAAAAGTGTTATGAAACTCATTGCCGCCGAAATGATCAAACGTCTCAACCACGTCGAACAGATTCCCAAAATCGCTGCCTTTGCTCAGGGCGAACTAGGAAACAAGGATATTATGCTTTATTTCCATGATGAAAAACTCCAAGCGCTCGTGCAAAGCGTACACTGGGATGGCGGCGTGACAACCGACTGGACAAGCGATTACCTCATGGTAGTCGACGCCAACTTGGGCGCGCTCAAAAGTGACTTCTACATCAAGCGTACCCTCAACTACACCGTTGATTTCACCGGCGAGAAGCCCAAGGCTAATGTTTCTTTCACCTATCAACATACTGCCACTCATGGTGACTGGCGCACCAGCGACTACCACACCTACACACGTATCCTCGCGCCCTTGGGAGCGAAATATATTGACCAGTCCCGCCATCACACTGGAGGCATAACAGCAGAAGATTCAACTGATTTGAAAAAAACGGTCTTCGGTTACAAAGTTGACGCCCTGATTGGTCAGACGCTCGAAACGGGCATCGAATACGAACTGCCCGATATGATCACCGTTGAAAACTACCGCCTGCTCATCCAGAAGCAGTCGGGCACCGGCACTGTGCCCGTCACCGTTACCATCAAAACCAAGGAAAAAGAATACACACAGTCCTTCGAGCTGAAAAAAGATCTCAACCTTTCCATCCAACAAGTGGAACAAAAGCAGTAATTACTACCTATCACCCCTATGAATCCCCTTGACGATAAAAAATCAGAAGCAGTCGACGCTTTGGCCGAAAATGATCACCGCCGCCTCGGCAAAGAACTGGGCCTATTTACTTTTTCTGATCTTGTCGGCTCGGGGCTTCCTCTGTGGCTCCCTAAGGGGGCAACACTGCGCCGTATCCTCGAACGCTTCATCGTCGATACCGAAATAGCCTGGGGCTACGACCATGTCTACACCCCCGACATCGCCAAACTTGAACTCTATAAAACTTCTGGCCACTATCCCTACTATCAGGATTCGATGTACGCCCCCATCAAAATCGACGAACATGAGTTTATGCTCCGCCCGATGACCTGTCCCCATCATTTCCAAATCTACGCTGACCACCCCAGAAGCTACCGCGAGCTACCGATGCGGATTGCCGAACTGGCCAAACTCTACCGTTATGAAGGTTCTGGGGAACTCTCCGGTTTGGTCCGAGTACGCAGTTTCTGTTTGGCCGATGCCCACATCATCTGCGCTGATAAAGAACAGGCCGCTCAAGAAATAAGCAAGGCTCTCGACCTCATCGAACATATTGCCTCTGTCTTCGGTCTCAAGCTTGGTAGCGATTATTCGTACCGCCTCTCACTCGGTGACCGAGCCGATGATAAGAAATACTACAAAAATGATGCTGCCTGGGATGAAGGGGAATCGATGCTCCGTACTGTTTTGCAAGGACGAGCAGGAACATTCATCGAGGCTGTCGGCGAAGCTGCTTTCTATGGGCCAAAAATTGATATCCAGATGAAGGATGCCCGCGGCAAAGAAAATACGGCTTTTACCGTCCAGTATGATTTTTGTATGCCTGACCGATTCAATCTCACGTACGTCGATGTAAGCGGCCAAGACAAACGACCCGTAGTGGTACATCGCTCATCAATCGGAGCAATCGAGCGAGTGATTGCTTTCCTCATCGAACACTATGCTGGAGCCTTCCCAGTGTGGCTTTCGCCGGTGCAAACAGTTGTCTTACCCATTGGCGAAAAGCACCGCGCTTATGCCGAAACGGTATACCAGAAACTGAAGCTTGCCGGTATCCGAGCTGAACTTGATCAGAGCAACGAATCACTCGGCAAACGCATCCGGACTGCTAAAATGCAAAAGGTGCCCTATTTAGTGGTCATTGGTGATAAAGAGGTAACAGCGGAAAGTATTACCCTCGAACACCGAAGCGCTGGTTCCCTCGGCATGCAAAGTCTGCCTGACGGGCTACAGGTTATCACGGAAGCGATTGCGGCCAAAAAATAATCACACCCATCGCTCACTTCGTTTGGTAATAACGAGAATTCGATCGATTTTACCAGCACTCTCTCGGAAACGAAAGTTTACTTTCGTTTCGCTCACTTCGTTTGGTAATAAAAAGTCACCCTGGCGACGCCAGGGTGACTTTTCTTTTTAGACTAACTTAGAATATGGTAATTAGTGGGAAACGTAACTAAAATAGATGTGAATGAATAACTTAAAGAGATTGTCTTTCCGATGGTTGTAACGGTACTCTACTTCTTTAAGATA
>JAYTWI010000008.1:0-5760 GCA_043743535.1 Candidatus Moraniibacteriota bacterium | reverse complement strand
AGGCAAAAGGCGTTTGTATTTAGAAAGTTCCACAGCTACCCTTCTTTACCACATTTTAGAGATCCTGCTCAATTCCTGCTTTCCGCGTCTCGATCATATCAGTCAGAAGCTTGATTTTATCGAGGACCAAGTTTTTGCTGGCAAAGAGAAAGAAATGGTGCAGGAAATATCGATTTTGAAGCGCGATATCTTAAACTTCCGCCGCACCTTGAAACCCCAGCGCTCTATCATCGAGTCACTCATCCAAAAAGAACACCCCTTTATCCCTGATGACCTAAAAGTGTATTTCCAGGATCTGATTGGCACCAATATCCGCCTGTGGAATATGCTCGAGAGCCATAAGGAAACCATTGAAGCGCTAGAAGACACCAATAATTCTCTCCTCTCCAACAAGCTCAACCAAACGATGAAGGTCTTGACTATCTTTTCGGCCATCCTCTTACCGCTTACGGCCTATTCCAACATTATGTCGATGAACGCCCGCCTTCCTTTTGAAAATAACCCCAACAACTTTGAAATCCACATTATTATCATGGTAGCTATTTCCGTCCTTACCGTCGGCGTATTCAAGGTCCGCAAGTGGCTCTAGTCGCCCTATTTCTTGATACAGAAGTTGTTTTTTCTTTGTCAAAAGAGCAAAAATGACGCTATAATGAGATCGCTATGCAAGTCTACAATACCCTTTCTAAGAAAAAAGAAGAGTTCATTCCCCTCAATCAAGGCAAAGTGGGGATGTATGTCTGTGGCCCGACGGTCTACAGCTACTTCACTATTGGCAATCTCCGAGCCTATGTCTTTGCGGACACACTCCGCCGTACTCTCGAAGATGCTGGCTACGAAGTTCGCCTGATCAAAAATATCACTGATGTCGGCCATCTGACGGCTGATGATTTGGGTCAGGGCGACAGCGGCGAGGACAAGATTGCCAAAAAAGCCAAAGCAGAGCACAAAACACCAGAAGAAATTGCCGAATTTTATGAAGACTATTTTCATGCCACCGAGGAAAAGATGAATATCCTCAAGGCTCAGTACTTTCCTCGCGCCACGGCTCATATCAAACAAATGATCGGCTTGATAGAGGAGCTCATCGCCAAGGGTCACGCCTATGAAAAAAATGGCAATGTCTTTCTCGATGTCACTACCTTCCCTGATTATGGTAAACTTTCTGGCAACACGCTCGCCAATCTAAAAGTGGGCGCCCGCCTCGAGGCTCACCCGGACAAAAAGAATCCTTGGGACTTTGCCCTGTGGCTGAAAGCCCCGACAGGTCACTTGATGCACTGGCCGTCGCCATGGAGCGAGGGCTATCCTGGTTGGCACATCGAGTGTAGCGCTATGAGTATGGAGTACCTGGGTGATACCCTCGATATCCATACCGGCGGCGAGGACAATATCTTTCCTCATCATGAGGCCGAAATTGTGCAGTCCGAAGGAGTGACAGACAAGCCGTTTGTGCGCTACTTCGTCCATACCCGCCATATGTTGGTCGATGGAGTCAAAATGTCCAAATCAAAAAACAATTTCTATACTTTGGAAGACGTCTTGGCCAAAGGATACAGTGCGATGGATTTCCGGATGCTTCTCATGAGTGCCCACTATCGCACCCAGATAAACTTCACTTGGGAAGCGATGGAACAGGCCAAAAAGAATAAAGAAACGCTCTATGGGATAGTCGAACGGCTCGAAGACTTGCCGAAAGGCCAAGACACACCAGAGGCATTCGATGGAGCAGAAACGCTCAAAAATTTCAAAGCAGCTATGCGGGATGATTTGAATAGTGCGCTCGCTCTCTCACTCGTCCTGGAACTAACAAAAGAAATAAATACACTCCTTGACCAAAAAGGAGCGGTTAATGGAACAGTTTTGGGCTTAGTCTTTGAGAAAATATTCTTCCTGTTCGGGCTGACAAAAGAAAGAGTGGTGATGCCAGAAAAAGTAACTGAGCTAGCCGAGGCACGGGTGACTGCTCGCGCCGACAAAGACTTCGCTCGTTCCGACCGTCTCCGCGGCGAGATCGAGGCTCTCGGCTATCTTATAGAAGACATACCTAGTGGCTACCGGGTGAAAAAGATGTAAATGTGTTTTGTAAAAGTTTGAAGGCTAGGTTGTCATTGAGACTTCCTGGCCCGGTTGCGAGTTCCATCTAGCCGCCTGTTCATCCGGCCGTCTGATACATCGCGTCGTTTGCCGCCTCCCCGAACGATACATTGCAGAGGGAGCTACTCATACGGCGGTGCACGAAAAATGGCGCATCACGAGCCGTAGGTGTCCCTAAGGCTCGAAAGAATGCTTGCCAAAAACCAAGGAACAGTACCACAGGGAAAATGTTCATCATCAACTCCTTCTGATTTTGATGATTTTGACCTCTGAGTAATCGTATTTTTGATACGATATAATTATTATACATCTTTCTGTATATTATGTCAATAGCACTCAAGAAGCATCCTGACTATCCACATATTCCGATATTTCCACCGCTAGCAGTCTTAGCGTGAAGGAGGTATAATAATAAGTAACTATGGCAGGAAAAAACGATCACGTCCGTACTCCCCCGCAGAACATCGAAGCCGAAGCCTCAGTGCTCGGCTCTTTGATGCTCGATAAGGATGCCATTATCAAAGTGGCTGACCTCTTGAAGGTGGGAGATTTTTACAAAGACGACCACAATCTGATCTACGAGACGATGCTTGCACTCTACGAAGAGCGCGAGCCGATCGATGTGCTTTCCTTGGCTAATAAGTTGGAAGAGAAGGGTCAGTTAGAACGGGTGGGTGGTTCGAGTTACCTGGCGTCACTCGTCAACACGGTGCCTTCGGCCACCAACGTGGTGCACTATGCGAAGGTGGTGCAGAAAAAGCAACTTTTGCGCAAACTCATTGCGGCGGCCAGCACCATCGTCGAGATGGGGTATGACGAAGCGGAAGACGTACAAAAACTTTTGGATGAAGCGGAGCAAAAGATTTTTGCCGTTTCCCAAAACTATATCAAGCAGGATTTCATCCCCATCAAGACTATTCTCGAGACCGCTTTCAACCGCATCGATGAACTACACAAAAGCGACAACGCTTTTCGTGGGGTGCAAACTCATTACCCTGATCTCGATAATGTGCTAGCTGGTTTGCAGAAATCCGACCTCCTCATCTTGGCCGCTCGCCCTTCAGTAGGGAAAACGACCTTTGCTCTCGACATTGCCCGCCAGGTAGCGGTTCATTCCAAGGTACCGGTCGGTATTTTTTCTCTCGAAATGGGTTCAGATCAATTGGTTGATCGTATGATCGCCGCGCAGGCCGGGGTAGACCTGTGGCGTTTGCGCACCGGCAAACTCTCGAGTGAGGGGCCAAATAACGACTTTGAGAAGATTTCTGATGCCATGGGGGTATTGTCTGAGGCACCGATTTTTATCGACGACTCTGGCTCGCTCAATATCATGGAAATGCGGACGATGGCGCGCCGTTTGCAGGCTGAGCATCATTTAGGTCTCATCATCGTCGACTATCTGCAGCTGATGGAGGGTCGCAGTACCAAAGGCGACAATCGCGTGCAAGAAATATCGGAGATTTCTCGCGGCTTGAAACAATTGGCAAGGGAACTGAACATCCCCCTCATTGCACTGTCGCAGCTGTCTCGTGCTGTAGAATCCCGTCCTGATCAGATTCCGAAACTTTCTGACTTGCGTGAGTCCGGTTCTATCGAACAGGACGCTGACGTGGTGATGTTCCTTTACCGTGAAGATCGGGTCAAGCCAGACTCCCCGAACAAAAACATTGCTGACGTCATCATCGCCAAGCACCGTAATGGTCCAGTCGGTAAGATCTCGCTCTATTTTGATGAGAATTCCACTACCTTCAAATCGTTGGAGAAACTCCACGAATAGTCATATTTTTTATGCAGTATCCCAAAGCTTTTCAGGCCCTGATCGCCCATTTTTCTGCCCTGCCGTCTGTCGGCCCGAAGATGGCCGAACGTATTGTCCTGTATCTTTTTAAACAAGATGCTGACAAACTAGAGCACTTTGCCGAAAGTTTGGAAGAATTACCACGTCTCAAAAGTTGCACCCGCTGTTTTCATATCGCAGAAGATGAATTGTGTGGTATCTGTGCTGATACCCGTCGTGACCAGAGTGCCCTGTGCGTCGTCGAAGAGCCGCTTGATGTCATCGCCATCGAACGAGTCGGTATCTATCACGGGCTGTACCACGTACTCGGTGGCGTTTTGGAAAGCGGCAAGAATGATAACAGTTCTAATCTACGCATCAATGAACTTCTTCATCGAGTAGAGGATGGTGTGACGGAAGTAATTTTGGCCACCAATCCGACGACCGAGGGAGATTTGACCGCTTTATATTTGAAAAAGAAATTGGAGCCCTATCAGGTGAAAATTACTCGCATCGGTCGTGGCCTCTCTACCGGCGGTGACATCGAATATGCCGATGAGCTCACCCTCACTTCCGCCTTGACAAACCGCAAGGAACTGGCATAATACTATTATCGTTCCTCCCTCAACCAACAGCCCTAAGGAGCTGATAATGCCCTACGCAGAGCTTGTAAACGGAGTGACAATCGAGCTCATTCCCTTTGAACGGAGGATGGAGAACGGGTTCGTCCCCTACGAGGCCATCGAGGAAGCTGGTGAATCCAGTAATACCCACCCTTCCGGTGGCGGTCTGTCGATTACTGAACGGCTGACTCACGCAGTCGGCCCAGCGCCAGGGGTGTACTCGGGGACGCTCTATGCGCCGATGCAGGGGCCCGGAACCGACGCAAACGGCGTGGCACGATGGCAGGCGCCTCCGGCCAAATCCTAGTCGTTCCTTCGGGAACCAAGGCAAGCAGCAACAAAGCGGACTCGAAATTCTTCGGCTCCGCCTTTTCATTTCTACAAATATACGCAAGAAAAAACCCGCTCACATGAGCGGGGGTTGATTTTTCACTTAGATGGCAATCTTGGTAATCTCGACTTCGGTGTATGGCTGACGATGGCCGAAGTGCACCAAGTAACGCTTTTTGGCCTTGTGTTTGATACCACTCACTTTGTCGTGGCGACCCTGCACCAAGACCTTGCCTTCGACGATCGCTTCATCCAATACTGGGGTGCCGACATGAGCTACTTTGTCATCACCCACAAAGAGCACCTCGAACTTGATAGTAGAATCAACATCCACTTCCAGTTTTTCAATCTTTACTTTATCGCCTTGGGAAACCTTGTACTGCTTCCCACCAGTTCTAATAATCGCCAACATACGCCAAAATTGAGTCATTTATGTACCTGCTGAGTATACTAGATTTATTCCCGCCTGTCAACCGATACTCTATCAAAACACCGAGACAAGCTGAGGATTTCCTTTTTCTTACCCTTTTACAATAAGGTAATTAGTGGTATTCGTAACCTCTCCAGGTTAGAATATCATTATGAATAAAGCAAGAAAGAACGTTTTTAGTTGTGAGGCCAACTTTTTGAGGGGAAGGAAGTGTATTTTCTGTGGTTCTTTCAAGGTCAATCGTACTCGTCGTGGCTACATACGTTGTCAAAACAAAGCGTGTGGAAAACAGAAGTCTCTCCAGCAACTGCGTCGGGAGCTTGGTATCTTGAAAGGCTTCTATCAAACGCAACCTGCCTACAAACTCTCGCATGATCTTGAGGTGGATTATCAGACCGTAACCCGCGTGTATCAACGCCTGCGAGAAGCTTTGTATCATGTGACAGAACTGGAAGGTGGCAAACTCTCGGGTGAGATTGAAATGGATGAGAGCTACTTTGGCG
>JAYTWI010000007.1:0-28142 GCA_043743535.1 Candidatus Moraniibacteriota bacterium | reverse complement strand
GGCCGTGCCTACCTCTTCTACAATGATGGCAGTATCCCCACCACCGCCGCTACCGCTGATGTCATTATTACCGGTGGGACAGCCGGTGATTCTTTCGGCTACTCCCTCACCTCAGGCGACTTTAACGCCGATGGCAGAACTGATCTGGCCGTCGGTGCCTTTACCTACTCCGTAAATACCGGCCGTGCCTACCTCTTCTACAACGATGGTAGTATCCCCACCACTGCCGCTACCGCTGATGTCATTATTACCGGTGGGGCAACAACCAGTGATTTTTTCGGCTACGCCCTCACCTCAGGCGACTTTAACGCCGATGGCAAAACCGATCTGGCCGTCGGTGCCTATGGCTACTCCTCTTTCACTGGCCGGGTATATGTGGTCATCTCCGAAACGACCCTGCCTCCTGTCAGTGGTGTGATGAGGTTCAAAGGTACTACCAAATTCAAGAACACTACGATCATCCGCTAAGCTTTTTGCCATTTCATCACCTCTGACATTTTGTAGTGCGTGGCGGGGGATATCTCACATAAGTACCATGACTGTTCCAGACTGGCCGCCCCAGGAAGCAAAAAGACCGCCAAGATAATCAGTTGACGGTTTTTTTTGTTGATGGACTTTCTGTAAACGTTTTGGCAGGCATCAGTATCTAGATGAGTGATCTTGTACCAGTTGAAGTCACAGCCCCGGGTGCCGAAACAGGTAGTTATCTCACTGTGGTCACAGAATCATTGACAGCAATCGACTGGCCAGCACGGGCAGTAGATTGGGAGTCGACAGTGCCATTGAAGGAACAGAACTTGATGATCACCGTGGCGCTTAGTGAAACCACGTGTAAGGGGCCGTCGGGCGGGATGTATTGACCAGTAACAGCTTCTTGTCCGCCAGATCGGAAGGATGGAAAGTAGGCACAATCGTCGATCCTGTGCTCCAGCGGGGGAGGAAACCGCAATGCCAATTTCGGAGGAAGAAACGGTTATAGATGTTCATGGCTGAGAAAGATATTATGAGAAAAAAAGTACCCAAGCGCGTGGCTTGGGTACAAGGAATAGTTGTAATATTATAGCTGGCTCATTTTGGCGGTGTGATGATAATAGGGGTTATCATACCATCTATGTCGACATTCGTCGCGGTGAATGTTTTCCCGTCATTGTCGATATTTTTTACGACTAATGTAACCGTTTGGCCAACTGCTAGAGCAGAGAAGTCACTTGTTTCTGATGTGAAGGGCGGAGGCGGCAGAGTGTTGATAATCGGAGCTGTACCATTAGGAATGGCAGGCAGGGTATCAATATTTTTTTGATACTCTGCAAGATCTTTGAGAATAGTGTCCTGGTCTTTTCTCACCAGACTATGAATAACAGAGCCTTTTCCCAGGGTAACTGTCCAGCGATCAGTAGCTGCAGTTATTGCTGTGCCCTGTATCGTCACCGAAAGCGACTTATTCCCTCGGTCTACAGCCTTGATAGTTGCTGACACTGACTGATTTTCGGTCAATACTCCGGAAAGCATAGTGGGCACTGAGTGGACTATTTCGGGAACCACTATTTTTGGAATCAGTATTGGATTATTTTCTGATGATTGAGCAGCTTGTTCCATCATACTTTCTGGCGTTTGCGTTATTGATGTTTCGGATTGTACTGTGGTAGGGGTATCAGGGGCAGTTTTCTTTACAAACGTTTGCCAGGAAAAAAGACCTAACAAAAGAACAATCAGGAAACATCCGAAATAGCCTAACACCTTTAAAGTTTCATTCATACAGTTTAGTTTCCCTTCAGGGCTTTTATTTCTTGCTGCAACTGTCGAATGGTTTGTTCCTGCTCGGCGATCTTGGCTTCGGTGGTGGATGCACGGTCTTCTACTGTACTCAAACGGGTAACGATATCGGCTATTTTGTGATCCAACGACTTGATGGCCTCGATAATTGGGCCGACCAAGTTGCCATACTGAACCATCTTCAAACCATCACCGCCGGTGGTGACAATTTCGGGGTAGACTTTTTCTATTTCCTGGGCGATGAGACCAATGCTCGGAGCATTATCTTTTTTCCAGTTAAAGGAAACACCGCGCAGCTCATTTATTTTTTCCAGGGCATCTGGGAGAGTTTCAATATTTTTTTTCAGCGAAATATCAGAAGAATAGTAATAGGCTGGTGAGTAAACCCCTTGGATGTACATCGAAGTGTTGGTATAGAGACCCCATGAAGTGCTCCCCGCCAAATAGTAGCTTTGGTTCCAACCGTTCCCTTGTCCCGATTGATACCCGGGATACATATATTGGCCAGGCAGCTGGGTGATGCCAGTGTATCTGGGCCAGCCAGTGAGCAAGGCGCCGTCATGAACCTGAAGCCCACCATTCTGAATAAATGCACGGTTAAAATTGCTAGTGCCAGCAGGGTCAACGTAGTAATTGGTGTCGTTCAAATCATAGAATATGGGCGCGCGTATATCGCCACGTACCAAAACTGGGTTTGATTCACCGAGATACATCGCTGAACTGGCATCGTGGTTGTACCAGTGTTGTGCTTCCAGAACATACACAGAAGCATCCCAGCGTGGAGCGACATTGATGCTACTAGTGGTTTTGATCGTCGCGACAGATATCGCCCGGTTGGTAGTGGCACCGACATCGGTGACGGCCTGTAGGCTAGGGGTCGCTGCAGCTGCCGGCCAAGCCGTCTTACAATCACCACTGATACAAACTGCACTATCAACTCTCAATGTACCATGCACATTCAGTTCATCCCATATTCCGACACGCCGTATACCGCCACCACCAGCGGTATTGCCGAGAAGCATCAGCTGTCCATAGTTGGGACCATCATTGTATATAGCTGCATTGCCGTCACCAAAACCATATGCACCGTAAGCAGCGTAAGCTGGGGTATAGGCGGATGAGCGAACAGCACCATTTATAACATTGAGCAACCCACCAGTCATTTGGGTGACTCCATTGGTGTTGAGTTTGAGCTGAGCGCTTCCTGCTGCGATGTTGAAATTTGAATAAGCGCCAGCTGAACGATCGTAAGCCAAAAGATATCCTTCGCCCCCTGAAATTCCGATCTCTGCCCCGAGTCCAGTAGTGCCAGCAGCACCCCAACCTTTGAAATGACCCATAAGGCTTGTTTGGATGACGCCATCGACGTCTAGCTTTGTTCCTGGGCTCGTTGTTCCGATACCGACGTTGCCACCAGCGGTTGCTAGGTAAGTGGCGCCGCCAACAAGTAGACCATTTTGTCCTGGCCAAGGAGAGGTACCATAATTTCCGATAATGAGACCATTGCCGTTCGATCCGTAATACATCCCACCGACGCTGTTATCACTACGATTTACGTAAAAATTATCCATCACGGTCAGCCTGGCTTGGGGAGCGTTTGTTCCGATACCGACCACGCCATTGTCGAATATGGATGAATTACCAAGAGTGGTAGCGCTGATCCATTTCGAGACGTAATCTGCAGTAATACCAGCACCTGCTACTGCAGCTGCCGGCCAGGCATTGATACAGCTACCTCCGATACAGAGAGTATTGAGTCTCGTTATCCCATTGGGGTCGACATAGTAATTGCTGGGGTCGTTAGAATCAGCAAACGAAGGCATGTAGGTGGTGTTGAGGTAAGTGGTACCCAACAATTGTTGTTGCCCAGGATTGATCAAAATACGCCAGTTATGAGTGGAATCGAGGAGGCCGAAGTTGTTGGTACCGTCATGGTAGACGTAGCCATAGCTGTTGCCGGCACCGATAAAAGTGAGATTTCCTACAGTATCGCCACCTGAAGTCACAACCCACTCGGAAGTACCTGCGGAATAGATATGATTAGCGTTAGCTGTATTGTACAGTCCAGTACCAGAGGCATTATTCCGAAACCAGTTATTGGTGTACATCTCAGCAGCCGTGACTGACGATGTCGTGCTGATTGGTTGCGTCGTGCTATTACCGCGATTAGTCACTGTTTGTAGGGTGTCGGAATCTGCTACTGCTGCTGCCGGCCAGGCATTGATACAGCTACCTCCGATACAGAACTGGGGGCTATTTACGCTTGTTGAGGAATGGATATAGCCATCGACGTCGATGGCAGAGCCTGCTCCCTTGAAGTAGGCATAAAAAAGCTGGCTCGCTCCAGTGGGATCAATACGATAGTTGTTGGATGGGTCGTTGGTGTCGTAATAGACTTGCGCTGTGACAGAGTTGTTGGCATAAACATTGGCAGAAGCGATGCCTGTGGCTACGCCATAGACAGCATTTAGGCTGTCTCCGAGGTAGAGCCAATTGTCAGCTGGCTTGGAATTGAGAGATTGTTTCCCGATAATCAGTCCGCCGTTGCCATTGGCTCCGCCGCCAGAGATGGTGAGCTGGCCAGCTTTGGTCTGCGCCGTAGCACCGGTATTCAAAGGACCTGCCAAATTACCGCCTGGAGGGGCAGCAGGAGGATTGGTCCAGGCTTTGGCAAACTGGATGGAGAGGCCAAAGAGCAAGCCGATAACGACAACTGCGAGCGCACTACTCGTTTTTTGGCTTACTGTGACCTCTTTAGCGAGAAATATATTTTTAAATCTCAACATAGCAACATTGTTCATGGGGAAATCCCACGTATTTTTTTAGACTGACAAATTTACTATCAGAGAATTATCGCTGGGCTGGGGCGGCAGCAGGGGTGTCTGATGGTGCCACAGGCAATGGTGTTTTACCAGGATCAAGTGCGGCATTAGGCGCCATCGATGGTGCTATTAGTGGGGCGGTGATGGGCGCGAGATTGACCGCGGGTGGAGGCGTACTGGGTGATGGGGCGACATAAGGGGCATCACCAGGAGCCACCGATGGATTGTTTGAAGGGGTAGGAGTTTGCGTGCCTTTTCCTGAGTTATCAGTCGTAGTAGCCGATGTATTGGCAGTATTTTGTTCAGGTGATTTCATTTTCCCCAATAACCCTTTTTGGTTTAAGATGACTGTTACTACTACGCCAAGGGCGACTATAAAGAGCACTAATAAACTCACCTTGAATGTCCGCGAAGAATTTTCTAACATACTTTTTTACTTAATTTTTTTATTAATCTTGTTACTTTTTTATTATACCACAAAATATTTTTTAATGAGCGGCCGGAGCCGGTGGTGGTGGTGGTGGTGACGTCTGCTTACTGATGGTGTCAAAACGAGCCTGTGCTTCTTTCGGGGAAGTCGGTGGAGTATCGGGAACGGTCGGGGGTTTTGGGGTGTCCACGATCGTCGGTACCGGGGTACTTCCCTGATCTGGCATGCTGGGAGCGACTTCAGTTCGCGAGGTAGTGTTCGGTGCGGTACTGCTGGTAGTAGTTTGCGCGGTGTTGGTCTGGCCAGTTTTTCCGAGCAACCCTCGTTGCTTGAGGAAGAAAATTATGGCCACCACCAAAACGACGAGCAGCAACACTGAGAGGATTATTTTGAGTGATCGCGGAATGCTCTCGAACATAGTTATTACATTATTTTATTTTTGTATTCTTATTATACCACATACCACGAAAATTTTCTTACAGTGATCAAAGAGAAGATTTTCTAAGGGGCGATTTCTTTCCAGTCATAGTTGCAGCTACGGGTGCCGTTACAGCTATAGGAGACACTGCTACAGCCGGGAGTGACGCTAGTCAGGGTAAATGTGCTGCCACTACAGACGGCAGCGCTGGATACTGGGGGACAGGTTTGGTCACAGAATTTGGTGACGATAACATCAAAAGAAACATTTTTGCCGCTAAAGGTGGCGGTGACGGTATCGGTTTTGCTGCCGGGAGCAGCTTGGATAACCGGACTCAAAATATTGGGGTTACTACTGGTCATGGCGATAGCGCCGTTAGTGGTTTTGGACCAGACGGCGGCCACTCCTGGGTTTACTGCATCATCACAAGCATACGCCGTAGAGTAACAGACGACCACGGTAACCGGAGGGTTGGTGTCGAGGATGGGGAGTGGTACGGATGGTGAAAGTTGTTTTCCGCTGTTACATGTATCCTGGCAGACCTTGAGGGTGATGGGGAGTGAGACGCGGGCGTTAGAAAAATCGATCCAGCCAATTTCGTCCGAGTAGGCGTAACCAGAGAAGGTAGTAGCAGTCGGCATGGTTACTTTGTAACCATTAGTTGTGTCGTTGAGGTTGATCCAGCCAGACCAACCACCGGAATTAGCGCCAGCATCGCGGATAGAGAGGATCCTCGCCCAGCCAGTGATATCATTGCCGACACGCCTCACAGTACAATTGCCATCGGGGCAGCCGGTGATATCCCCATCGTTGAAGGAAATCCAACCGTAGTTTTCGGACCAGCCGTAGCCAGTGACCGGACCGTTTCCTACTGCTGGGACGTTTAAGCCATAGTCGATGATGGCGCCTATTGGGCAGCCGGGTGTAGCAGTTTGTTCTGCGGCTGAGACAGTGCCGTTACCATCGGTGTCACAGTCGCGGCTATTGAGACTGATAAAGCCCAGACCCGTGTTGCCACCACCAGTCTGATCCATACCACCCCATATAAAGCCGACAGTGGTTTGGGTGAAACTGGCGCGAATCTCGGGAATCAGTAATACACTCGCCCCTGCGATAACAAGGAGAATCAATAAGATACTGAACTTTTTTTGTTTTTTCATAGGAAACCACACATACCGCCTGGGGGTTTTATCTCCCTTGTCGAATGATTGTGCTACAGTCGAAAACTACAGCTGGCTTTTGTTCAACCAAGGTCATGGACCACCACCACATCCGCCATTAGCACTTAGCACAAGTAACATCCGGCCCTATCAATTTGACGATACCTGCTGGAGGATTGCTCCAAAATTTAGTGAACTCATCTTTGGTGCCGACGGGGACGAAATAGGTGTTGCTGCTATTATTTTGGAAACAGTAGGCACCGAAAGCGGCCGGTGCTATGTATCGACCGTTGCCAGGAACTACTTTTCCGCCATCAGGGTCGGCTGGTGTCGATCGGCGAATGGTGGTGGAGGGAATGCTACATGAACCATTGCACATAATGCTGCCACCGCAGCCACCACAGGAGGTGCCATAGCCACTCGGCAGGGCTGGAGCTACTGCATTGCATGACCCGTCACACTGTATTCGTCCGAAACTGACGCCACCGCAGACGTTAGTTTTAGTACAGACACTATCATAGCCACTCGGCAGGGCTGGAGCCCCTACATTACATGCCCCACCGCACTGTGATTGTCCAGTATTGCAGGCGCCGCAGAGGTTACAATTAGAACAGGCCGAGTACTCATCGGCACTATTATGTATCCTGGAAGCACAGGAAGCAGGCACTACCAATCCGCCGAGAGTCCCCCGGGGAGAAGTGGCAGCAACACCCAATTCGGAAGACGAAGCCTGCGCCGTCAGTTTGGGAGATGTCTGAAATGTAAAGGCTATTCCTAAGGCGCTCAAGAGAAAGAAAAGGAAGGCAGGAGCGTAATAGAGGAAATGTCCCTGTTGAAAAAATTTCTTTTGTAAATCGCGCGTCGCCTTCATCGGAGGATGCATAAGATTTATTTTTAATTGTATATGTTTAAGTGTACTACAAAATCACCTATCCTACAAAGGAGCCTTGGTGTCAAGGAGGGCGAGATTGTGTTCTATGGTTTTTCGGGTCTCTGCTAGACCCTGGGAATAGATGCTCGGATTGTTACCAGGATAGGACCTCCCCCAGTCATTAGGAGTCATCAGGGAAATACTTTCAAGCGCGGTCGAAAGCGCAGTGCGAGCCGCCTCTTTTTCTCCGAGGTTGAGGAGCGCTACCCCGTAAATGTTATTGAGCCACGGATTGCCATACGCTTTTTCTAGTCCCTTGGCCGCTACTTCTTTGGTTTTGACATAGTCACCTTTCTGGAAATAAATCCAGGCTAGGTCATTGTAGCCAGCCCAGTTGAAGTCGTCGCGCTTGATGAATTCACTGAAGCCGTAGATGGCTTGGTCGGGATCGCCCGCATAGCCATTGATCAGACCGTACATATAGTAGGCTTGCTTGAATTCGGGGTTGAGGCCAAGGGCAATATGGATTTCGTCGAGTGCCGATTGGAATTTACCATTGATAAAATGAATGCGTCCCAGTTGGTAGTGTGCCTCCAGAAAATCCGGTCGAAGAACGATGGCTCGTTCATAGTATTGTTTCGCTTGAGCGATGTCGTAATCACCATGATTGAAATAGTACTCACCGATAGTAAAGGCGAGGTCGGCATTATTGGGATCAAGGATGGTTGCGAGCTTGGTGTTGTGAAAACGCTGCCAGATGAAATTGGCGAGCGGCTGATGAAACAATGCTACGGCACCGGTCAGGAAAAGCACGATTCCGAGGTTCGCGAGAGTGCCCAGGATGAGGCGTTGGTATTTTCTGAACACGGTTCGTATTTTTGAGAGAAGAAAAAATCTTTGCTGGCGAGCCATACACAAATCATGGTGAAGAAATATACAGAAACAGTATACCATAAAAGCTTTTCGCTTCATTACCGAGTGACTATCGGGAGAGTAGGGTAAATACTTGGCGACTTTCCCTTGGAGTAGATGCCTGTTATCAATCTTGATAACGAGAATATACTTGGCTGACTTGTTGCGCCTTGTGGGGGGGATGGTATATTAGCTTTGTTAAAGTGATGAACGATTTTTTTGGTATTGGCAACCTTCGTTAATAAGTGGGGATGAAACCAAGTGTAGAAATGTAATCCGCTACGTTTTTATTCTTTTTTCCGAGCGCAAGGAAATTTTTAGCAGGACTGTCCTTGGCGCTTGACTTGAGATAATTGGCTGCGAAACCTTCCAGTTGTTTTGAAGAATAAATACTCACGAGGAGACGATCCACAACGCGATTGATTTGGTTGGTGTCACTGGTATCACCATAACGTCGGTTGATTGAATCGAGATAAGTGATTTGGCTATAGAAAGCCACTTGGCTAAGGATATCATTTTTCCCGAAGCCAGGGTCTTGTGAGACTTTCTCGAAAACAGCTTCGTAATTCTTGTCGATAGCACTGTTGACTTTACTAGAAGGCTGGTCGACGCTGAAATGATACATGTCATAACCGAGAGCATACTGGAATTTCGGTTCAATGTTGGTGCTGATATCATCAGTGAAAATGAACGGTTTCAGACGCTCTTGTTCTGAGGATTTCAGGTTATTGCCAAGATCTGTCAGGAGCATCTGGTATGTTTCTGGTTTGATGGTGTTTTTTTCGGTGGCGATAATGATGGACTCGAGCACCATCATATTGCCGGTATTGACGATATCATTCTGTCTTTCGGCGGAAAGCGTTTTGGCCAAATCATGCAGGGCGAGCTCGGTGGTCAAAGCAGTGCTATAGCCAGCCTTTTTGTACGCGACGAAGTTCGGCGCAGAGGGGTCAATAAGTGTTAATGCTGGATATGCTTTGAGTTGAAGCTGTAATTTTGTGCCAGCCACGATAGAAAAGTCTCTGAGGTAAATGGCAGCAGGTGTCATTTCAGTGGATGAAACAAATCGTCGAAAAATCCCCATGGCTAGTGTAGCGCTTGTCTCTTCACGGGTGATGTCGCCAGTAAAGATAGATAGCGCCACCGCCTGGCGAATCATCAACAGATCCCGATCCCAATTACTGAGATTTTGCCCGGTCAGCTCATCATTTATTTGGGCGACATAGGCATCCTGATTTTCTTGAGAAACATGGCTGAAGAACTTCTCAAACCCTTGCTTACTGTGTTCCACGACTATTGTTTCTGAGCTCTTTGATTCCCCTTTGGTTTTCTTCTGACGGTAGTTTTTGTAGAGAGAGGAGGCTCCTAGAATGAGGACGAGCAAAAGGATGGCGCCAATCGTTGACTTTGTTTTATTGTTCAACATGCCACTTGAATTAGGAGATTATTTTTTTATAATGATGAAGAAACTATCATTTTCCGTTTCGGAAGTCAGCATGAACGCTATCGATGGCGTCGTTCGACAGCATTTCTTTGATAGATGAAGATTTTTGAATGTAATAAGCGCCGGTGAGAATGACAGCGGTGGTCAAGATGACGCGAATAAGTCGCTGAGACTTGGCACCCTGAGTTTCCGTATCTTGAGGTTGCACTTCTTCCATAGGAATTATTTTTAAGTTTAAATTATCTATAAATATAGTATAGATTGGGTTGGCGCGCGCGTCAATGGTGTTATGGGAATAAAAACTCTCTATGTCAAGCACGGCTATATGTGAGGATCCTTATGCCAGATTAATGCCACCGAAATTATCATAAGAGAAATATACGATACATAGTCTCCGTAGCGCACGTAAGGAGTGGTATAGTCCAGTGTTTCTATTGTGGTATTGATGACCGAAAGCCGTTCACGAGATTCGGATGATAGGCTCTTGATGTTGCCGGTGTCGTCTACGATGAAACTTTTGTCATAGTTTGATGCTGTAGCGAAGTAGCGGCCGTTTTCTAGCGCTCGGGTGACATTGATGGCTACCGTCTGTCTGGAGAGAAGTTTTGATCCATGGAAGAGCGAATGAGAAGCGATATTTATCAAGAAGGTTGCTCCCAACCGCGTCATATCTCGGTAGAGGTAGGGGGATATGTTTTCCGAACACAGCGACCCGCCGATGAAGGTGCCTGCTGACTCAGGTACCGCAAAGAGATGGGAACCGACACTTTTGGCGCTATATATTGGGGCGTCATATAGAGCCAGCCAGGTGGCATTGCCAGTCCATTGGATGAGTTTTCTCACCCAACTGATACTGTACTCCCCAATGGGCATCAGGAGCTGTTTACGGTAATATTCCGTCCGGCCATTTCTTGGATTGAAGAAATACATGTCATAAAAATGTTGTCCAGAAAACGAGCTCACCACGATGGAATTGTTCGTTGCTGTGAGTGGATGCGCGACATATCCCGTCATGACGTCGAAGTTTTCTGGAAGGATGACAAGCTTGCTTTCCTGGGACAGTTGGTTGATAAAATCGTAGGCTTGCTGATTCTTTGCTTCCAGCATAGCCTTGTTGGTTGAGGAAGGAAAGTAGGAATTGACCACCGAGATGGTTACTGGCTCGCGGTGGGTATTGGAAGCTCTGATCGAATTCATAACCGCCACAGATATGAAGATAAGACCGATGACGAAGCATATGAGGAAGATGAGATTTTTTCTTTGTTCCGGCTCTCGCGTGCTTTTTATGATATAGTAGAGGCTATAATTTATCAGGATGATGACAAACGATCCGAGGGTGATGCCTCCGATGGGGAGAAGCTCCTTAAGGAATGGCGCATTGTAGAGGACATAGGCGGCAGCATAGTAGGTATGGTGCGGACCGAACAGGGTTTCTGTTCCATAGAGACCGATGGCCACTGTCCAGGATCGTAGGTATTCAAGTGCTGCCCATGTCGCCGCTCCAATTATGGCGTTCGAAAAAATATTCTTCGTTTGTAGGAAGGAGATGAAAACTCCCCACAATCCTAGAGGCAGACTTAGCATGAGGATGAACGAGAGCCAGATACTACCAATGATTAAAGTACTGAGCACAGGATCAGATATTTTGAGCCAATTGAGCGGGTAGGCTGAGGCGAACCATAGGGTGGAGAAAAAGAAAGACACGCATCCAAGAACGAATATCTGGGAAAAACGAAAGAGCAGCACTTTTTTTGTTAGCGGGATTGTCTGTGGCGCCGCCCAGGCATGGAAAATTGGCAGCAGGAAGAAAAGCATGCAGGGCCAGAGCATTTGCGGGTAACTCATGGCCAGCGCAAACAAGAGGGCTGAAAAAAGGGGCCAGAGTAGGAAATTTTTGCGGGAGAATAGCATATTGACAGGGAGAACAGCTCGTGTTTAATGGCTTATAGAGTCATCATAGACTGCAGTATTTTTTTCGTGTATACTGGACAGTATGATAGAGACAGTGGTTTTGCTTTTTGGGAAATTTTTTGTTTTTTTTAGATTGTATTTGGTACAGTTCGGTTTTGCTTTTTTACTCGTGGTGGGTTTTCTTTTTGTGCTCTTTGAGATAGTGCCTTTACTTTTCGGTGCCAGGATCCGGATAAGGGAAAACTGGCGTGATTTTATACGGTATCAGGTCGGGTCAAGCGTGTATATCACCACCATGATGGTTCCTTTTATCCTACTCATTTTCTACCTCCTCCATCTCCAGCAAACGCTGTTTAATATAACACACTACTCACTTTTCTCGCAAGTCCTAATCCTGTACTTTTGCGCTGAACTGACGATTTATGGCGCGCATATGGCGGCGCACAAGTATCGCGTGCCCATTCTATCAAAGGCTCATGCTTTTCATCATACTATCACGACTGATATGGATTGGGTGAACAGCCGGAAGGAGCACCTCTTCGTCATCAGTCTTTTCGCTACCGTGTACTGCCTTTTCTTCTTCGTGGTCTTCAAGTCATCGAATCTCTCTCATCTGGTTGTCACGTCGTTGTATGTTTTTTTTAACGCTTTTTCTCATTTCAGGATACCGTTCACTCTGCAATATTTTGATCAGGTGTTTCTCTTTCCCAAAGATCACCTGAAACACCATACTCGGCTGGGCGGTCCCTATGGGGTGACACTTTCGCTTTTTGACACCATCTTCAATACGAGAGCTGAGACAAAGCTACGCAAAACGAACACCGTGTGATATAATCACAAAAGTAGCATAGAGGATATTTTTGAGGTCTTGATCTCATTATACGGGTTATGAATATCTTTATCGTACTGGTTATTGTCGCCTACCTTTTCGTTTTGATCGAATATGGGTACAGTGTCTATCGACAAGATGGCTTCTATTCTTCTGCTGGAACGATGAATAATATCTTGCGAGGTGTTTTTTTGGAAATGCTCTCGATCAGGATGACCACCTTATATCTCGGCTTGTTTCTGTTGTGGTCACGGCCGTATGCCTTCTATACCCCACGGGTAGCCGACTTGAATATCATTTTTTTCCTAGTGTGTCTCGTGTGCGTTGATCTGTGCTGGTATGTCTTCCACCGTGTGCATCATTCTTTTGCTTTTCCGTGGGCGCTACATTCGGTGCATCATGGGGATGATAGGCTGAATCTCAGTACAGCCTTCCGTATTTCGTGGACAGAACAAATCTATCTTTTTTTCTTTTTCCTGCCAGTGTTGTTGCTCGGTTTTCACCCCTTCCTCTTTTTTTTGGCCATTTTTTATCTTAATACCCATCAGTTTTTTTGCCATAGCCAGTATATTGCCTTTCCGCGATTTTTTGATTACCTTCTGGTCACACCGCATAATCACCGCATCCACCATGATCAGGCGTCAAGAAACCAAAACAGTAATTTCGGTGCCGTTTTTAGTATCTGGGACAGGCTGTTCGGCACGTACGTGGCCGAGATTGATACCTTTACTCCCGGGATAAAAGGATACCATCAAAACAACTTCATTAAGATGGAGGTTGCTCCAGTATCTATCTATTTCAGGAAACTGTTTGCTTCTAAACCGCTTTGAATTCCCGATAATTATGAATTTTTCACCTACGTCGGTCTTCGGTCATACTCTGGAAGCGTTCACTTTCTCTGTCTTCTTGATTGAGTTTCTCTTCAGCATTATTAAAAAGGACAACATGTATTCTTTGCTCGGTACGCTGAACAACATCTTGCGCGGCCTGGGTATTTCTGTTTTAGTTATTTTTGTAGATGTTTTCTTTTTTGGCTATATCTTTCCTTTATATGCTCGTCCAACCTTATACTTTGGCACTTCGAGTACCCTTACTTTCCTGTTGTGTTTCTTGGTGCTTGATTTGCTGTATTATTTCTTTCACCTGATGAAACATTCATTCGGGGTTCTTTGGATGCTTCACTCTGTGCATCATAGTGGTAACCGTTTCAATATGAGCACCTATCTGCGAGCCTCTTGGATAGAACGTCTCACCATTTCCTTTATCCCTCTGTTTATTATTATTTTTCTGGGTTTCAATCTTCAGGAAATTACCTTGGCAATATACATTTCTTTTATTTACCAGTTTTATTGCCATAGTCAGTACTTGCAGGCTCCAAAATTCCTGCAGTGGCTTTTTATCACCCCCCATATGCATCGGATTCACCATGATCAAGCAGAAAGAAACCAGCGAAGCAATTTTGGCGCAGTGTTCAGTATCTGGGATCGTATTTTTGGCACATATACTCCAGAAATTACGACGTTCACGCCTGGTATCCGGGGCTATGAGCAAGAAAATTTTATCAAGATGGAGACCGAACCGGTGCGAAACTATTTTGCTACCCTTTTCTCGCGCCACCGCTAGTACCATAAAGACCATCCTTCGTATGGACCCAGCATTTCTTCCCACTATGCATCTTCTTGAGGCCGCTATCGTAATCGTTCTCCTGGTGGAGTTTCTCTACAGTCTGAGTATCGCGGATGGAGTCTACTCTTTGTCAGGAACATTCAATAACGTGATCCATGGATGTTTGTTGCTGTTCGTTTCTTCTCAGGTCGATCATTATTATTTTGGTGATTTTTTCATTAAGCATGCCACGGCTGCCTCGCTTTCGGAGACTTGGAGTGCGCCCTCTCTCATTCTTTGTTTCTTGGTCCTTGATTTTTTATACTATATTTCCCACATGCTGAAACATTCCTTCGGTTTTTTGTGGATGTTTCATTCCGTTCATCATAGCGACTGGAATTTTAATATGAGTACGTTTTTTCGGGCATCTTTTATTGAGCGTATCTTTCTCATTCCGTTGACGCTCTTGGTGGTGTTTTTCCTCGGATTCAGTATACAGGAAATCGCTCTGGTGGCGTTTTTTGAGTATATATACCAATTCTATTGCCACAGCAATTATTGCCGCATCCCAAAATTTTTGGAATGGCTGCTCATTACCCCGCGCACTCATAAATTTCACCATGATCAAGCAGAGAAACATCAACGGAGTAACCTCGGTTCAGTATTCAGTATCTGGGATCATTTTTTCGGAACGTACGTCCCTGATGTCAAACAATCTATTACCGGTGTAAAGGGCCATAATCAAGTTAATTTTATCAGAATGGAGACGGAGCCGATAGCTATGTATATACAATCGTTTAAGACACGACCCTGAATGTATGGATTTTTTACCTTCCTTATTATCACTTCTGCTAGTTTGGTGATACTGACACTGGGTGAGTTTCTGTATAGCCTTAAGCGACAGGATGGTCAGTATTCTGTGCAAGGAACCCTCGGTAATATCCTTTGCAATATGGTCACACGTCTTATTCAACGATTTCTCAATTCGCTACATTCCACCTACGTCCTGTTGGCGTTGATTGGTTTCGGGTATCAGAATCAACAACTTGATGGATTGTCGGTCGTTGTCAGTTTGGTCCTCATCGATCTGACGTATTATTTTGTCCACTCGACCCACCATCGAACGTCCTTTTTGTGGATGTTTCACGCGGTGCATCATGGGGATAATAAATTCAATTTGAGTACTGGGATGCGTGTGGGTTGGATTCAAGAGTTATACTTTACACCAGTATTGATTCTTCCGGCCGTGCTTATTGGCTTTAGTCCGAGTGCTGTGGCGACGGCACTGCTCATAATATTCTATACTACCAGACCGCTGTTCATATGGTGTATATCCCTTGGCCAGGTGTGTTGGAAAACGTGCTCATTACTCCTCGCACCCATCGCATCCATCACGACCAAGCCAAACAACATCAGCGTGCCAATTTTTTTGGGGGATATTAAATATCTTGGATCGCCTTTTTGGTACCTCCATATCCGAAATTGAGCACTTTACGCCTGGTATCACGGGTTACCATTAGGACAATTTTCTGTGGATAGAGATAGACCCGATCCTATTTTTGGAAGAGGCTGGTTAAACCACATTTAGGAGATCAGTTATGAAACATGGGAATACAATGATGATGCTGAGGCCGTGGTTGAGAAGGTATTTTTTATATAATCTCGATGTTTTTTTCATGTACGCGACTGTCTCTATCATTTATTTTTTTAAAATAACAGAGGGACGCATTTTTGTTCCAAATTCTCTCTTGTTAGCTTCAGCCTATGTCGTAGGAATTGTCGGAGTCTATTCCTTAAATAAAATTACTGATCGGGCAGAGGATACGATCAACGAGCGCGTTGAGTTTACTGCCACCAAATTTGGCCATTATACCCCCCCAGTCATTTTTTTTGTTATAGTATTTTTTCTCTGTGCTTTGCTGGATGGAGGGCGTTTATTGCCGTATGTGTTGGGAATTTCCTTTTTTGGTATTTGGTATTCACTGCCGCGTCGCTACCGGCTGAAAAATATTCCGCTGGTAAAAAACCTAGTGCCGCCGGCTTGTTGGGTTATATCTTTGAGCGTGCTTATTTCTGCGAGCACTTCCTCTTTTACTATCCCGGTTGTGATGAAGTTTCTCTGGCCGCTTTTTTTTCTGGCTTCCGTCTTTGAAATTTTTTGGGATATCCCAGATAGAAAAGGGGATCAAGCGACAGGGGTACGGACTTTTCCGGTTTTGTTTGGGGTGCTGAAGACGCGCATGCTTCTTGGCGGGTTGCTCACCATCTTTTTTTTCTTAGTGCCTTTGGCGCCAGAAAAAATCATTGCTCTGGCACTTTTGGTTTGTGTCATAATAATATCGGAACAAACCAAGAAAATTACCTGCCACTACGCCCTTTCTTTTTTGATGTTCCTTGTCATACTGGTGAATGTTCTCTACAATGGATCACAACTGGCTAAAGCCTTATTCGGCTTTGAGAAAAATAGCCAGTATGTGAGTGCTAATGACGTTCTTATGTACGATTATCTTTATTTGACCTCTGCTGTTGGTCAGAAAGCTCTGACTCCCGAGGATGAAAATTCTGGACAAGAAATGGTACATATCGAACGTATGAGCGATGGCAAGCAGGTCTACAGGACGACTGATTTTCAGAATAGTCTGGTTTTTGATTCAGCAACGTTTACGGCAGCAGAAATGTGGCAGGGTGTACCGTTTCGATATATAGTCAGTCGCGAAAGAAAAAGTATCTTTGATACTTCCCTCCCTGGTACATTCCGAGGTAGGTATCGCATGTCGCCACGCCACACCAGCATATGTTCTAAAGAGGATATAGTGGGACAATATGAGGCTTCGACAGACAGTGAAGAAACTGCTATTGTGCGTACTGACGAGGGAGAAATCAAAGTGAGGGTCATCTCTGCTCAGCTTTCGGGGCAGTGGTCGCATTGTGGGATTAAGGGAACGAGTACTTCCCAGGTGACCTACGCTCCAGATTTGGGAGTCCTTATTATGTTTGAGGAAACCGTTTATCGTGAAGGTGTATTGTTTAGGATTGCTCGGATGAAACTGAACGAGATTAGAGGAAACAATAGTTCGAAATAATATGACAACACATACCTTCCGTTCATCATATGTTGATTTACCTGTATCCTTGATAGTTGCCTGGTTGTGTGTTGTTTCATTTTCTGACCAGACTATCCTTTTTTTCATCATCATTTTCGGACAAGTCCATTTCCTCTTGTCATACTTTTATTCGCACAAAATCGGTAAAATCGATGCTTTATATGCGAAGAAATTCTTCCTCGCCCTTGTCTTGGTCGGGACTACCTGCTTCTTTATTTTTTCGAAACAGCAATTTATTTATTTCCTCATTTTCTTTACGGCACTATTTTTTGTTATTCATTATTTCAACGATGAATGCCGGTTATCTTTTGGCGGAGGGGTCAGGAACCAGCTATTTGGAATAGGAGCCGTCGCCTGCTCGTTCTTTGCGGTTTTTGCCGTGGAACTCTTCTCGCTTCGTCCGTCTCTGGTTGTTTTGCTGGCGGTGGTTGCGACAGGACTGGCAGTCGTTTTTGTAGCGCAACGTTTTTTGAAAACTCTGCCGGAGGAAAGAAATCCGGTATTTCTTTTATTCTTTTTTTTCAATATCGTGGTCCCGTTCTTTTTCGCCTTCCATCCGGAAGCGGCTAGCATCAATCAGGTGTTGGGATTCATCATCATCTTCCACTATGTTCGCTGGTACCTGTATTATTTTCAAAAATTCCGGGGAGAAGAGCTTGACTCGTATACTAGCCTAGTAGCATGGACGCATATTTTTGTGTTCCTGCTCTTTGTGGAGTATCGCTTGTCACCACTTTCCGGTACCCTCTATATTTTTTTTGACCCCATTTTCTTTTATGGTTGGACTATTCTGCATATATTCCTGACACTCCGCCCAAAAGATTATTCGATACAGTTATGAAAACCCCTTTCCAGAAAAGAGATAAAAGAGCGTATTGGAACGATCCTTATTTTTTTCTTGGCTTTCTCAAAGCGAGCAGTTTTCTGACGCTAGCGCTTATTATTAACTACTATGCTGTCCGCCACGCTACTGTGTACGCTGGTCCGACGGTGCCTGACGCTGTTCTTGATAGTTTCGGAAAAATAAATACCTGGTATGCGGATTATTATGGGGAGCTCTATCTTCAGTACGCTGTTTTTGTCTTTGCTTTTTTCCAGATACGTCACCTCCTCTTCTTTATGAATACGCTAGCGCTCCTTATTGTCGTGCGTTCTTTTTTCATCAATCTCACTCATCTCGGCATTCCGGCCGGGACGATCCCAACTACTTCCTTTTTTATCCAGGGAGGAGACTTATTTTTTTCTGGTCATATGGCTACCACTTTTCTAGCAGCCTTGGTATTTTGGCATATAAAACCAGCGAGGATTCTTTTCCTCGCTTTGTCAGTGGCGATGGGGGTAGAAGTCTTGGCAGGACATCAGCATTATACCATTGATGTTTTTGCTGACCCATTTATCACTTACGGAGTTTTTGTGTTTTCCAAAAAAATATTTTCTTCGCCATCGAGTAGCTGAGTCTTTTGAGCGTGAAAAAGAAAAAACGGAAGGAGATGTGAAATCTTCTTCCGTTGGAGGTACGGTACGCAGGCTTAGCGGGTGGGTTGGGCGATGGCGACCCATCCGTCGCGCGTGATGCTCAAAAGCTTCGTGCTGCCGATCGTGCTTCGCCCTTGGTAGACCATGTCGATGGCAAACGCTAGGACGAGGTTCAAATCGGGTGCGTATTCGACAACGATGGTTGCCGGATTCGAGCCGTAGTTGCCGCAGGCCCAGGTGCCTTTCTGTTCTGAACGTTGCACCTTGACCGGCGTGGCCACCAAGTTGATCATCACCTCGGCGATGGTATTAGTGACTGTGTAGTTCATATTCCAGTCCAGATTGCCTGGGCAACCCGAGCCAGGGACGGCGTCTGTCGAGTAAGTCTTGGTGAAACTGCCGTCAGCCGTCGGAACCACTCGCGCGTCGATCTTCGTGACAAAACGAATCGGATTGGTCAGGGTGTGCGACACTGGGTCAAAAAGCAAGGTGTATTTTTTGCCCCTGTAGACGTGTTGACCGAACCGGTTCAGCTCGAATGTGGTGCCGTCCTCGTAGGCCACTCGGTCTAACTTGCTGACTGCATAGAGGTTCGGCGGAGCCTCAGTTTGCGCCACGGCTGAGCCGTTGTAGCTCAAACCGAAAATCAAAGCGAAGAGGTACGTATGATTCCACATGGTGTCCCTTTCAGTTGGGAAGTTACAGGTATAAGTACTGTAGCACGTAATTGGAAAAAGTCAAGGATGAACGGAAAGGTCTTTCGGTGGCATAATAGCCGTGGTTTAGTCAAGGGTTCCTCCTTTTTCTCTACTTAGGAGAGAATGATGAGACAGTCAAATTGTTTATGATAAAGTAGCATTTGGCCATTTTATCGACAGCCTAGATTTTATCAATAGCTTTATTTATTACCAAACGAAGTGAGTGAAACGAAAGTGTACTTTCGTTTCCGAGCGAGTGCTGGTAAAATCGGGTGAATACCAAAGTGGCTTGCCACGGGAAGAAACGAACATCAGTTCGTTTTTGGCTCCAGGGCTTGCCCTGGGGTGAATACCCGTTATTTGACGCATCGGGCGGTGCATATTTTGATACCATCTTTAATACCAGAGACGAAAAAATATAGCAAAAACACCTCCTGTAGAGAGGTGCTCGGGCATCTCTTAGTGGTCTCTGAGGAGGAGAAAGCGTGCCAACATACTGAGCAGAGTCTTGCCTTCTCCTTCTGGCAAGATGGCAAGGCTATCTATGGCTTGTTCAGTAAAATGTTGGATTTCATTTTTGGCGTCAGCAAGAACCCCTAGTCTGGTGTACAAATCTTTATATTTTTTGATTTCGTCTTGCCCGACGCCTCGGTGTCGTGTGACTTTTAGACATTGTTCTTTATCATCTTTGCCGATTGCCTTTTCTAGGGCGCGAAGGAGAAGATAGGTTTTCTTTCCTTCCTTCAGGTCTTGACCGATCGGCTTGCCAAATGAGCCTTCAGAGCCGACGATATCGAGATAGTCATCCTGTATTTGGAAAGCCATCCCAAGATATTTCCCGTACTCTGAAACTGCCAGAATGTGTGCTTGTGGAGCAGCATGAAGTGATGCCCCTATAGCACAGCACGTTTCAGCGAACAAGGCTGTTTTTTTGTAGATCATGCCACGGTATTGCTCGAGAGTGACAAGACTCCTTTTTTCAAATTCCAAGTCAAGGCTTTGGCCTTGGCAGATGCCTTGATTCATTTGAGAAAAGAGTCCTACTATTTTCTTGACATTTGTTTCTGAACAGTCTTTCAAGAGGTGCTCGTATGCGAGTACGAGTAAGTTGTCTCCAGCGAGAATTGCTGTGGAGATACCATATTTTTTGTAAAGTGTTTTTCTCCTCCGGCGTTTTGCTGAATGATCCATTATGTCGTCATGGATGAGCGTGGCATTGTGTACCAACTCGGTAGCTATGGCAGCATTGTATGCATGTTTATATACGCCACCTGTAGCCTGAGCCGCGAGAAGAACTAAAAGAGGGCGGAGATGCTTGCCGTTTCCCCCAATGGCATAGAGACATGGTTTGTAAAGAGATTGTGGAAATTGCCCCTCAAGGGTTACTCTCATTTTTTCTTTGATGAGAGCCGTTTCTCTACTGCACACTCTTTGTAAATGTTTGAATTCATCGTTCATACGGAAGGTGTGGCTGGTAGGACGGTCGGCGGAGTAGGTTGCTGATATTTCTTGCGAGGCAAGCCGAAGAGGTAGCCGAATGGGGCGGTAGCGAGGATGTGAATGATGGTGCCGATGTAAAAGGATTTGACCACTAAATTGAAGACTTCGTCGCCATACGAGTTCCGAGTGAGGGAGAAATAGACGGAACTGGATACCATCAAGAGAAGGATCATAATGAAACTATCCCGCTCTTCCCTCCTGTATTTGTGCAGTTTGTAAATGGGGTAGATAAACCAAAACGCGTAATGAAAGATAAGGAAAACTGCTAGCATAGCTGATCCAGTTACGTGCAAGAATAATGCAGAAAGGATGAAGAGGGTAAGGATTTTCATATGCACAAAGAACCAATTGATGTTTCGAACATATAGAAATTCAATTGCGAGCAGGGCGGCAGCAATTATGAGGAAGACGCTCAGGTGGATGTTCAGGTGAAAGTAATCTTTGCAGAGAGAAAGAACAAGCAGGATGGATGGACTGATGCTGGGAATGATATTTTGTACGGAGCGTTCTTCTTCTTGTAAATCGAACTCATCGAAAAGAAAATGGAAAGTGAAGAAAAGGTAGGTGATAAAGGCGAGAAGTTCTAATGATGAGACTATCTTCAGTCCCCAAAAGGCGATGACGATGCTTAAGAGAGATATCCAGGTGATATATTTCCAATTGAATTTCCCTGCTCGCCACATAGCGATCCAGGCGCCGAGGGAATGAGCCCTGCCGACCATCAGCGCTATAATGAAAGAATAGGCGGCTAGGGTGGGGAACGTGATGGCGGCGACTAGGAAGAGGGAACCGGAAAGTATCTTAAAAAAAGCAAAGTTGTTGGTGGGGAGATATATTTTCATATTGTGGATTATATCATACTTATGGGAGAAATGACTGACCACAGTAAAAAATCGCACCATAAGGGTCGCCTGGAGGGGGAGTCTCTGTTAATAACTTAGCAGTTTGCTTCACTTCTGGCTTTATCGTATAATACTAACATATAAATAAATCGATTAATATACAGTATCGTATGTCATCTGAAAAACCTTCGTTTGCTCGTTTTGGAGGGGGAAAAGTTTTTAGTACTGCAGGAGCAAGTACCGTAGCAAGCGTGGTAACGCCACGGGTCGTGTCTCCATCTCACAATGGTGACGGAGGAAAACCGAGGAAGAGCACCGCTATTTTTGAGACTGTTATCTCGGTGAGTCTAGCAGCACTCTTTTTTGGCTTACCACTCTTTTTTACTGGCATGACTTTTCAGGGTATCGCTTTTGATAAGCAGATTTATTTCTACCTGTGGCTACTCGTCGGGGTGGTGGCCTGGGTGTCCAAGGGCGTGACCACCGGTGAGATGCATATCCGTCGGACGCCCATGGATATTCCGATTATACTTTTCTGGGTGTTCTATTTGGTTGCAGCTTTCTTTTCCGTCGATCGCTGGCACAGTTTCTGGGGTTTCTTCGGTGATCCATCCCGCGGAGCTCTTTCGGTCACGGCGCTTCTGCTCGCCTATTATTTTATCTTGAGCCATTTCACCATCAAGCGCTTCCGCCTGATGTTTGTGGCTTTTATTTCTGCTGGTTTGGTCGTGGTGGTGTGGAGTTTCTTGGTGCTGATGAATATTCATTTCTTGCCTGCGAGTCTAGAACAGTATGCCCCGATCAGCCTGATCGGCACGGTTTCTACTCTGGCTATCTATCTCGGTATTATGGTACCGCTTTTTCTCACTGCTCTCTTTGCTCTGTGGCAGGACGAGTCCGTGAAGAAGACGCTTCGCAAGGTATTGACCGGATTCTTGTTCGTTGGGCTGGCTCTTTCTTTGTTCCTTCTCTTGGCACTCTATTCGTTTGTGCCGTGGATCGTAGTCTTGGGCGGGCTATCATTCTTCATGGTCTATATCCTAGCGCAGATCGTGCGACCCGCGGAACAGTGGACGTGGGTACCGATGCTGACCTTTGCAATCGTGCTCGCCTTTCTTATGATCGGCAAAAACACTTTGGTGCGTGCCAATCTGCCAGTGGAGGTAGCTCCCAATGTCAGTCTCTCTTGGCAGGTGGCCAAAGAAACGCTCAAGGAACATTTTGCTATTGGTGTCGGTCCTGGTAACTACGGCTATGCTTTCTCGATGTTCCGGCCGATGGAATACAACTTGAATGCCCTCTACACGCTTCGTTTCTATCAGGGAACGGGGCTGTTCTTCGAGGCTCTGGCCACTATTGGCGCTATTGGTACGGTACTTCTTTTGGTGGTGTGGTTTTCTTTCTTGAGTGTTGGTTTATATCTCCTCACGCACGAGAAGCAACGTAACAAGATCTACTCTCTGGGTTTTTGGACAGTACTCATTATGTATTTCATCGCCGCTTTTACGGCTCCCTTGAATGGTCCCTTGGTGCTCATCGGGGCGCTCTTAGGGACGCTCGCGCTCGGGACGCTCATGATGGAGAGTGGTTCTGAAGAAAAGTACTTGGATCTTTCATTCAAAGCTGCCCCCAAGTTCGCCTTGGCCTTGGCTTTCATCTTTATGGTGGTGTCAGCAGGTGTGGCCTTTGTCTTTGTCTTTATGGGCAAGGTGTTCATTGCTGATTTGACGGCCGGGAAAGGAGTGCGATTGGCGGCGGCTGCCCCGAGTCGTGATGCCGCCGTGATGCTCAGTGACGCTATTGTTAGGTATCCAGAGGAAGGGCGTTACTTTACGCGGTTGGGACAAGAGTATATGGCCCTGGCTAACGTGGAAGCTAACAAAGCGGAAAAGGATCGCGATGTTAATACGGTGGCTCAGTATGTCAGACAGGCCGTGGCTGCGAGCGAGCAGGGTAAACGTCAGATGCCAAACGATGTTATGGCGACCGAATCGCTAGCTCTCATTTATGAGAACGGTGCGGTCTACGCCAGTGATGCTTTGCCCAAGGCTGAAGAAATCTATATGCGGGCTCATGAACTGGAACCACACAACCCACTTTATTTCTTGAAGCTTGGCCAGGTGAAACGAGCCGAAGGTGATGCCAAAGCAGAGGGAGCCGAACGTACAGCACTATATGGCAATGCCAAAGATTATTTCAAGCAGGCTATCGATGAAAAATCTGATTTGGCAGCGGCGCATTATAACCTGTCAATTATCTTGGCGCGATTGAAGGAATCTGATGCCGCCATCGAAAGCGCCATACAGGCTGCGACGATCGAAAAGAAGAACCTGAACTATCTCTACAATTTAGGTGTCCTGTATCAGTTGCGTGGCAAAGATGGTGATCAGGATAAGGCCGAAAATATCTTCAAGGATATCCTCGTTGCCAATGACAAACTGATAGATGTACGACTCAGTTTGGGACTGCTCTATGAGAAGGCAAACAAACGCGATCAGGCGACCGAGGCCTATCAAAAGATTCTCGAAGTCATCCCGGCTGATAGCGAAGGTAATCTCAAACAGACCCGTGATCAAGTAGAGAAGCTCATCAGTAACATTAGGAACGGTGTGAGTAATATCAAGAACGCTGCTGCGGCGGCTCCAGTAGCGCCAGCTGGTGCTATGATGGCTCCGGAAACCCCGCCGGTAGCTCCAGCCCCGGCTGGTCCGAATGTTTCGCCACTCTCCACTCCTGGGCAGTAAAACCCCCCTGGATATAAGCAAAAGAGCTCCGTTTATAGGGGCTCTTTTTTTGCTTCAAAAATGGTGTGGGGGAGTAAGAAGGCGGGATAGTTTCGCCCACAAAGTGGAGTGAAGAAGAAGGACTTGACAGGTTTCTTCTGATTGCGTAGTATGGATAGTACGAATCAGAAAGTGCTTACAGTGCTTTTTTTGTTTCTTTAGAAGCTCTTTTTACCCTCGGTTCTCGCTCTGCTGAAATATGTGTTTCTCTCCCCAAAAGAGGGGGCTACTTATTTCCGCGTATGCGCCTTAACAATTTATGTCTTTTTCAAAACTGCGATGTCTTGCCTGGCGGCGGAAAGCAAGCGTGCGGTTGAGAAATAGTCTAAAATGTATGTAAAGGTCAATGCTTCGTCGTTCGTGTGACGACGTGGCAGCAATCTAACAAAACAGTGCGTTGAATGCGCAAACATTCTTCACTGTTAACCGATTGTCCGTGAGTGCTTTGCGCAAGCAGAGCGTTTGCGGACAAGAGAAAAAAGAAGGTTACTTAACGCATGGTGTGGATGCCTTGACTGAAGCAAGCGATGAAGGACGTAGGAGGCTGCGATAAGCCCCGGGGAGCTGTCTACCAAGCTTTGATCCGAGGATTTCCGAATGGGGCAACCCCCTCTGTTGAAACAGAGGAACCGTATCTGAATACATTAGGATACCGTAGCAAACCCTGGGAATTGAAACATCTTAGTACCAGGAGGAAAAGAAATTAATAAAGATTCCGTAAGTAGTGGCGAGCGAACGCGGAACAGCCTAAACCACCGAGCTTGCTCGAGTGGGGTTGCAGGGCTTGTGGACTCGATTGATCGGGGTCAGCGTGCAGTGTTAGCAAAGCGTTCTGGAAAGAACGACCATAGAGGGTAATAGTCCCGTATGCGAAAACACCAGCACCTTGATGCACAAGTACCTAAGTAGGGCGGGGCCGGAGAAACCCCGTTTGAATCTGGGAGCACTAACTTCCAAGGCTAAACATTGCTTCAGATCGATAGTGAACTAGTACCGTGAGGGAAAGGTGAAAAGCATCCCGATAAGGGAGGTGAAATAGAACTGAAACTCCATGCTAACGAAGAGTCGGAGCGGGCAGCACTTTGCCCTCAACCGGAGAAAACGATGACTAAAACGACCGAGCCGCCAGCGCAAAAAATCACCATTGATGGAGTCGCGCGGGTGGTGATTGAGTTGATACACGACAACTTCGAGAATCGTGACAGAGTGTGGCTTTTAGCCACTGATCAGAACGGACAGGTAGTCCGTCGTGTGCTCATTACGGGGAGACGTTCTTCCTTGGATGATGCATTGCTTCTCGAGATGTTGTGAAGTTTTTTTAGTTATTAATCCGGAGAAGATTGAGGCTAAAGTGCTGCCCGTGACGGCGTGCTTTTTGCAGCACGATCCAACGAGTTAGTTCTACGCAGCAAGTCTAAGGGATGACGAATTCCGGAGACATAGTGAAAGCGAGCCTGAATAGGGCGAATAAGTTGCGTGGACTAGACCCGAAGCCAGACGAGCTACATATGAGCAGGGTGAAGCGTCGGTAAAACGACGTGGAGGCCCGCACCCACTCACTGTGCAATTTGAGGGGATGACTTGTGTGTAGGGGAGAAATTCCAATCGAGTTTGGCAATAGCTGGTTCTCTCTGAAATAGCTTGAGGGCTAGCGTCTTGTAAATTGTATCCAAGGGGTAGAGCTACTGGATGAGAATTCGCCGCAAGGTAGGGTTTTCAACCAAACTCCGAATACTTGTGATATCTACCAAGGCAGTCAGTACTCCGGGGCTAAGCTCGGAGCACAAAAGGGAAACAGCCCAGATCGTCAGCTAAGGTCCCTAAATCTGTATTAAGTGGGAAAGGAAGTGAAAACTCTCAGACACTTAGGAGGTTGGCTTAGAAGCAGCCATCCTTTAAAGAGTGCGTAATAGCTCACTAATCTAGAGTTTTCGCGCCGACAATGTAACGGGGCTAAAATACAGTACCGAAGCTACGGATTCTATCGCAAGATAGAGTGGTAAGAGAGCGTTCCGTATGCGCCGAAGCAGAAGGGTGACCGACTGTGGAGCGTACGGAAGTGAGAATGTTGGAATGAGTAACCGCAATGTGGGTGAGAGCCCCACACATCGAAAGTCCGAGGTTTCCTGGGCCATGGTGATCATCCCAGGGTTAGTCGGTCCTAAGGCCAGGCTGAGAAGCGTAGTCGATGGACATCAGGTTAATATTCCTGAACTATTTGTATATTCGAAGGAGAGACGCATCTCTGTACTTCTTGCCCCTTATTGGATTGGGGTTTGGTCTCTGAGGACGTTACACAGGCAAATCCGTGTAGCACGAGTCCGATGGAGATTGACGACGTCTTGCTACGGCAAGATTAAGGAGAGGGAGCGGGGTGCCTGGAAAATCTTCTAAGGTTCGTATACAAGTATCCGTACCGCAAACCGACACAGGTGGACAGGGCGAGTAGCCTAAGATGAACGGGAGAGTATTCGTTAAGGAACTAGGCAAAAAAGCTAGACGTAAGTTCGCAATATGTCTTTCCGGCCGCAAGGTCGGACGCAGCGAAAGTTTTTCAAGCAACTGTTTATCAAAAACACAGCTCTCTGCAAACCCGCAAGGGGAAGTATAGGGGGTGACACCTGACCAGTGCTGGAACGTTAACGGGAGCGGTTCACGCCAATCCCCGAAGCGCCAGTGAACGTCGGCGATAACTATAATCGTCCTAAGGTAGCGAAATTCCTTGTCAGGTAAGTTCTGACCCGCATGAAAGGTGTAATGACTTGAAAACTGTCTCAACGAACATCCCGGTGAAATTGCAATGACGGTAAAGATGCCGTCGACCTACAGCAAGACGAAAAGACCCCATGGAGCTTTACTATAGCTTGGTATTGACTCTAAGTTTTTGTTGCCGAGCATAGGTGGGAGACTATGAAGCACCCCTTCTGGGGGGTGTGGAGTCATCACTGGAATACCACCCTGCAAAAATTTAGATTCTAACCCGCCACCGTTATCCGGTGGGGGGACAGTGCCTGGTGGGTAGTTTGACTGGGGCGGTCGCCTCCTAAAAAGCAACGGAGGCGTTTACTAAGGTTGACTAGGTCCGGATGGAAATCGGGCCGATAGCGCAAAAGCACAAGTCAGCTTTACTGAGAGACCGATCAGTCGATCAGTTACGAAAGTAGAATTTAGTGAACCGACCATCACTCGTAGGAGTGTGGAAGATCATCAGATAAAAGTTACCCTGGGGATAACAGGCTGATCTTGCCCAAGAGTCCATATCGACGGCAAGGTTTGGCACCTCGATGTCGGCTCATCGCATCCTGGGGCTGAAGCAGGTCCCAAGGGTTGGGCTGTTCGCCCATTAAAGCGGTACGCGAGCTGGGTTTAGAACGTCGTGAGACAGTTCGGTCCCTATCCGCCGCGCGCGCAGGAGATTTGAGAAGAGCTGTCCCTAGTACGAGAGGACCGGGACGGACGAACCTCTGGTGTGACAGTTGTTCTGCCAAGAGCACCGCTGTTTAGCTACGTTCGGCAGGGATAACCGCTGAAAGCATCTAAGCGGGAAGCTCGCTTCAAGATGAG
>JAYTWI010000006.1:0-4775 GCA_043743535.1 Candidatus Moraniibacteriota bacterium | reverse complement strand
GAAGTAGGTTCGGACTTGGTACAATAAGCACGCAGTAAAAAAACAGTCCGTTGAAAGCAGACTGTTTTTTGTTGTGGGCAGAGAGGGACTCGAACCCTCACTCCTTGCGGAACCAGTTCCTAAAACTGGCGTGTATACCATTCCACCACCTGCCCATACCATGTTGTATTTGTGCGCGCCCCTGTCCTTTACCTTTACATCTAGACGATCTTGGCGTTTTCTCCCAAAAGCGAGATCAGGCGCAACGCCTCTTCTTTTACTGGCCCGTCATTTTCGTATTCGCCATGATGGCGGGTCTCTGTGCCATAGGTGTGTTTCTTTTGGTCGAGATGGAAATTGACGATGAGATTATATTTTTCTACTTTAGTATAGCAATGAAAACGTGGATAGCCAGAACTCCCAAAAGTTCGCACGAAACTCATTTCGCTTCCTTCCTGTCGTTGGAAGATATACCCAGCACGTCTCAGGAGAGAAAGGGGGTTCTCAGCAATTTTTTCGACAATGATTTTCATAGCACTATGGGGGAAAGACACCGTGGTCGGGGTGCTGGGAATTGAACCTGGATTACACGAACCCGAATCGTGCATAATACCGTTATACCACACTCCGCCTTGCAATTTACTCTACCCAGTGACGTTTCTTGGTGTGTTCATCTTCAGCCGTCCGTTTTTCTGCAATTTTTTCCTTTGCTAATTTTCGTAGCGTAGCGAGATCACTCTTCTCTAATTCGGCGGCGCGTTTGAGGAGGATTTCCTTGGAGTTTTGTTTCGGGTCGGTAATCACTTCTGAAAGAAGAACGTCGAGGAGGGCTCCGATTTTTGGTGAAGGAGAGATGGCGAGGGTGTGTATGAGGTCGGTGCCCGAAATAGCCAGCATTTTGACTGAGAGTGGGTCTTGCGAAACTTTCTCAATCATATATTCCAAGTGCCGCAGCTTGTAGGTTTTGCCCTTGGGGACACCGGAACCCAGTCTATCACCGATACGTACCGCCATCAAGTCAGCCATGTTTTCGAGGCCAACTCTTTTGATGAGGCGGCGCACCGAGGCCTCGGTCACTTCGCCGACGTTATAGTAGAAGAGGTGGTTGTCGACGAGCAGCCTCGCTTTGTGGACGACTTGCTTGGGGAAACGAAGGCGTGTCAAAATCTTTTCGGTCATTTTGGCCCCGACATGGTCGTGATTATAAAAGGTAGAGCGATAACCATCTCCTTTCTTTGTCGCTGGTTTGCCGACATCATGAAGGAGCGCTGCTAGCCTGACTGATAGCACACGCGAAGGACAGGTGGCGAGGGCTCGCAGGTTGTGTTCCCAGACGGTGTAGATATGGTGGAGATTTTGCGTCACGCCGATGCCTGTTTCTAATTCCGGGATGATGAAATGAAGCAGACCGAGCGTCTGAAGCATCTCCACGCCAAAGGCTGGACTGTCGGAAAGAATGATTTTGGAAAATTCATCGCGCAGGCGTTCTTGGGAAATAGCTGCCAAGTGGGGGGAAAGTTTTTTGATGGCCGTCAAACTGCTTTCCTCGATGTGCCAATTTTTTGTGGTATCTTTTTCGTTTCCGTCACGCAGTTCAGAAAGTAATCTCACAGCGCGCATGAGGCGCAGAGCATCTTCATTCAAGCGCTCTTCTGGGTTACCGACCGTGCGAATAATTTTCTTTTGGAGGTCTGCTTGACCCTGGTATGGATCGATCAGGAACCATGATGTCCCATCTTCTTCTGTGGCAATGGTATGCCCGTCTGTTACTGTAGTCTCTGTGCCGAGAGCCATGGCGTTTATGGTAAAGTCGCGCCGTGCCAGATCTGCTGTCAGGGAAAGAGTAAAGGCTACCTGGCTCGGCCGACGCTTGTCATCGTACTGTGACTCGGTGCGGTAGGTGGTGACTTCGATGATATCACTTTCATGTTGTGGGTCAGTCGTCGTAAGGAAACGGGGGACTTTCACGCCAACCGTACCGAAATCATTTTCGTAGAAACTTTCCGGAAAGAGTGCAACAATCTGCTCCGGAGTGGCATTGGTAGTGACATCCCAGTCTTTGGGTGTGCGGGAGAGTAGGAGATCACGCACACACCCACCGACGATGTACGCTTCATATGAAGCTTGTCTCAGAACGGTGAGAATATTTTTGACGGGGAGAGGAATTTTTTGATGCATAGTCTTTACAGGCTGCGCTTCTTTTCTTCTTCCTTGTAACAGATGAGTGTATCGCCCGTTTGGATTTTTACCGTGCCTTCGAAGACGACACCACATTCGTTGCCTTGGCCGACTTCATCGGCGTTCTGTTTGTTCTGTTGGAGGTTCATCATTTTTCCTTGCCCAATGATTTCATCGCCGCGCTTTATTTCGATTTGTGAACCGCGGATCAGTTTGCCTTCACTCACTCGGCCACCGACGATCATATCATGCTTACCGGTTTTGAAGATAGCGAGGACAGCCAGGCGGCCATAGTCAGTGCGCACGATTTCCGGTGGCAGGAGGGCAGTCAGGCGATCTTTGATAGCGTCGACTAATTTATAGATAATATTATAGGTGACGATTTCTACCTTGCTCGTTTCAGCCAGGCGTTTGGCCACAGAAGTGGGTTCGCTGTTGAAGCCAACGAGGAGGGCATGAGCGTTCCCTGCAGAGCGGACATCGGACTCGGTGATATTTCCCACTCCAGAGGTGATGAGTTCGAGCACTACTTCTTCTGAGGTAATGGTGGAAAGAATCTGTTCGATGGCTTCGAGGGAACCTTGGACGTCGGCTTTCAAAACGTAAGCTAATTTTTTGATATTTTCCTCGTCATTGTGAATCTTACCCACCTTGCTTTTGGCAGTATCTTTGAGTAGCGCCTCCTTGGAACGGAGCCGTGCCAAGCCCTTGCCGCTCACCACTTGTACCACATCATTCGTTTGTGGAGCCGTGTTGAAACCGTAGATGGTGGCTGGGGTGGAGGGGCCGGCGCTTTCGAGACTTTTCCCGAGGAAATCTTCGATACGGCGAATACGTCCGAAGGCGCTGCCGGCGACGACATCCTGCCCGACCCGGAGAGTACCTGTCCGAATGAGGGCTGTGGCTACCGGTCCTTTCTGTGGATCGAGGTGCGATTCGAGGATAACGGCTAGACCATCACGTTTCTGGTCAGAGCGGAAGTCTTCCACTTCAGCCAAAAGCAAAATGTTATCGAGCAGCTTGTCGATGTTGATATTGTTCTTGGCACTGAGTTCGGTGCACATCGTGGTGCCACCCCATTCCTCGAAAAGGATGCTGTGTTCAGCTAATTCTTGTTTGACCCGTTCTGGCTTAGCCTCAGGCTTATCGATTTTATTGATGGCGACGATGACTGGGAGTTTATGCTCTTTCAAATACTCGATTACTTCTTTGGTCTGAGGGCGTACACCATCATCAGCCGCTACAACCAAAATGGCGATGTCGGCAATAGAAAGACCCCGTTTACGCATCGCCGAGAAAGCCTCATGGCCAGGAGTATCAATAAAAGTGATGAGCTGCTTATGTTTTTTGGTCTGGTAGGCGCTGATGTGTTGGGTGATGCCACCGGCTTCCCCAGCTGCTACCGATGCCTTGCGGATAGTGTCGAGGAGCGTGGTCTTACCATGATCGACGTGACCCAAGATAGTGACGATCGGCGGACGCGGGGCGAGGTTCTTGCCGGACTGATGTTCTGCTAATAGAAGCTTGTTTAAGCCTTCAAGTGTCAGTTGGCCTTCCAATGTCTCTTCTTCGGCCGGGGTAGCAATAAAACCGAGATCAGAGGCGATGATACTGGCGGTATCAAAATCAATCTCTTCATTGATAGTCGCCAAGATACCATTTTTCATCAGCTCGGTGATGACAGCGGCTACTGGGAGATGCAAAAGCTCACTCAGCTTCTTAACAGTCACGGAGGTGGGGATAGCAACGTTTGTGGGGATTATTTCTTCTGGCATAGCGGATAACTCTGTTAGAACTTGTTTGTGGATGGAATGTATTTAAATGGCTACTATTGGTTTGCCGTTTATGGCCTGATGGATGACGGCCTTTTCTTCATCGGTGAAGGGGAAGCCATCTTGATTGCCGAGCAGTACCGGTTTGGCATAGATGCGAGTACCTTCGCGGGTGTGGAGCGACGAGATGAGTAGGCCGGTGTTTTGGCCATCGAGCAGAGTCAGTGTGAAGCTCTGATTGCCTCCCACCTCACGAAAGGGATTAAAGCGGAGAACAGCACTTTTATGAAGGCTTTTCATCCCCAATTCACGCAGGCGGTTCGAAATTTCAAAGAGTTCTTGAATTTCTCCATCGAGAGCTCGCGTTTCTTTTAACTGGTCAATTAGTATTTTTTCCAGATCCTTGGCCTCTTTGCCAGAGAAAAATACGGCCATCTTTCGCTTCATACGGCTATTTTGTACCAGGAGAACCACGACGGTACCAGAGGTAAGCATTCCGAGGACAACAAAGAACAAGAAGCTTCCGATGAGGATATTTTGGGATAAGTCGGAAAAAGCGGTGAGCATGAAAAAATGGTTATATCGGACAAAACTTCCATGAGAAGCCTTTTTTCAAAGCAAAACTTGAAACGAAGAGCGAGATAAGACTTTTCCAGAAAGCTCTACACTACGATATCACGATTTTGGCTTGTTGTAAAGCCGAATAAGCACTTTGCGGTGTGTATTGAACGAAGTTCGAATGTATTTTGAATTGAACCCTGATGCAGAATGATGCGCGCCTCGTCCGCTCCCTGCGGTCGCGGGAGCAAAAACCAAAAATTTTCCTTGCATTTTCCTCGCGTCTCC
>JAYTWI010000005.1:0-42216 GCA_043743535.1 Candidatus Moraniibacteriota bacterium | reverse complement strand
ACAACCGTCCAAGAAAATGTCTTTCATACCAAACGCCCAATGAAATTTTCACCGCCCTCCTCGAAAAGAAAAAGAGGCATTAAATTCTAGAACTCACACTACACATCTCGTGTGAAGCATTGTAGCTCTCGACGCAAACGCCGATAGTCTGGAAATGTTTGCGATACCAAAGTCCAAAAACGAGGTGAGTGATTCATCTCTTTCAGATGACAGAGTTCGTGCACCACCACATAATCACACAGTTCAGACGGCAAAAAAAGCAGTTGATAATTGAAAGACAGCTGCCTCAAAGGAGAACAACTCCCGAAACGGGTTTTTTGATTACGAATGCTGATACTCTTGGGAAACAGGAGATAGCGCCCCTGGTAAAAATGAAGACGTCCCAAAATATGCTTCCGAGCTCGTTCTTTATGGGTCAGGTATTCTTCCTTGTTCCCCAACGACAACAGTGAGGGGCGATGTTTTGCCAAGAGTCGTTGTTTCTCGGCAATCCACTCTCGCTTCCCCTCCACAAACGCCTGCCCACGCCAGAGTGGCAAAGAAAACGGCAGCGTCAGCGTCACCACCCCACCCGGCAAAACCGCAAGTCTGAGTGCTCGCAGGCGCCGGCGCCGCTTGACGGTCACCGCAATTCCGTTAGAAAGAGTGAGGATGTCCATGTTACAGTTTCTTCCGCAACACTTCCTCGACAATATCAATCTGATGAGGAGATAGGCTGTGAGCCTCGCGGTTGGTACGAAGGATGTGACATAATTGTTCGATCTCACGCCGATCCATCCCCCGCTCACGCCCGATCTCGTCGAGCGCCCCCGCGGCCAGCATGGCCACTTCTTCAATCTCGCGATGTGACAGACCTTTGCTCAAAAGCGTCGCACGCACATTCTTGAAATCCTGTGTTGAAACTTTCTTGGCAGTGAAAAACAGTCCCATAGTCTTTTCTTAAAAAATGAACGTGCCTCTAGTATAAGACATTCTTAGAGAAAATGAAAAAGGGCGCGATCGTTGATCGTCCCTCTGGTTGCGCCGTGCGTGACGGCTGGTTAGCGGTAGCTCAAGCGACGGGAGCCCGCGCTGCGGCCGACCGGTGGTGGCAGCAGCTTGGCCATTGGCGGCTCGTCGGCCTGGTCCTCGGCCTCGGGGATGGGGGTAGCAACTCCTCTGTTCCGCCTCCGCCGCTTGACACCTGTCAAACGACTGCACAACTTCTGATGCGCGAAATAAGCGGGTTCGTGCGTGGTGGTGATGCTTCGAGTCATTCGATTTCCCTCGTAGTCGGTGACTTGGATGCTCTTTCCACCCTCCGGTGAAGCGAGCCTTGCGTAGAGAAAACAAAAAAAGTCTTCCATAGGAAAGGCTCGCTTCAAAGAAAAGTGATGATCATCACTCTTTAGGTACTTCTGGTACCATAGACCTTTTTACGCTCTCTGTAAAGAGTGTCCTATTGCCACACGCTCAGCATCACCTTGTCCGTGCTCATAACGGGGACATGATTGCCGGTAGCATAATCCAAAATAGCATTATAGAGAACGTCTTCCTGGTAGCGATACCCTTCGCCATAACGCGTCCCGGCGTCATTGGTAATAAACTCCTTACTCGTGCTGTCATAGCCTGTCACCACCACCATGTGACGCGTAGGTCCAGGTTGCTTGAAATGAGGATTCCTCAGTTTGCGCCCATCAGCGGGTACAATAACCAACTTGCCCTGCAAAAGCGCTGCTCCTATATCGGGGAGGGTAATATGATGAGTAACCGTAGCAGTCGTCACCCCATAGTAGCCAGAAAGCATTACCCTCGTATCTTCGGCTGAAGTATCAACCGACTGGCCGAACTTTTTGTCCTGCCACTTTGCCAGCGCCATGATTTCTTTCTTGGCTATCTCTTTCGTCAAAGGTTTCCCCGAGAGCCAGTAGGCCGCCATCGTGATAGCTGCTTCCTCACAGCCATCCTCAAACAACGGGTTACTCCATTCTCCAAACGGTGCCTGAACGGTAAAGGGTACCTTTGTGAGAAGCGGTGATCGAGGTATCGCTAACTCCTCATCCTTTGTCGCCATCACGACATATTCTTCAAAGGCCGTTTCTTTTTTCTGTGGGGTATCTGCTACAGTATATTCCACAGGAGGAACCCCGCTCTCAGAAATCTCAGCAGAAATTTCCTTCTCCGGTCTCGAAAAAACCATCCCCACACCCCCAATGATCAGCAGAGCCACCACCATCAAAAGGACTTTTTTCATATGATATTCGTAACGCTTCTTGAGGGCATTCTACCGTAAACTTTCCTTCTCTGCACTATTCTTCTCACCAGATGGCTCAAAAATAGCAGTAGGTTACGGGGCGGAATGAGGAACACATATTCACCTGTTTTGCTTGCGAAATGGATGGAAATAATAATCGATTGAGATTGGTATTGGAAAGGAGTGAAAAGCTTATGTCACTATGAAAAATATTTTAAATAAAAATTGAAAGGGCTCCATGACGTGCATGGAGCCCAGTGCGATGCTTTGACCGCGTGTATGCCTTACCTATAAATTAGACGGTTAGAGTCCGGGCTAGGCGACGTGAATCGCACATGTGCCGGATGCAGATTTGCTAACTCTAGGTGGCCAATCCATCCATCGACAGATTGTAAGTTTTTCCCCTTTTAGTAGAGGACACACGATGGGTAATCAGATCGAGGCGGACCTACGCTCCCTGAGGGGGAACTATCCGAACCCTACCGACCAGATTGACTGGCCGACTTGCCAGGATCCCTGCAGTGCAATGCAATGCCATTCTTCAGCATTACTTCACTCCTCGTAGTTTGTGGGATGAGCGTGCCAGCGTTTCGTGGACCGGAACCACGTGCTCGGCCCGAGCGGGCGCGACCGGATCAGGATTCAGGGGCAATCCTTCACCGGCCAACGTGACCTGACCGTCACATGGGGGACCCAAGAAGATGAACTTTTGCTGTGCAAATGCCACAAACAGCAGAACAAACGCGAGGGATACCATGACGGACAGGTGGCGAATTGATAGTAGAATAGGCCTTTCCTTTCTTCGTTTATAGACAAGTTGAGGAAAATATCCAAACCGATCACTTCTCCACAGGAGTGCGAGTGAACGGACAGCTACTGCCTTCTCTCAATTGAGAAAGCAACACCCGTCCGTTCACTCGATAGTTACAGAGATCAAAAAGAACTTGATTTGCATTCTAGCAAATTGTTCCCAAGTGTCAACTATTTCCATCAGAAATTAGTTTCAACCTGAAAAAAGAGTTTTGCACACCCCACAATAACTGTCAAGCTTCCATCTCATTTGGTTCGATGGGAAATGCTCCCCGGTTTGACTGGGTACTAGAACGGATAGAAAGGCTCATGGTGCGCTAATTTCTGATGCTCGGAAAAAATTACTTCAACAATTGTGTTATAAGCGCTACCATCTGCTCTTTTTTCTTAGGATCACTTTCGGCTACCAAGAGAGTCAGTACTGTCAAACTAGCCGGATTGATATTTTTACCATTTTTGATTCGTGCTTTGCGCAAAAACCAAACAAAAGCAAAAGCGCCTGAGCGTTTGTTACCATCGACAAAAGGATGGTTCTTCACTATAAAATAAAGGAGGTGTGCTGCCTTTTCTTCGATACTGGCGTAGACCGACTTGTTATCAAAAGATTGCATAACATTTCCCACAATACCTTCGATACTTCCTGCCTTTCTTTCTTGAGCAAAAATTTCCGTTGCTGCACCATTATTCAAAAGCTCAGAACGAAGACTGGCAATTGCTTCGGTCAGTTCAACGCCAGTGAGCTTAATTGCCTTTTTGGTCGTACCAACAGCCTGCAAGGATTGTTTGTCATAGGCATCGAGCGACATCCAGGTGGCCGAAAATTCTTTAACGAGTTCCAAAACATTCTTGGGGTCAAGTGTGGTATGCGTAGGGAGGAGCGCCTGAATATTTGAAACCGACTTCAAAAAAGCATCATAATTCCTGGCTATCTGTTTACGATTGATGGTATAGCCCTTGGTGATATGCTCCCGCAAAGTTTTCGTTGCCCATTGACGAAATTCCATGGCTCGCTTTGAATTTGTTCTGTACCCAACAGCAAGCACGACATCCAAGTTATAAAACTGTACCTGGTACGTCTTTCCATCCTCAGCAGTATGTGCAAATTTTGCACATACTGAGTGGATATCCAGCTCCTTGTCCTTGAGAATGTTGCCAATATGTTTTGTAATAACCGAACGTTCAGCACTAAAAATTTCTGCTATATCTGCCTGTGTCGCCCAAAAAGTTTCATGAGAAAAATCACCACGTAGCTCAATAGCACCGCTCTTCGCTTGATATACAACAACCTTACTTTTCGCTTGACTCTTTTTCATATATTTTGTTTGTATTACTTACATACAAAATTATACAGAAAATAATGAAGAATGGCAAGGGTTTTCTGAGTCAGTAATATTTACGAAGTGGATGGAAAATACCTCCCGGTTTGACTTATTACTCGAGCGGGTAGAAAAGCTCATGGTGCGCTAATTTCTGGCTATTGGGAAGGTGCTATGTATAGGTCTCTTGTTTCTATTGCAACAATCGAAACTAAAAATTTTATTTTAAAAAAAGTACCTGACCCATTTTCTTCTTCCAGAACAAAAAATATACTCAGCCGCCTTCTGTTGATCCTCTGTCGATTTTTTTTGTTGTTGACGAATATCCATTTATATGATATACTTACTTTAACAGACGGTAAAAAAACAAAAAACACTCTCAAAATAGGCGTAGGAAATCAAAAAACTCATCCAAACAATGAAGCTTTCTCAAACACCCTATGCCATCGGCATTGCGGGTGTTTTTTTGTAGGGTAAACCAAAATAATAAAAAAGACTATGCACAAAAATATTCTTGAATGAAAAAGACACGTCAACCACAAATCGGTACCACGCGTCTTTCCCTGAACAATTATACTATTGTCCTACAACGACAGTATAGCACAGGTTCTTACGGTACTGGTAATAATTCCTATCACTGTAAAATTATGATTCACGATTTCATGTACCCATATCAGTACTCCAAGCTAATAGTCAAAGGCTGGAATTCCACCGCCATCGGCGTCTACTATTGCGGGTACCTTACACTAGAAAAGAAGCTGGCTCTGCTCTACATTGGCAAAGGAGCAGGTGAGGGAGGTATTAGATCCCGCCTCCTAGACCATCTTTCTGAAGACCATTGGCCAGACATTACTCACTTCGGATATCACGTATGTGATACAGCGGATGAAGCTGAAGCGTATGAGGCAAATGAGATAGCAAAGTACAAACCAAAATACAACATTCAAGGCAAGTAAGAAGTTAATCGCCAAAGGCCACTCGATTGTGAGGTTATGTGTCGAATTTGGCTAATCAAAAATTAATACGAAAACGTCTATGTCTGGACAAATATTTGTCAGTCCGAACGAATCCGATTGGAAAGTCAAAACTGTAGGAAACCAGAGAGCCTCCGCAATCTGTGATACAAAAGCAGAGGCCGTTAAACGGGCAAGAGAGATAGCGATAAACCAACATCTTGAGATGCTGGTTCAAAATCGCAATGGAGAGATCGGCTGGAGAAATTCTTACGGGGGTGACCCAAAAGAATCAAAGGGTTGATTCTTTCAGATAAAACAAAATGAAAACAAAAACAATAAAGCAGGAAGCCCGAAAGGTCTCCCTGCTTTACTTTTTACATCATCATTCAAGAAATTGCATCACTCGTTCCACAATTTTTCGATCATCTCTTTGGTTTTTTGGTCGTAGATGGCGATGAGTTTTTTGGCGGATTCGACGAGTGTGCGCTCGGCTTCGATCTTCTCCACGATTTCCTTTTGGATCTCGATGGGCGGGAGAGGGATTTTAAATGATGACAGTTGTCTTATTGTAAATTGTTGTAGAGTGGCGCCCTGTTTCAGGGAAAGCAACTGACTTTGGGTATAGTCGCTCATCAGTACTGAAATTAAATAAAGCGGTACGAGATTCTCCTTTGATCTTAGCCATGCAATCTGAGAGTTTAAGTTTGCACCATTGAATCTTTCGTCAACAATTGCAACTTTCCCAATTTCACCACGGTTAGTGAAGAGGATGTCATTCGTCTTTAAGTGTCCCTTTTTGAGCTGAACATGCTTTTCGTTTGATATGTACTTAATATCATTAGCATCAATTTTTCCATCAACAAGATTCGTACCTCTAATAAAAGGCACTCCACTTTGCACCATTTCGCTTGCCTTTGGGTAGTTTGACGAATGATTACCATCGCCAATCTCACATACTGCTGCTATTGAAACTTTCTCCCATTCCGGACTGGTGTTGATTTTTGGTTTCCAGTTTTTGGTGATTTGTTTGGCACCAGCGATGATGCTTGCATAGCCGTCCAGCTCCGCCACGATCTGCTCTTGGATTTCAAGAGGCGGGAGAGGGATTTGAATTTTTTTAATCTCTAGACTAATTCCACCTATTATTCCTTTAATATAAGGTTTCAATTCATATTGAAAAGAATTTGACCGTAAAATACTAAAAAGATATTTTGGTGATATTTTATTTTTTGCCCTGAATATAAAAACGTGTTCATTTACTGCGGCTCTATAATCAAAATCCCAAAATCCCATTTTCCCTGTTGTGGCACCATCTTTGACCATCAAAACATCGCCTTTTAATAAAATACCTTTTTTCATTTCTGAGAAATGTTTTTCAGAAATGTACTTCATCTTCCTAAAACGAATTTCGTTGTCTTCACTTATTTGCTCACCGCCAATACTATAAACCCCCTTGTCGAGTGCCCCACCTTTATCTCTTGATCCACTTTCTAAATCACAAACTTCTCCTAACTCTACCATCGGCCATTTGGCGTTGGTGTAGTCGGTCGTGACACGGTAGCGATCACCGGAGAGATTATAGTCACCGGATTCAGCAATCTGCTCGCGCGAGACCCAGGTCGCGAGCGGGCTCTCTTTCCGCTTTCCTTTTCGCCATGCTTTGAGAACTTCCGCTGCCTCCGGCAGGTCGTTATTGACAATCTCGCGCCGCTGTGCACCGAGGTCATAGCCGTCGTTTCCGACTTTCACAAAGAGAATATCATCTCGACGCTTGCCGATCTCGGCATCGAAGAACAAGATGCTCGTCTTTACGCCGGCATACGGATTGAACACGCCCGAAGGAAGCGAAACGACCGCAAAGAGTCCATCTTCGACGAGCTGCTTTCGGAGTTGTTTGTAGGCGGTTCCGGACTGAAAGATGATTCCTTCCGGCACGATGATACCGGCCCGGCCCTTCGTGGTCAGGTGTTCGACGATATAATCCGTAAACAGCACTTCCGCCCGCGTCGCGGATATACTGAACCGCTTGTGCGGGACGATACCGCCTTTCGGCGACATAAAGGGTGGGTTGGCAAGAATAATCTCGTACCTGTCGTCCCAATGGGAATCATCGCTTAGGGTGTCGTACTCCGTGATCTTGGGCTCGGGAAAATTGTGGAGAAACATATTGACCAGTGAGAGCTTGACCATCTCGGGACTGATGTCATAACCGACGAAATTTTTGTGCAAACCTCTCATCTCCTGTGGGGTTAACCGCTCCTCCTTACTTGTCGGTTTTCCGGTCTCGTTATCCTTCCCGTCATGATTGCCAATGATATGCTTGTACGCGCTGATAAGGAAGCCGGCTGTCCCACATGCCGGATCCAGGATCCGATCACCCTTCTTCGGGTCTATCACATCCACGATGAAGTCGATGATGTGTCGTGGTGTGCGGAACTGCCCCGCATCGCCCTGCGACCCCATGATAGAAAGCAGATATTCGTACGCGTTGCCAAGCTCTTCGGAATGTTCGTATGCAAATCCGTCCACTTCCGAAAGGAAAAGATTGAGCGTTTCGGGTGAACGATACGGCAAAAACGCGCCCCGCAATATCTGGCGGAATATCGGGGAAAGATTTTTGTTTTGGCTCATCTTCTCGAGCGCCTCGATATAGAGGTTCAACCGATCCTGTCCGCCAAGTTTTGGATCCATCAGTTTCCGCCAGGAATACTTCTCGTATTCTCCCACGAAAAACGCCGCCTTGCCTCCGAAAGCTTCAGCCTGCCGATCCATGTCGTCCATGTACTTGTAGATCAACGCATTTGTAATCTGATCCACCTGGGACTTCGGATCTGGCACCTTCCCGACCAATATCTGCCGAAGGGAATTGATTTTCTTTTTTGTTATGTCGTTGAGCATACTCTCGAAGTTTTATTACATCCCCACTACATGGTTTATGGCTATATATAGCTGTTTTTAGTATTTCTTCGTAAAAATCAATGAATTTTGTTACATGAAACTTGAAAGTTTTTCTCTTTTGTACTACTATTATACATAGAAACAGGCACTGCGTAGCGGGGCCTGTTTTACTTTGGGAAAATAATCATGCCATGTCCGATAATGTGCCCAGAGGCGTTTTTCCTGAATTTCTTCCGAATAATCCGCAAATCCTCATTCGACTTCTTTTTCATCATACTTCTTCCGATAGGAGAGGCGATTAAATCAGCCACTTCCAGCCCTCCAATAGCCTTCGCCTTCGGAAGAATTTTGAAATCAGTTATTTTTTCCGCAATACGAGATGGCTCAATAAATCGTGTACCCTGTATCTTCAGATTAAGCCAGGCAAGCTCTAATTGATTATCCAGTTGTGTCCCCCTACTTTCCGCAACAATCATGCCTGTTTCTTTGCAATCATCCAAAGAAAAAATAAATCGCTCAACAAGAAATTCGAGAGCAAGAATGTAGGGATCGACGGCAGAAACACCATAGCGGTCAAAATGCTTGCTTTTATGTATCCCCGCAGCCACAATGCTGAAATTTAAATCATCAAAAAGTCTGTTCAGCTCTTTGTAGAAAACCTCACGAAACATTTTTTCTTTCAATGACTCAAATCCATTCCGGTTCCTACATATATCCGCAGTGTGCAAAATTATCTTTTCCGTTCCGAAAATCCTTTTTTTAAATTTAGAAATTTTTTCTTTTGCGTGCTTGGAATAATATTCCGAATCGAAAATAGCCCCGGCCAATACGAAAATCGGATATTTCGGATCAATGACACGTAGGTTGTGATCACCGGATTCATCGAGAAAAAGTATTTTCATAGATTTTATTTTACACCCGTTCAAACTCCTTCAAATTTCCAACATAATCCCTCACATAGGTTGGGATATAGTGGACATAGGTCATATCCTTGCCACGTTTCCGTTCGGCGAGCATTTTGAAGGCCTGCATATCGACACCAGACATGGCGGGCAGACGACCGTATTCTTTGTTATCGACCACCGCACGGAAGTCCTCGTTGAGGAGATAGGAAACAAAGAATGTTTTGGCTGCGGGGACGATATCAGCATCGAGCTTTTCGATATCCTGGAATTTGTCGAATTCGTCCTCGGTCTTTTCGTCGAGCGGTTTGATCCGATCGATTTCACCAAAAGCCTTGCGCATCATTTCTTTGAAGCTGACCCATCGGTCGATCGGGAGTGATTTGCGAAGCTTCTCGGGTGTGAAATAATCCGCCGGACGATCGAGGATTTCGCGCTTGGCGTATTCGACAACCCCGTCGATTCCCTCTGCCTCATAGATACGCTTTGCCTCCTCGTTTCCGGTTACCTGTTCCTCGAACTTATGGAAGAACAGTTCGCGGTCGATACGCATGCCGTCGGTGCCGATTTCCCGATCTTCTGTTGAGATTATTCTATCATCCTTGGCAAGGTCGAGCTCGTCGATCGCTGGTCGCGGTTCCTGTCCGCCTATCGGGGCGGTATCTGTTCCGCGCGTCGTCGGAAGTTTCAGGACTTCGTCGTAGTCGAATTCATTTTCGAAATACTCACAGTTGGCAAAGAAATCAAAGAGCGAGAAGCCATCTTTTTCGATCCGTTTCCCCTCAAATGAAAAAGCGTGCTTTCTGGTTCCGCGTCCTTTCATCTGCACGAAGTCCGAAGGAGAGAATATCGGGCGCATGAGTACGATATTCTGGATATCTGGACAGTCATAGCCGGTCGTCATCATACCGACCGTCACGCAGACGCGCGTCCGGCTCGACGTATACCCGTCAAGAAATCTCGAATGCCCGCCGAGACCGTTGTTTGAGAATTGCGCCGCTTTTTCCTGGGCTTCTGCGACGCTCGATGTCACCTGCATCGCGAAGTCGGACTGATATTTCCCATCCCAACTCTTCGTCGCCATCGCGTTCATGATTTCTGTGATCCGACGCGCGTGCTTCTGACTCACGCAGAACACAAGAGACTTGCCGATTTCCCCGGATATTGGGTCGCGCTTCGCGTTTTCAAGGAACGCCTTGCAGAAAGCGACATTTGTTTCCTCGTTAAAAAATTTCCTTTCGAAGTCTCGGTGTGTGAATATTTCTTCGCTTTCGTTCCCGTCTTCATCGCGGACCAAGACGGCGTAACCCTCATCAGAAAGAAGTTGCGTCGTGATTTCTGTTCTCGCATCGATCACATGTGGATTAACAAGGAATCCATCCCGGACACCGTCGAGGAGGCTGTACCGAAATGTCGGAGCGCCAGAATCGCAACCGAAAGTCTTGTATGTATCGAGGAGTTCGCGTTTCTCGAAAGCGCGCGGATCATTTTCGGATAGAGTGCCACTATCAATTCCCTTGAGATAATCTTTCGGGGTGGCAGTAAGGCCGAGTTTATAGCCGTTGAAATATTCGAATACCGCCCGGCTGTTTCCGCCAATAGAACGGTGTGCTTCGTCGGAGATGACGAGTTCAAAATCTGTCGGAGAGAATTCCTTGCGATATCGGTCGCCCGTAAGCAGAGTCTGCACGGTGCTGACCACGATACTGGCACCATTCCAACTGTCGCGATTCCGCTTGTAGGTCTTGATGATATAGTCTGTCCCGAGGACATTTTTCAGGGCTTTCTCCGCTTGTGTCTCAAGCTCTATCCGATCGACCAGGAACAGGATCCGCTTCGCGTTTCCGGTCCGAAGAAACAGCCGACAGATCGCCGCGGTCGTGAGCGTCTTTCCGGTTCCAGTTGCCATTTCGAACAGGTAGCGTTCATTTCCTTCTTTCGCTGCATGTTGAAGCGAGCGGATAGCATCAATCTGAAATTTCCGAAGTACGACAAGTTTATTGTCTCGAAGAAATTGCGAGCGCGTCGATTCGTCCTGATAGCTGGGTTCATCCTCAAAATTCGGATACTTCACCCGTGCGAGATACCCTTCGTCTACAGTCTCATCTGCAAGAGCCTCGCGATCCGGCTTAAATTGTTTCCGATGTTTGAGTGATTCAAGCGTGGGGAATTCAGTAATGATATTTGGATTTCCCGTCTCTGTATCCCAAAAATAATGTGTGTTACCATTTGAAAGGATGACAAACCGACAACGGGATTTTTGCGCGTAGCTCCTGGCCTGCTCTTTTGCGTCGAGCGGATGAATAGATTCCTTCTTTGCCTCAACAACAATGATGGGGTGCCCTTCCTCGTCAAGCAGAAGATAATCAATGAAACCTTTTATTTCTTTTTCAAAATCATTCCCGAGTTCGTCGAGCCTCGTTTTCGTAAGCGTGACTCCAGGCTCAAGTTGAATATTCGCCCTTCCTTGTTCCGTATCGAAAAATCGCCACCCGGATTCTTCGAGGAGTTTGTTAATCTTGATTCGCGCTGACGCTTCCTTTTGCATATCTCTAATAACCTTTATTTATAACCCCGAGTACATCTTCTTTCCTGTACCTCCTATCCTTTCTTGTCCCAAACCGGATCGCTTTGAGAAGACCTTTGTTGTCCCAGTTACGGAGAGTGTTGGGATGACAATGGAGAATCGCACAGGCTTCTGCAAGCGTGAGAATATCGGGAATTACTTCAGTTTTCCTGGATTGTTTTTTCATAGTTTTTGACTTACTATCAGTTTACAACTTCAAATAGAGAAAGTAAAGCATCAAAAAACACCCTTCTCGGGTGTTTTTCTTTTGGCGGGGACGACCGGACAATCGAACAGCTTCGCTCTGAGAACGCCTCCGTTCTCAGCGTCAACCAAAGGCTGACTGCTCTCCGCAACGGGACAACTCTCGTTTTCCCGACCCACGTCAATTCTAGTTTTTGCTTGTTACTCATACATCTATTTAGAAAGATCATCAATAGAGTCGCCCTCTTTGGCGTCTTTCAATCGCTTAATTACCTCGCGATCGAAATCTGACTCTATCTGTTGATGCTTATTAAACTCCTTATACTCTCCGATTGCCTTTGCATCAGCATCCGCTTTTGAAACATGTCCCTTTCCTTCAAGAATTTTATACTCGTTAAATGTCAGAAACTTATCTACACTTGCGGCAAATTCTTCCATGGTAAATGTATTACTTCGTGCAACAAGCCCTTCGATATAATCAAAAAATCCCGTTACCGTCCGCTCAAGCTGTTTGATGTCTTCTTCCTTCAAATAGTTTTTTGCAATAGTTACGTCAGACTGCAAAATCCTCCCTGTTGGAGACTTCTTCCATGTGGTGAGCCCCATGTGTGGCAATGTGGCATCTGCTGAACCCGAAATTATTTCTGGTGCTGTTTTGCCGGTAATAGCAAAATGAAATTTATTCTGTACCATCGCATAAAATTCATTACTGACCTCTGACTCGCGGTCGTAGTCAATACTGCACTCCGCAAAGATATCCGTGATCTGCTGATAGATGCGTCGTTCACTGGCACGGATGGAGCGAACACGCTCCAAGAGTTCACGAAAATAATCGACATCAAATGTTTTCTTACCCTGCTTGAGACGCTCATCATCAAGTGCAAATCCTTTAATGATGAAGTCACGCAATACCTGCGTTGCCCAAATACGAAAATGTGTGGCTCGTTTTGAGTTCACTCTATACCCCACAGCTATGACCGCGTCAAGGTTGTAATGCTGAGTATCGTATTCTTTACCGTCGGCGGCAGTTATCCGGAAAATCCGGATAACTGATTCCTCCTTTAATTCGCCACTTTTAAAGATATTCTGAAGATGTTCACTAATAGTACGAATATCTGCATCAAAAAGCTCGGCCATAAGCTTTTGAGTGAGCCAAACCATTTCCCCCTCGACACGAACCTCTATTTGTGGTGTACCGGTCTCTGCTGTAAAAATTAAAAAGTTAGCAGTTGTATTTTGAGTGGACTCTTCTTCTTTTTTCATAATTATATAGTAATTGAAATTACTCATTTAAACCACTTTCCAACGAATTGTGAATAACGGCTCTATCTTTGATCTTTGTTTCAGCTGCGCTTCAATCTTCTGGAGCAAAGTATCCTTTTTCACATCTACCTCATCTTGTGCCTCAAAGAGTTTCTTGCGCATCTCGTTTCTTTTTTTCTCGAAGTCCTTTATCTCTCGTTGCGCTGCTTTCGCAAGCTCGAAGGGACAATGAGTAGGATCTTTCGCTTTCTTTCTGCCCATTTCTGAGACAACACGAGTCCTGCTTCAATCGTCTTTCCAAGTCCGACTTCATCAGCAAGAATCGCACCTTTTGAGAGTGGCGAACGGAACGCGAACAGTGCCGCCTCAATCTGGTGTGGGTTTAGATCGACTTGAGCATTAGAGAGAGTGGAGGATAATTTCTCAAGACTATCCGAGGGACACCTCTTTGTGAGCTCGTATGCAAAGTATTTGGCGTGATGATCAGTTATTTTCATTTCGTTTTGCTATAACTTTGATTGATGATTTTTAGTACATCTTCTTTCCTGTACCTCCTATCCTTTCTTGTCCCAAATCGGATCGCTTTGAGAAGACCTTTGTTGTCCCAGTTACGGAGAGTGTTGGGATGACAATGGAGAATCGCACAGGCTTCTGCCAGCGTGAGAATATCGGGAATTGCCTCAGTTTTCTTGGATTGTTTTTTCATAGTTTTTGACTTACTATCAGTTTACAACTCCAAATAGAGAAAGTAAAGCATCAAAAAACACCCTTCTCGGGTGTTTTTCTTTTGGCGGGGACGACCGGACTCGAACCGGCGACCTACTGCGTGACAGGCAGTCGCTCTAACCAGCTGAGCTACGCCCCCATGTCATTCTTTCATTTCACGAGTACCAGGGGAGAGACTCGAACTCTCGACCTCAGCGTTATGAGTGCTGTGCTCTAGCCAGCTGAGCTACCCTGGCAAATACTGGCAAAAAGAGCGAAGCCGTTCGCTTGCTCCCCTATGCTACGTGTCACTTCGTGCCACTTGTTGCGGGGGGTGGATTCGAACCACCGACCTCTTGGTTATGAGCCAAGCGAGCTGCCAGACTGCTCTACCCCGCTGTATGATTTCCCTATTATATACTCTTTCTCTTATCCTTCCAACTGTGGGTGATCCAAGATTCGAACTTGGGACCTCGACATTATCAGTGTCGCGCTCTAACCAACTGAGCTAATCACCCTTTTGTATCAAAAACAAGAGCTCCTCCCCTCCGCTTACTTGCTCCCAAAGGGCTTTTGGCTCTTTTTTCAGAACTTTCGCAGTATACCCGAAGTGACAGAAAATTTCAAGAGGTGGAGAATAGCGCAGAGCGAACAGAGCCTGAATACACCATTTCCGCCCCATGAAAATGAAACGTGCTCTTACAAAGCCGCCGAACTATTTATTGAAATAGTGACGGTTGGATTGTTGGTGGTAAGAAAGAAACTATCCAGATTGCTGATATTACTTTGCAGAGTCGTCCGAACGTTAGCAATAGATTGGCTGATGAGAGAGACTGTTTCAGGGTTCTTTTCATACCGTAGCGCTTGAGTGAAAATTTCCATCTGTTTCTCATCTAGAGAGATGCTATAGAGCATACCTACACATGTCGAGTACGGAGAATAGGCACCCTCCAGAGAACCACTCTGAAAATTATACCCGGCATTCTCCGCCCCAAAATTTTTGACGACATTTTTCAGGTCATCGAAAAACTCTTTCTGGGACTGTGTAAAAGAGACGACTAACATCGTCGAATCCTGAGAAACGGACGCCTGGGGAGAAGAGGCTACGAGATAACTGTTATAAGAATCCGAGTTCACCTTTCCATTATACTTGGCAATAAGGGTCTTTATCTCATCTCGCATACCCGCCACATTTTTTGTAGTCAGCGAAAGGGTGACGGGGTAGTTCTCTTTACCTCTAATAGAAGCACAGTCAGTTGTCAAAGGCGAAATGAGCCCAAAATCAGTCAATGAGTAGCGCTGAGATCGCTGTTCTCGTAAATTGGCAACAGTCAGTCCACAGGCGAGCACAAGGATAACAACGATGCCACCTCCAATAAGTAAAATCTTTCTCATAAATGCAACTTCTTTGGTAAATTATTTAAGGCATGGTAGACCCTAACGCTTTTCATTCTACCACTAACAAGAAAGAGAGCAACCCTGTATATTGTTATACTGTGGTGTTATCCTAGCATTTGCGCGAACCTTTTCGAACGAAAATTAAACGGATGAACCATCCAGCCACTGCTTCATTTTCCTAGGGGGGGGTACAGTGATGGGGTGCGGAATTCGGTCTTGCCCGAGTAGAAGAGGGGCTTGCGGAAGAATTCAGTGTGAGCTTCAGCTTTCTTTTTTAAAACGGCGACAGCTATCAATTTACAATATTGACGGCTTCCCCTTCAACAAACGATTTGACATTGGCAACGATAATATCAGCACAATTGTCCAGTGATTCGTTTGTGAAAAAAGCAGAGTGAGGGGAAAGCACGACATTATCTAGTTTTAGGAGCGGATTGGATTCTTTCCATTCAACAACCACATCCAATCCCGCTCCAGCAATTTTGTGCGATTGCAAAGCATTGATGAGAGCCGACTCGTCCACCATTTTTCCACGAGCAGTATTTATGAGGATTGCTGTCGGCTTCATCATTTGCAATCGCTCCGCTGTTATGAGATTTTCCGTTTCTGGTGTTAGCGGAAGATGTAGCGATACAATATCGCTTTCTTTTAGTAATTCTTCCAACGAAACTTGTTTTACGCCACTAACATTTTTATTTGAGCGATTATAGACAAGCACATTCATTCCAAAACCCATTCCAATTTGGGCAACCCGCGAGCCAATGCTTCCAAATCCCACCACACCGAGAGTTTTTCCTTGTAAGTTAAAACCGAGATATTTTTTCTGTTCTTGGCTCGCGGGGTCAATCTGAAAAGGTGATCGCCTCACCGCTACATCTCCTGTCGGAATTTTTCTGCTTACCGCAAGCATAAGTGCGATTGCTTGTTCCGCGACTGCTTCAGTAGAAAATCCAGGAACATTTGCAACTTGTATTTCTTTATTTTTAGCTGTGTCGGTGTCAACCAAGTCATAACCAGTGGAATTGATGGCGAGAAGCTTGAGTGTGTCCGTGCTTTTCAAAACTTTCTTGTTGAGAGGAGCGATGTAGCAATCAGCAATCGCAATTTCAAAGCCTTTTAGTCGCTCAATTGCTTTTTCCTCGGTATCAGTATTTTCATAGATCGTAAGGTCGCCTAACGCGCGTAGCGCGTTCAAATGGGATTCTTTGAAAAAACTTTCGTTGAGGATTGAGATCTTCATAGAGTTTTAATTTTCACCTTATCCCGTGATTGCTCCGTTTTCTTAATTCTGAACAAGTTTCGTTTGGTGGACCGTGTCGGATTCGAACCGACGACCCCCGCATTGCAAATGCGGTGCTCTAACCAACTGAGCTAACGGCCCTTTATTTGGAATTCCAAATGTGGTTATTCTAGCCGAAAAGAATATTTTTGTCTACTATATAAGGTATGGAGAAACACTCGAACAAATACATCCACGCACTACGAACACTGCCCGGGATTGGCAATGGCACACTCACACTGCTCCTCGAGCATTTTGGCGATGGTGAGAGAATATGGCAAGCATCCAGAGAAGAGCTTTCTGCCGTACCCGGTCTACTCTCCGGGAAAAAATCTATCCTCATTGCCGAGAGAAACCTGGTCGATCCCGAAAATCTTTGGGAGAAGCTCTTGGCACTCGGTATCACGCTTCACACCAAAAAAAATCCTACCTATCCGAGGCTGCTGCGTGAAATACCCGACAGTCCCTGTACTCTCTATACGCGAGGGAGCTACCATTTTGGTGGTGGGGCTCCGACGATCGCTATCGTGGGCTCGCGGAAGTATTCTCAGTACGGCGAACAAGTAGCCTACAAGCTATCTCAGGATCTCACTCATGCGGGTTGGATCGTCGTTTCTGGTATGGCTTTCGGTATAGACTCCCACGCCCACCACGGCGTACTGGAAGCGGGCGGTGAAACCCTAGCCGTTTTAGGGAGCGGGATTGATGACCCGATGATTTCCCCTGTTTCACACTTCTCTCTGGCCAAAAGAATTATGTCAAGCGGAGCACTCATCTCCGAATACCCCCCAGGGACACAGGCGAGTAAAGGTTCATTTCCCATGCGCGACCGCATCATCGCGGGTCTCTGTCTCGGCACTCTCGTCATCGAGGCGCCAGAAAAAAGCGGTAGCCTGATCACGGCTCGCTGCGCACTCGACTATAACCGTGAAGTGTTCGCTGTACCAGGATCTATCTTTTCCCCGTATTCGGTCGGAACCAATGCACTTATCAAAAAAGGTGCCAAAATCGTCACCGGAATCCAAGATATCCTGGAAGAATTCACCACCCTATTTCCCCTGCCAATACTCACAAGCACGGATGAAAATAGCTCCTCTACGAAGCTTGAGCCTGAAGAAAGAAAAATCCTCGCCGTTCTCACCCACGAACCGCTTCACATTGACAAGATAATCAAACTGACTACACTAGCAACAGCGAAGGCCAGTTCTCTTTTGACCATTTTGGAAATCAAAGGTCTGGTAAAAAATAGTGGTGGTATGTATTATGTAAGAATGTAGCCCCACATTTTCGAGTCTTTTTTTGTTTGCTAAAATTTTTCCCCTCTTCACCCTATGAAACTGCTCATCGTCGAATCCCCCTCCAAGGCCAAAACTATTGAAAAATATCTCGATCACGAATATAAAGTTGTCGCCTCAGTGGGACACGTGCGTGATCTCCCCAAGAGCAATAAAAAAGCCATCGATATCCTGGCTGGTTTCGTACCACACTACGAAATCTCCCCAGGCAAAGAAAAAATAGTGGCTGAATTAAAGAAACTAACAGCCAAAGCAAGTGAGATCCTGTTGGCCACTGACCCTGACCGTGAAGGCGAAGCCATCGCCTGGCATGTAGCCGAAACCTGCGGTTTGAAAAAGCCCAAACGCGTACTTTTTTATGAAATTACTCCTCAGGCGGTGAAAGAGGCTATCGCCGCACCGCGACCCTTGGATGAAAACCTACGCCGCGCCCAAGAAGCCCGTCGGGTTCTTGACCGACTGGTCGGTTATGATCTCTCGGGTCTCATTTGGAAAAAAGTGCGTTACGGTCTCTCGGCCGGACGAGTGCAGTCGCCCGCCCTCCACATTCTTGTCGCCCGTGAGCAAGAAATCCGCGCTTTTATACCGGAAACTTACTTCGTTATCGAGGCGCACTGTCTGACAAAACAGAAAGAAAAAATAATTTTTACCTGTACCAAACAGCCCAAAGAAGAAGCGGAAGCCCAAGGTATCCTCGACCTGGCTCGCAAGAAAAAGTGGGAGGTAGTAGAAGTCACGACTACCGAGGCTCTGCGCCGTCCCTATGCGCCGTTTACCACTTCTACCTTGCAGCAGGCCGGCAGTTCGCGCCTGGGTTTTTCCCCTAGTCGCACGATGCGCGCCGCCCAGAAACTCTACGAGAAAGGCTACATCACCTATATGCGCACGGATAGCATTTCCTTGAGCGAAACAGCCCTCCCGCAGATTATCGCAGCCGTCACCAAGGAATTTGGAGAAAAATACCTCTCGGTGCGACGCTACAAGACCAAGAGCAAGAACGCTCAGGAGGCTCACGAAGCCATCCGCCCTACGGATGCTGCCAAGAAAACGGCCGGTTCGACTGATGACGAAAAGAAACTCTACACACTCATCCGCATTCGTACCCTCGCCTCCCAAATGGCTGCCGCCGAAATCCTGCGTACCAAGATCCTGGCCAATACGACTGACCGTGCCCTGCCTGATTTTTCGGCCAACGGTTCACACTTAGTCTTTCCGGGTTGGCTCGCTCTCGACACGGCCGCGCGCGGCGATGATGTCGAGGTTCCACAAGTGACTGCTTCCGACCCCCTCATTCTGACCGACATCGACGCTGAGAAAAAACAAACTGAGCCACCCAAACGTTACTCCGAAGCTGGCTTGGTCAAAGAACTAGAAAAACGCGGCATCGGGCGTCCGAGTACCTATGCCTCAATTATCAAAACCATCATCGACCGTGGCTATGTCCTGAAAGATGGCAAGGCTCTCCAACCGACCGAGACTGGTGAAGTGGTCGATAATTTTATCGCCGAGCACTTTACCGAAATTGTTTCCGATGTCTTCACTGCCGAGATGGAAGACAAGCTCGACGATATCGCAGCCGGCACCCGCGAGTACGAAGCAACCCTCCGTGAATTCTATATTCCTTTTTCCAAACAAGTGGTGAGCAAAGAAAAACTGGAGAAAATGACTAACCTTGGCGACGCCCCGGCCGATATCCTGTGCCCCAAATGTCAGGGTGCGATGATTATCAAATTAGCCAAGAACGGCAAGTTCCTTTCCTGTGCCCGTTTCCCTGAATGCGTCGGCGCCCGCACCATCGATGGTGCTGAGCTGGAAGGACCGAAAGAAACCGGCGAAAAATGTCCCGACTGCAAAGATGGGATGCTGGTCGAGCGAGACGGCCGCTTCGGCCGCTTCATTGCCTGCGCCAACTATCCCAAGTGCAAGCACATCAAAAAAGACCCTACCCTCAATCCCACTACCGGTGTGAAGTGTCCAATATGCAAAGACGGAGAAATGTCTGAACGACGCGGACGCTTCGGTATCTTCTATAGCTGTACCAACTATCCCAAATGTAAAAACGCTATCAAGGCCAAGCCGACGGGTAACATCTGCAAACTGTGTGACTCACTCATGATGGAGGGAACCAAAACTATTCCCGAGCGCTGCAGTAAAAAAGAATGTCCTAACCACCGACCCGACAAATTAGAAAAAAAGAAATAACTGTTTCAACAAACGAGAAATGAAAAAGGCGGTGGCGCATTGCGCTCCGCCTTTTGATAGACCTCCATCATTAGTCCGATGTCGTTAGGACAGAACCAAAAAACGTCCCCAGAACATCAACGTCGATCGGAACACGACCCCGTACAACGATATTGTCTAATTGTACAGCAAAATGCCGGATGTCTTCATTTTCAACGAAAAACACCACTCGGACTTTGGATTGGTGACGAAGCCAACGTAACAGGAATTCTGAATAGCTGTACCCATGAGCATTGCGGCCGCGCTGCTTCTTATAACAAGCATAGCTCTTCTCGGACTCCCCAATCGTTGGCATCTCAAATCCGACGGTTGTCATTTTAACCTGATCGCGTGGATTCGCGGCATCTCCCAAGCTAACGCAGGCATACCATGTACTTTTTATACCCGGTACTCCAATCGAGCTAAGTTCCAATCGAGCATACTGATACTGAAAATCATGCAACTGATATTCGCCTGGATCAGTCACCAACTCATCGCGTTCTAATAACATTTTTCACCCCGCTTTTGTTATGGAACCAAAATTATCGGCTTTTTCAAGCCCCAGATGACACTATCTTACCATAAAACCCGCTACTGTCAATGAGCCGCGAACTCATTTTATAGACAGTGGACTCACCGATTCTTCGAGTGGAAAACATATGAAACAGAAAAGATAACAAGAGCCACGAGGGCGATGGAGGCACCGCTGGGCAGGCCACCAAAAAATGCCAGGGCGAAACCCAAGATAACTGAACACTCGGAGAGAAAAAGACTAAGAAAAAGCGTATGCTTGAAACCCAAGCGCCACTGGAGAGCGGCCATTACCGGCAACACGATGAGTGCTCCTACCAAGAGTACGCCCACTAATTTGATGGCTGCTGCTACCACCGTGGCGGCCAAAAGCATAAAGCTGAGGTTGAGACGATTGACGTTTACACCATTCACCCGGGCGAGATCTTCATCAAGCGTAACGAGGAACAGCTGCCGATAAAAAGCAACAAAGAATACTGTGAGTATTGTGGCGATACCAAAGAGAAGAAAGAAATCTTGATACGTCACCCAGGCGAGATTACCAAATAAATAGGCTTCAATCTCGTCAGCCTGTGCTCCTCGCCAGGAAAAGATGATTACCGCCAACGCCAGACTGCCAGAAAGGAAAATGGCCAAGGTCGCCTCCGAAAGCACTCGCCGCGATTGGCGGAGTAGTTCAATACCGCCGCCACCAATCAGAGCACTAACAAAAGCCCCAGCTGCCATTGGTAAGCCCCAGATCGAACCGACTGCTACACCGAGGAGTGAGACGTGCGACAAAGTATCAGCCAAGAGCGAGAAACGGCGCATCACCAAAATGATACCCACGAGCGGAGAAAGAAAGCCGAGCAAGAGCGCCACACTGAAGATGAGTGGGAGGGATTGAGTTGTTAGAATATCAGGATTCATACGGTTTTTGTATCAGATATATGCCACGCGTGAGAACCAAAGACCGACTCGATGACCCGTTTCTCGTGCAACCCCAAGGCCGGTCCAGAGTAGACAATCTTATGATTGAGGCAAATGGCTGTCTTGGTATTGTGTGCTAAGGCCTCCAAATCGTGTGAGACCAAAAGAATGGTTTTGCCGTGTACTTCATTGAGTTCGCGCAAGAGAGTATAGAATGATTCCTCTGCCAAATGATCGACGCCGGCGGTCGGTTCATCGAGCACCAAGAGTACTGGATCGGAAACGAGCGCTTGGGCGATAAAGGCGCGCTGTTCCTCACCGCCCGAAAGTTCCCCGATACGTCGTTCCAAAAGATGCTGTATCCCAACAATGTCGGCCACTTCCTCCACCTTCTTACGCATCGCCTCGCGTTCTTGGCGGCGCGGAAAAAATGATTGCGGAAGTAACCCAGCGGCAATAACTTCTGCTACCGTAGCCGGAAAATTGTCCTCCCCCTGAAAACCTGTCTGCGGCACATAACCAATCTTAGACCACTCACGGAATTTCTCTATTGGTTGGCCAAACAACCTAACTGAACCCACCTCTAGAGGGATGATGCCCAAAAGAAGTTTGAGAAGGGTACTTTTTCCTGAACCATTAGGACCGATGATACCGACATAGTCGCCGGCTCCGATAGAAAAGGACACGTCATCCAAAATCAAATAATCCGACCGGTACCGAAATGAGATATGCGAAACGTCGATGATAGGTGTGGGATTTTTCATAAGTGTTCATTGATACTCGTAGGCAGAGAGAGACACTGTGCACAATAACCATAAAACTCGATGGAATGCGTGACGACCGAAAAACGGAGCTTGCCCCCCAGTTCTTTGGCACGGGCTACGAGGGACTGATCTTCCAGCTGGACATCCTCTACCGTATCACACCCGAGACAAATCAAATGGTGATGATGGGCGCGATTCGCCAGTTCGAAGTACTGTTTGCGATCTCCCAGTTGCACCACTTCCACGAGCCCGATTGCCTCGAGTTGCGCCAGTTCACGATAAACCGTCGTCTTGTTTACCCGCACTGCTTTCTTATGGAGCGCAGACAGAATAGTCGGTACCGACAGAGGAGTCGACCGAGCCAAAAACAGCTCGATGCAAGCTCGACGGGTTTTGGTTAACCGCGCACCCGAGCGCCGCAGCTCTTGAAAAATGCTTTCTTGCCTTTCCATATTTCCATACTAACGCAACTCTGTTGCATTTGTCAAACAGAAAAACGATAGAAAAAATAGTTGCCCTTGCCGCCAATTGCTTTATACTATTAGTAAGGATCCATACTTTTCTTTTTTGTATGCCAAACATCACCACCAAAGACATTTTTGGAATCGCTCCCCGCCCTTTTCCCGGCGACAGGCAGAAGTTCATCACTGAAGCCTACCAGTTCGCCCTGGCGGCGCATCATGGCCAAAAACGCAAGTCTGGCGAAGACTACATCGTCCATTCTTTACATGTGGCCAAAATCCTGTCTGAAATCGGTATGGACGAGCGTACTATCGCCGCCGGACTCCTCCATGATGTGCCCGAAGACACGGCTGTGACACTAGCCGAGGTGGAAAAACGTTTTGGCCAAGAAGTGGCTTATCTCGTCGATGGAGTCACCAAACTCGGCAAAATCAAACTGCGTGGTTCCAAAGAGGAATACTACCTAGAAAACCTACGTAAGATGTTTTTGGCTATGGCCCAAGATATCAGGGTGGTCATCATCAAGCTCGCTGACCGTCTGCACAATATGCGCACCCTCGAACACCTCCCCCCCGAGAAACAGGAGCGTATCGCCCGCGAAACAATCGAAATCTACGCCCCCATCGCCAATCGCCTCGGCATCGGCGAAATAAAGGGAGAATTAGAAGATATCTGTTTCAAATACCTCGAACCAGAGCATTATGAGGAAACCAGAAAAATCGAAGAAACCTACCTACATGATGGCAAAGCGTATATGGATCGCATCGTCACCCTTTTTCAGGGCGTCCTCGATAAACAAAAGATTCGAGTGACTGATATCAGCGGCCGTACCAAACACCTCTACCGTCTCTACCAAAAACTGAAGCGTCACGACATGGATATCAGTCGCATTTACGATCTCATTGCCATCCGCATCATCGTCCCGGAAATCGCCGATTGCTACGAAGCGCTCGGTATCATCCACCGCGAGTATCGTCCGATGGTCGGACGCATCAAAGATTATATTTCCCTGCCCAAGCCAAACGGCTACCAGTCACTCCACACCACCGTTTTCGGACCAGAAGGGCGCATCCTAGAAGTGCAAATCCGTACACAAAAAATGCACAATGAATCAGAATACGGTATCGCCGCCCACTGGATGTACACTGAAAAGAATCGTTCCGGCTGGCGCAATCTCTTTTTCAGACGCAAAAGTACGGAAAAAAACCAGCCCAAAGAACTGGCCTGGGTCACACAATTGAAAGAATGGCAGAAGGAAATTGGGCGCGATGACAAAGAGTTCATCGAAGGATTGAAGATCGAATTTTTCAAAAATCACATCTTTGCCTTCACTCCCAAAGGTGATATTATCGAACTTCCTGAAGAAGCCACCCCGATTGATTTTGCCTATGCCATCCATAGTGAGATCGGCAACCGCACTGTCGGAGCCAAAGCCGATGGCAAAATGGTACCACTCGATTATCATATCCAGAACGCGCAGGTCATCTCGATACTCACCGTCAAAGAAAAGAAAAAGCCCAGCCGTGATTGGCTCGACTTTGTCAAGACTTCTAGTGCCAAGACCCATATCCGACACGAGTTACGTCACGACACTTTCAAGACATAGAAAAACTACTCTTTCGTCGCCCGCAGTACCTCTTCGAGCGACGTTATTCCTTCCACAATTTTGAGAAAACCGTCTTCCACCATCGTGGCCATTCCAGTCTTCCTTGCTTCAACTTCAATGGCTTCGGTCGTAGCATTCTCCGTCACCAACTTGCGCACTGCCGCATCCATCGCCAAAACTTCGTAGATACCATTGCGGCCACGATACCCCTCGCCTCCGCACTGATCACAGCCTGCTGCTTTGTAAAAAGTGATTTCTTCCCACTGACTGGTCTCTTTTACGTACTTGCTCCCAACCGGATCCTTTTGTAGATAGGCGAGCACACTTTCGAGATCATATGATTTGGTGAGCGACTCCACTTCTTTGGACGTCAAAGTATATGGTTTGCGACATTCTGGACACAAACGCCGCACCAACCGCTGAGCGATGATGACGTTCACCGTCGAAGCAATCAAAAATGATTCAGCACCCATGTCGAGCATACGCGGCAAGGTAGCTGCCGCGCTGTTGGTATGGAGCGTCGAAAGTACCAGATGTCCCGTCATAGCCGCGTGCATAGCAATTTCGAGCGTCTCCATATCGCGGATTTCTCCCACCATCAGAATGTCTGGGTCCTGACGCAGAAGTGAGCGGAGCGCCGCGGCAAAAGTCATACCAACCTTAGGGTTGATTTGAGTCTGATTAACGCGTGGCATTCGATATTCTACTGGGTCTTCAACAGTCGAAATATTCACTTCCGAAGTATTGAGGATATCCATGATGGTATAGAGCGTGGTCGTCTTGCCAGAACCAGTCGGACCAGTGACCAAAATCATCCCATTTGGTTTGTTTATTTCTCGATGTACGGCTTCGAGCGCCGGGCCATTAAGCCCCATCTTCTCTAAGGTCAATCCCTTGGAGGATTCGTCGAGCAACCGCATCACAATTTTCTCCCCATCAAAGACCGGTAATATACTGACGCGGAAAGAAATTTTATAATCGTCTTTTTCAATCTTGAAACGTCCGTCCTGTGGCAGACGGTGTTCATCAAGCTTAAGGTTGGAAAGCACTTTAATACGCGCCACCAACCCCAAGGCGATATCTTTTGGCAGGGTCATCGCATCATGGAGCACGCCGTCGATACGATAGCGCACGTGCACTTCTTTTTCTTCCGGCTCGATATGGATATCACTGGCAGACTGCAGAATAGCGTGCTTGAGGAGCGTATCGACGATACGAATAACCGGTAACCCCGCTGCCACCTGCTCCAAATTCTGATCATCGTCGTCCTTGTTCGTCTCGACATCAGCAGTCAAAATATCACCGAACTCCGCCTTCAGACTTTTCTCGTACTGACGTAGCGCGCTCTGAATACTTTCCCGGCTGGTCAGGCACGGCACGATCTTCAAACCCGTTTTTTTCTTGATAAAGTCGATGGTCTGCAGGTCTTCCGGATTGAGCATCGCCACCTTGAGGTTGGTCCCACTTTTTTCGAACGAAACGATGTTATATTTCTTAGCGATCAATTCCGGCACGATCTGCAGAATCTCAAGCGGAACAGCCTCCTTGGACAGATCAACAAAAGGAAACCCAAGGATATAGGCGTACATTTTCTGCAGCTCGATTTCGGAAAGCAGCTTCTTCTCCAAAATAATCATCCCGAGGTCACGCTCGGTCTTCCTCGATTCCGCTACCACCTCCTCCAACTGCTCCTTTGGGATAAGGTTCGAGTCGAGCAAAAACTGCTCTAGTTGTTTTAATTCAATACGCATATTGATTTTTCTTTTGCTTCCAGTATATCACATCTCGCTCTAGGAAAAAGAAAAACCGGAGACCCACGTTTAGGATACTCCGGCAACATTACAACTGTAAACCCATCGGGGGGCTAAGCGACCGAGAGAAACACCTGACCCTTGGGGATTTTGGTTGTCATTCCCACTGGATCAAATATGTCGACCCACCACTCCGTGTGTAACGCCCCAAAATGGATGGTCAACGAAACAGGCATGTCAAAGTCCTGATCATTTCGACTGGCTTTCATCCAGAATATCGCCCCTAATTCATCCGGCACTACATAAGACTGTTCGCCAGTGGCTTGCCAACGTAACAATGGCTGCTGCACCCACCAAGGGACCGGTTGCTTCTTGCCGTCAAAATTCTTCTCCACATAGGCCCACGGTAAAGTTTCCTTCAGCCGCCAGACGAAGAGATGGGTTTCTCGAGGGCACGCTGGTCTGGGAGGCAAACAAGACCAGGCCTGCTCAAAGAACCGCATTGTCAGATAGAATCCCGGGCAGGCACGGTAGTATCTGTCGGGATATTGCAGATGAACTGAGGTATCCTGCTTGTCGGGTTCCGGGAAAACTACGAAATCATGTAGTGGTATCCTCCACCTTTCGAAAGGACCCAAATCCGAAATTGCTTCGATAGCCATTTGTTCCTCCTCTCAAAGAACTATTTTCGCTCCGTGCGAAAACAAAACAATTCTGGAAGACAATCCTCCAGATGTTGCTATTCTACTCCTAAAATGGTTTTTTGCATAAATCAATGGAAATAAATAATAATAGAGGCTCAAATGAGCCTCTATTATCACCATCATCGTTGTTGTACAACCATTACATACCCATTCCCATACCACCCATCCCTGGCATCCCGCTACCACCAGCTCCTTCTGGTTTTTCTTCTTCCACGATAGCTGCCTCCGTAGTGAGGAGCATGGCTGCTACCGACACGGCGTTTTCGAGTGCCGTACGCGTCACCTTGAGTGGGTCAATGATGCCAGCAGAGAGCATATTGTCCTCGTACTTGCCATCCAAGACATTGTAGCCGGAGTATATATTTTTACCCGAGACTACCCGATCGAAAACTACCTGTTCCATCTGACCAGCGTTCCGAGCTATTTGCATCAGAGGTTCGTTCACAGCAAATAGCACGGTCAAGTATCCCGCTTTGTATTCTGCTTCTTTCGGATCAGAAAAAATCTTTCCTTTTTGAAAAGTAGCTAAAACTTTGGCAGAGGCCTTGACCAAGGCCGTGCCACCACCAGCGACGATTCCCTCTTCAATAGCCGCTTTGGTAGCTGCCACGGCGTCCTCCATCTTGTGTTTCATATAGGTAAGCTCCGTCTCAGTGGCTGCCCCGACGCGGATAACTGCCACGCCACCAGAGAGTTTGGCCATACGCTTCTGTAATTTTTCACGATCATAATCACTCTTTGATTTTTCTGCGAGAGCTTTGATCTCCGCCACCCGCGCCGCGATCGCTTTGGCTGTTCCTTTACCCCCGACAATAGTCGTATCGTCTTTGGTGGCGATAACTTTCTGTGCCGAACCGAGCATCGAGACCGTCGTCGCTTCCAATTTCATTCCCTTCCCTTCGGTAATGACTTGGCCGCCCGTAAGTAGTGCGATATCTTCGAGCATGGCCTTGCGATTGTCCCCAAAATCAGGTGCCTTGATAGCCAAGACATTGAGCACCCCACGCAGTTTGTTCACGACGAGTGTAGCCAGAGCTTCACCATCGACATCTTCCGCGATAATCACCACATCTTTCTTACCGGTCTTGGCCAATTCGTTGAGAAGTGGCACGATTTCCGTAATGGCCGAGATTTTCTTGTCCGTTATCAAAATGACTGGATTGTTGAGCGAAGCCACTTGCTCTTCTGCATTGGTCATAAAATAGGGCGAGATATACCCCTTGTCAAAATTCATCCCCTCGACGATTTCCTTGGACAGGCCAAAAGTCTGCGACTCTTCCGTAGTCACCACACCATCCTTGCCCACCGTATCCATCACGTCAGCAATCATCTCTCCCATCTCACGCGATTCAGCTGAAATGGTCGCTACCTGGGCGATTTCTTTCTTGGAATGGATTTCCTTGCGATTCATTTTCAATTCGACAATCAGGTCATCCTTGGCCGCTTCCATCCCCCGTCGCACATTGACTGGATTGACCCCTGCTTCCACGTATTTCAAACCATCACGCACCAAGGCCTGAGTGATAACCGTCGCAGTAGTGGTGCCATCCCCGGCCACATCGTTGGTTTTTTCCGCCACCTGCTTGATCAATTCGGCACCTAGATTCTCAAACTTATCAGAAAGTTCGATCTCCTTGGCGATAGACACGCCATCGTTGGTGATGGTCGGTCCGCCGTAACTCTTGCCCAAAATGACGTTTCGTCCCTTGGGACCCAAGGTTACTTTGACCGCATCCGCCACTTGGTCGATACCGGCCTTGATACGCTTGCGCGCGTCTGTCCCATAAGAAATTTGCTTGGCCATATATTTATATTCACTGCTCCTATTATCTCATTGCTCTACTGCCCAAAAAACAATAGTAACCATGCAACAATAAAACCATTTAACAATTTACCATATTAGCACTCTCTATTATAGATTGCTAAAAAACAGTCGTCAAGAGCCCAATATACCTCTTGAGAAGAAAGTGTTCCCCTAATATTTTTCTTCCTCTTACTCTCGTCGAATATTTCCGACTCCTTCTGCCGAACGGAAAGCGGTCTAGTCGTAACCATGACACTTCGTACGACTGCTTCTAAAAGCTCATTTAAATCTTGAATATCATTACGTCGCCGTCTTGTACGATATATTCTTTACCTTCCAGACGGAGCGTCCCCTGATCACGGGCAGAGGACCATGAACCAGCCTCTAGCAGCTTTGTACAGTGGATCACTTCGGCCCGAATAAATTTTTCTTCGAAGTCACCATGGATGGCGGCTCCAGCCCGTGGGGCCGTCGAATTTTGAGGAATAGTCCAGGCCCGCGTTTCCGTCTCACCAGTCGTGAAATACGTCATCAATCCGAGGAGGGTGTAAGCCTTCTTGGCCAGATCTCCGATATGAGAAACCACTCCCATCTCGGCAATTTCTTCTGGTGTCATCTCGATCAACTCTTCCTCTATTTTTATATCCAACTTGACGTGCGGCCGCACTTCCAATTCTTCCGCCAGTGTCTTCTCGATATCGGAAACATTGTAGACATAGAGAAACGATTTGGCGGTCAAAAGTTGTACATCACGAGCAATTTTCCCTTCTTCTTGAGAAAAAGTTTGCATAGCGCCATAAACCAAACGGCTGGCTTGTAACTCCACTTCCAATTTTTCCAAAACCGCCATCTCCGCCAACGCTTCTTTCTTGCCAGCGCGCGCTTCTTTGACCGTTTTCAGTTTGCGCTTGGTCACTGTTTCCAAATCAGCCAGAGCCAATTCGGTATTGATAATCTCGATATCTTCTTTGGGCTCGACGCGGTTGTGAACATGAATAATATCTGGGTTCTCAAACACCCGCACCACCTCGACGATGGCATCCACTTCGCGGATATTGGCCAAAAATTTATTGCCCAATCCCTCCCCTTCACTTGCTCCTTTTACCAAGCCCGCGATATCGACAAATTCAATAACGGCCGGAATAATTTTCTTACTGCCGGATAATGTCGACAATTTCACCAAGCGCTCATCGGGCACTTCCACTATTCCCACATTGGGCTCGATGGTACAAAAAGGATAGTTGTTGATATCCACTTGTTTGCGAGTGAGTGCCTTAAAAAGCGTCGATTTCCCCACGTTGGGCAATCCAACAATGCCCACTTTGAGACTCATAAAAAATATTCGTTAATTCATCTCATTCTTCCAGAAAAACACACTTTGGTCAATAAACATAACTTCTTCGTTTATAAAAGAAAAAATTAAATTACACTATTTTTTACTCTTTTGTCAATGGTAGTGGCGAAATGCTATACTAGTGGCAGAATAATTTTGATCCTTACTCTATGAAACCAGAGATTTTCAAAGCCTACGACATCCGCGGTATCTACCCGACAGACCTAAACGAAGACGACGCCTACCACATCGGCCGTGCCGTCGTAGAACACTTGCAGCCCAAATGTCTCGGTATTGGCCGCGATATCCGAGAATCTAGTCCGGCGCTCTTCGCCAGCTTCGCCCAAGGCGTGATGGATGGCGGTGCTAACGTTGTCGATCTCGGCGTCATCAGCACCCCGATGGTCTACTTTGCCGCTTCACGACTCGACATTGACGCCGCCATTTCGCTCACCGCCTCTCACAATCCTCCGGAATACAATGGCCTGAAGATTGCCCTACGTGGTGCCGTCCCCGTAGGCGAGAGTACCGGATTGTATGAAATCCGCGACCTGGCACTAAAAAAAGCCTGGCCTACTGTCGAACAAAAAGGGTCTATGACAACCGAGGATATCAAGCCCGCCTATTATGGCTACTTCGCTTCGTTTGCCGAATTCAAAGACAAACATTTCACCGTGGTTATTGATACCGCTAATTCTATGGGCATCTTCGAGTTACCCATCTATGAACAATGGAGCGAGAACCTGAACATCGTTAACCTCTACAACGACTTGGAACATCCCTTTCAATGCCACGAAGCCAACCCCCTCAAATCTGAAACCCTCGCTGAATTACAGGCTAAAGTGAAAGAAGTGGGCGCTGACCTCGGCATCGCCTATGATGGCGACGCTGATCGTATCGGTTTTGTCGATGAACACGGCGACATTATGCCGATGGATGTCCTCCCTGCTCTTATTGCCAGAACAATCCTCGAGGACAAACCAGGCGCCACTATCCTCTACGACCTGCGCTCCTCACGCGCCATCAAGGAAGTGGTGGAAGAAAACGGCGGGCGAGCCTTAGAGTGTCGAGTTGGTCACGCCTACATCAAAAAACAGATGCTGGAGGAGAGCGCTGTTTTCGGTGGCGAGCTGTCCGGACATTACTATTTCGAGGAAAACAGTAATGCCGAAGCAAGTACTCTCGCTGCCTTCATGATTCTCAACCTGATGGCTAAAAACGGTAAAAAGGCCTCGCAATTAATCAAAGAAGTAAAGCGCTACTACCATTCTGGTGAAATCAATAGCGAAGTACATAACAAAGACGCTGTACTAGCCAAACTCAAAGAAAAATATGCTGATGGTTCACAGCACGAACTCGATGGTCTGAAAGTTGACTATCCTGACTGGTGGTTCAATGTCCGCCCGTCCAATACCGAACCCCTACTTCGCCTCAACCTCGAAGCCACCACGGAAGAACTTATGGAAGAAAAAAAGGCCGAACTCCTCGCTATCATCCGTGGATAGCTCACCCTTGCATAACTCACCAAAAGCCCGCCCCAGAACTCTGGCAGCGGGCTTTTCGTTTCTTTTGAGAATCTGCTACTTTACGAGTCCGACTTTTTCATACACCTGGTGCAGTTTCTGTTCAGCCAATGGCCGCACTTTTTCTGCTCCTTCTTCGAGAATAGAGAGTACTGCCTCATCCGAAAGAGCACTCATACGTTCTTGGAGTGGGGTGAGAAATGCCACAACTACTTCGGCCAGGTCGGTCTTGAAATCACCGTAACCTTTGCCCACGTATTTCTTCTGAACCGCCTCTATCGATTCTCCAGAGAGGAGCGTATAGATATTAATGAGATTCTTCAATGCTGGCTTTTCATCAGAATACACAATCTCGCTTCCGCTATCCGTCACTGCTTTCTTGATCTTGCGCCGCACCGTATCAGCATCATCCGTCAGGGCAATATAGTTGTATTCGGAAGCTGCAGATTTCGACATTTTCTTACTCGGATCATCCAGGCCCATAATATTTGCCCCTTCTTTGGAAAGTTGCCCCTCGGGTACCACAAACGTCTCGCCGAAACGGTTATTGAAGCGCGCGGCTAGTGTCCTCGTCAGTTCAATATGCTGCATCTGATCTTTGCCTACCGGCACGACATTGGTATCATACAGCAAGATATCGGCTGCCATCAGCACAGGGTAGTCAAATAAACCTATGCTAACCTTATTAAAATTTTCCTTAAATATCTGAAAAAGATGTTCTACTGTTTCGAAAGCGGTTGATTTTGCCATTTCTGCAGACTTTTCCGAAGGTATGGTTTGAAGTATTCCTTTTATCTTATCCGACACTATCTTATGTTTGTCACTTGCCATCTCATTAAGTGTCTTTCCGAATTCATCAAAATCTGCAGAAGTCTTATCCTTAAACTGGGTCATCTTCGTTAAATCACCATTCCTGGTAATAGTGTTCAAAATCCAAGCCAGTTCCGTATGAGCAGAAATATGTGACTGAATAAAGATGGTCGATTTTTTGGGGTCGATACCGGCAGCCAGATAGATACGGGCGATTTCAATAGTTTTCTGGTGCAGTGCCACTCTATCTTGCGGCACGGTGATAGCGTGCAAATCCACCACGCAAAAAAGAGCTTCATACTCATCTTGCAGCTCTACCCATTGCTTAATCGCTCCCAAATAGTTTCCAATGTGCAAATTCCCCGACGGTTGGATGCCCGAAAAAATTCTTTTAGCCATAATCAAAAAAATCCCAGAATTACCACCCTATTGTACCACACCCCGTTTGCGGGCTAAGTCAATCATATCATCCAAAAATTCCGGCAGCGTCATCCCGGCAGCCAGTGCCTCTTTGGGACACAGACTCGCTTCCGTCATACCGGGCGACGTATTAGTTTCTAAGAAAAACAGCCGGCCGATACCATCCATACGAAAATCCGAACGCGACAAGCCATCACAACCAAACGTCCGATGAGCCAAAAGTGCCAGACCCTTAATCTTTTCTGCCAAAAAAGTATCGATTGGCGCCGGACACAGCTCCTGTGTTTCTTTGGAAAAATACTTGTCATCGAAATCAAAGATCTGGTTCTTGATGATGATTTCCACTGGCGGCAAGAGTGTCGCCTCTGAACCATGAGCGTTGGCCAAAATACCACAGGTAAACTCACGTCCAAAAATGTATTGCTGGACAATGGCCCGTGGTGATTCTGCCAGTGCCTTCTTGAGCGCTTCTCGCAGCTCATCCGCATTCTGAACCAGCGAAAGGCCAAGGGTCGAACCGGAGTCATTTGGTTTGACAATGACTGGATAGCCGAAGCTCTCTTTAATTTTTTCCTGCAGCTCCTTTTCTTTACTGGCTGCATCAACAGGGAGATAATCCGGCACCAAGAGACCAGCTTCCCTCCCTCGCTCCATCGCCCTCATTTTATCCATCGTAAGCTCGCTCGCCACCACCCCCGAGCCAGTGTAACGTATTCCCAAACTATCGAGAAGTATCTGCAATTGCCCATCCTCCCCGTACTTACCATGAAGCGCATTGAAAAACACGTTGAAATCTTTAAGAGCCGCCCGAGCCTCTGGCAGGCTCATATCTAAGGCGAGGGACGATCCATCATCTCCTCTGAGCTGCCAACGGAACTCATCAATCACATCGATGGCCGTCACCATATATTTCATCCGTGACAAATTCCTGACGACATTCTCACCCGAAAGAAGTGATATTACCCGCTCGCTCGAAAAACCGCCGTAGAGCACCCCGATTTTCAGTTTCTTTGTTTCATCCATAAGGATTGCAGTATGAATACATTGTATCATATTTACCAAAAAAACAGCCCACACGGGCTGTTTTTTTCAAATTGTGTGACAATTATACTTCAATAACCACCGGCAGGATCATTGGACGACGTTCCGTCTTGGTAAAGAGGAACTGGCCGATTACTTCCCGGATCTGATTGCGCACATTATCCCAATCGATTGAGGTGTCCTTAGAAGTGGTGTCTTTTACCACCTTCTGTACCTTCCGTTTGGCTTCGTTCACCAGGTCGAAATTCTCCTTGACGTGGATGAAACCACGTGAGGTAATCTGCACGTTACCGATGATATTCTTGGTCTTGGAATCAATAATAACTGTGATAGCCACCATCCCGTCCTGAGCAAGCATCTGACGATCACGCAGCACAACGTGCCCGATATCACCGATCCCCAAACCATCAATAAAGACGTAGCTCGTGTCAGCTTTTTCCTGGTACATCTTGGCCATGCCGTGTTCATCGACTTCGAAGACGCCGCCATTGTCGAGAACAAAAACGTTCTGTTCCGGAAAACCAATACGGAAAGCAATTTTGGCCGCCTCCTTCAGGAAGTAATGGTTGGCGTAGACTGGCAGAAAATAGGTCGGTTTGACCTGACGAATCATCTCTTCCATCCCTAAGGCGGTCGAATGACCACCGATGTGGATTTCCATCATATCGCTGTGGATGACGTTATCACATTTGCGGTAGAGGTTGTCCTTGAGACGCTGAATCGTACGTTCGTTTCCAGGAATAACCGAGGAAGAAAAGACAATAGTGTCGTTCTTCTGCAGCTTGATAAAGCGGTGGTTATCCGTCACGATACGCGACAATGCGGCATTGAGCTCGCCTTGGGCGCCAGTACAGATGATGACCACCTTGTTGTCGGGATATTTGTGAACATCATTGACCGTGATAAAGGTTTCTTTCTTGGCCTTAATATAGCCGAGCTCCTTGGCTACTTCAATGTTCATCTTCATACTGTAGCCCTCAAGAGCCACTTTCTTGCCCACCTGCTCAGCGTATTCAATCAGATAGCTGATACGCCGCACCTGCGAGGCAAAGGTGCCAATGATAAGTCGGCCGGGAGCATCTTTGATGAGGTTCTGGAGGTTGCGGTGTACTTCCTGTTCAGAAGGTGGCAACCCTTTCTTGAGCGCTCCCAAACTTTCCAGCATCAGAATGGTCGGTCGTGGCAGAAGAGCGAGATGCTTGTAGGAAATTTCTTTGTCTTCCAACGGTTCATTGGAAATTGTCCAGTCACCCATATGGATGACCGTGCCAGCCGGAGTCTTCAGAATAATACCGATGGCATCCATAATCGAATGTTCCACCTCGAAAAAACTTGACTCAAACACGCCGAGTTTAATCTTGTCATCAAGCGTCTTGACGCGCACCATCTTGAGCCGACTGGCAGCCCCCTTCTCCTGATCGTCTACTTTATGTTTGATCAAAGCAAGCGTAAAGTCACGAGCGATGATTGGCGGATACCCGAGCTGCTTCAAAAGAATAGGCGCCGCCCCAATATGATCGAGATGGCCATGGGTAAAGATGACACCACGGATATTTTTTTCCTTGCCTTTGAGATAGTTAACGTTCGGTACGATATAGTCGATGCCAGGCATATCTTCTTCTGGGAACTGCAAACCGATATCGATAATGACGATGTCATTGCCATATTCAAAAACGGTCATATTACGCCCCACTTCTTCTTGACCGCCGAGCGGGACAATACGCAAGCGCTTCTCGCCCAATTGCGGAACAGCAGCGGTTGCTTTTTTTGGTTCGAAAGTGGCACCGGCACTCGGGTTATTGAAGCGACGATTACGACTGCCACCACGCGAAGCCTGTTTGGTATCAGCGTGACGAGGCGGGCGAGAGGATATTCCTGTCTTTTCGCCACTCTTCTGTTCAGACTTCCTTTCGGCCGGCACTGCTTTTTTCAGCGGTGCGCCCTCTGGATGGCTTGGATGCTTGTGTATCGTGTGCGGCTGCTGCCCTTTAGGCGCTTGCTGCCGAGCGACGATACCCTCAAAGGCTCCGACAGAAAGAGGTGTTCCTGCGTTTTGCCGTGGAGATCCTAACCGACCATTATGATTCTGATTGGCACCGGTCACTGGTGTGCCCAAGGTACTGCCAGCTGACCGACTCGACCGCTGGTTTCCCGAAAACGAATTATTCGTCTGCATACTGCTTTGTTTTTGGGTCTTCTGCGTTCCCGCTCTCTTAATCGGAGGGAAGCTCAGAAAGATCCACAAATAAAATGGTTATTTACACGAAAGATGTGCCTTCCCAAAAAATACTCTGGAAAAACTTTTCTACGTTGTGCCCTAGGGGAGACTCGAACTCCCATGTCCTTGCGAACGCTAGCACCTGAAGCTAGTGCGTCTACCAATTCCGCCACCAGGGCAACTATAAGACTTTCACTTCTCCACACCTCCTTGTGAAGTATCAAAGAGAAATTGAAAATCGTAGCTTGAAAATTAAAATGTAATAGAAAGAAAGAAAATCAAAACAATACCTCAAAACACCGTAGTTCTTACACTAGCAACTTCTTTAAGTCCTCTACCATAGCTACCGGTGTCGGATCCTGACCATAAGCAAGAGCCAGATAGTAAGAAGTGAAATCGCTTAAAGCGATACTCGTGAATACTTTACTATACACGCTTGTACCTGCCATGTCAAGTATCTCTACTTCAACCCCTTGTTTGCGCAGTAATTCGGCTGTGATTTCGAAACGCTTAAACACTCGCGGGTCGCTATCTTGATGACGAAGCATGAGAATAATAAACTTACCCTGAGGCAGCGTCCAACCAACCATTTCGTTATGATTGAGTTCGGGAAAAAAGTTCCAAAAAGCGGGTGTTTTTGCGTTTTCATTCATCTTGATTTTCCACACCATGGCTACTGATTTGTAGCGCGTAGTGGCGTAGATGACCGGGGTTTTGCCGACCAATTTCTGCGACAAAGCTTTGCCAGCTTCTTCGATGCTTGGCATCATTGTCTGGAGCGCCTCGGCTTCGGCTAGGAGCGTGGTCGTCATATCCGGCACCATCCTCTGGTTGATCAAGACCTGGAACATTGCCCCAAAAAAGTAACCCGTACCCACACGTGGTTGAAAACCTTTAAACGGGATAGGGAGTTTGATGTGAGGAACATTGTTGGCCAGACACATTTCTTCTATCTTGCCTCCACTTGAGAGACCAATACACGGCAGCTTATGAGCGAGTGCCTCTTCAAACGAAGCAACAGTTTCCTCGGTATTGCCTGAGTATGAACAGATAAAATTGAGGCAGTCCTTGAAAGCTTCTGGTGGCAAGCCATAGGAACGATTCTGATAAATCTGTATCGGCTGTTTGTCAGGCTGCTCTTTTTGAAAAAGTGAGTGGAGATAAATACGAAACAAATTCCCTGGCAAGGCTGAGCCACCCATTCCAGAAATCATAATCGATTTGAAATTCCCTGGCAGATGAGTATTTTTGGCAATATCAAATCCAACTGCAAACTGACTTGGACTCTCGAGAATCATCTGACGGAAATTAGATTTGTCGAGTGGGTCAATCATATACAAAAATTTAATTTTTATTGCGTAAGGAAAAAATATTCCAAATATTGAAATGTCATTTACTTCTTTATTCGCTTGGTATTGATAAACCAGTCCTTAATATTGCTCAGACGATAGGCTGGGGCATTGACCCTTTCTATGTCAATCCCCTTCACCGCACTGTTCACCACATAAAGGTAGGTGGGGCTATATAGGAAGACTGCTGGGTTCTCGCGCAGTAATATTTCCTGGAAAGTCCGATATTCTTCTCGGCGTTTATCTCCACTCATTTCTTCCCGTAACGTGAGCAACAATTCATCAGCGCCCTTGTCATCGAACAGTGCCAGATTGAGCCCAGGATCACGCTTTTGACTAGAATGCCAGAAAGAGTACGGGTCAGATTCGAGCATCGCTGCCTCACCGAAAAGGAGCGCCTGATAATCACGTGGTCGAATAGCATTCTGCTGAAGATCAGCGGCGCTCAAAGCAGTCACCGTCACCCGAGCCCCTAATTTTTCCCATTGCACTTTGAGAAGATCTGCTGTCTTCATGAGTTCTGGCCAGTCCGGCACTAAGAGCTCAAATTCCAAAGCTGTCCCAGCGGCGCTCCGCATACCATCCGCCCCATGCTGCCAGCCCTTGGCATCTAACAGCTCATTGGCGGCTTTCTCATCAAAATGTGGTAGGGTCAAATCAGAAGCGTAACCACCCATAAACGGCAACAAAGCAGATACTGCCTCCTGCCCCTTACCCTTTAGCACTGCCTGAATAATCGCTTGCCGATCGGTACCGAGCGCCAACGCGCTCCGCACTTCATCATGAGCCAAAGCTGCGCTCTTCGTCGTATTGAAAAATACTGAGAAGACACGTGGAATGGCAATCTCGTACACACGGGTGCTTTTGCGCTGTTCTAATTGAGGCAGATTCTCTGGCGTCACCGTGTTAATAGCCAAAATTTCCTTGCGACCGTACGCATCCATCAAAGAACTCGTGTCAGGATAAAAACGGAACAAGACCTTGCTCATATAAGGAGTGCCAGCAAAGTAGTTGGTGAAAGCCCGCAATTCATAAGATAAGATGTTACCGTTAGAATCCTTCTCAGAATTGTAGAAACGATAAGGACCACAACCGATCGGGGTCATATTATAGTCAGCTAAGAGAAAATTCTCCGGAGCGACGTTTTCCCAGATATGTTTCGGCAATATCCCGACCGTCAGGCTTTCCAAAAAACCGAAGTACGATTTTTTGAGCGAAAACGCCAAAGTATAGCGATCAGTCGTCGTCGCCTCCACCGACAACCAATTAGAACGCAGTGGACTCTTGTAAGCCGGATCCTGAATAGCTTTGATAGTGAATAGGACATCTTCGGCCGTCAATTCCCCGCCATCATGCCACTTCACCCCCTGTTTAAGCGTAACGGTATACAGTTTACCATCGTCAGAAATCGAGTAATCATCTGCCAAGCGCTTGACCAATTTCCCCTGGGCATCGTAGCTAAACAGCCCACTGTAAATCAACTGGGAGAGGTCAGCATCGGCCTCACTCGTTTGGGAAAGAATGGGATTGATATAGCGCGGCTGAGCGGCCATACCTTCGGTATATTCGCCGCCAAAATCAGGCACAGCGCGAGTCGACGTGACATAGAGAGCACCAAACCAAAAAAGAAGAGCGCCCACACCAACGACAACAAAAAACAATACGAGCAGTCGATCGCGCGTACCGAGAGCCCGGAACAGCCGCAGCCACTGTCGGCGACGAAAAACATTAACGATGTGAGAAAATGTGCTACGGATAGAATTATCTTAACGGATTGAAATATTTCCTTCCCATATTGAGAGTCTAGATCCCTTTGGAAAGGTAAACATTAGCCATACCGAGAGCAAAGAAGGCGACTGCGAACACGATGGTGGCGTAGACAAAAAATTTCTCCAAACCCCGTTTGGTGTAGTATCCACCGAAATCACCACCAAAAGCCGCCCCCAATCCCGATCCACGGTTCTGCATCAGGATAAAAAGAATAAGAAAAAGAGCGACAACAGCCTGAGCAATCAAGAGAGCACGCATACCAGTACGTTCAATAAATACAAAAAACAGCTTTTTTAAGCCCTTTCATTGTAGCAAAAAAGGGCTTGAGCGTCAATCCCACTTTACCCACTACAGGACACTTTGCTCGAGCGAGATGCGCATATCGCCCACTCCCCTTTTGTGCCGATACACGCTCAACAAGAGGCCTATGGAGATAGAGAGTGAAAGGAGCGAGCTCCCGCCGTAGCTCAAAAAGGGCGCTGGCAGGCCAGTCACCGGCAAAAGGCCAATATTCATCCCCACGTTGATAGCCACCTGCACAAAAATCATAATCATCACCCCCAAAGAAAGCAAATAACCGAAATTATCACTGGCCGCTATCCCGATCGAGCGGAGACGATACAACATCAAAAAATAAAGAACAATGACAAACAACGCCCCGATGAGCCCTAATTCCTCAGCAATGACGGCAAAGATAAAGTCCGTGTGTCGTTCCGGCAAAAAAGAAAGCTGCGACTGCGAACCATAGCCCAAACCCTTACCGAACAATCCCCCTGATCCCACCGCTACCATAGCCTGTAAAACATTGTAGCCTGTGCCCTGCGGGTCACTCTCCGGATGAAGAAAAACATGAATGCGCGCCTTCTGATAGTCAGCCAAAGCGAACCAACTCCCCCCCACCAAAAGCGAACCGAGAAGTGCCAACACGAAGAGATGTTTGAAACGCAAACCAGAGGCCAAAATCATTCCGATCCATATGGCAGCCAACACCAGTGACGATCCCAAATCAGGCTGCTTCAAAACAAAGAAGATGAACACAGCCGAGAGCACGAGCGAGGCGATGACCCTCGTCCACTCGCCCAGTTCCGATTTCTTTTTCGAGATGAAACTAGCCAAGAAGATGATGAGCGTAACCTTGGCTAGTTCGACAGGTTGGAGCTGCACGACCCCGAAAGAAAGCCAGCCGGCTGTCCCACGTACGGTGGTACCAAGGATCAGCACCGAAAGTAGTACCAAAAGGGTCAGAAAATACAAAAGCGTACTATATTTCTGAATATGACGATAATCAAGCGATGCCACAAAAAACATCACTGCTATCCCAAACACCGCAAAAATAAATTGCTTGAGAAAATAGTTCACCCCTCCGGCCGCCGAGAGACTGTATAAGGCCAAGAGCCCCATCCCTAAAACAAGCACCACAATCGAGAGGAGCACGAAGTCCAATTTGAAAAATGCTCGCCACATAAAAAAATTCAAGAGAAATGTACCAAACAAGGGATCCCCTACAATCAGTTACCGCTCGGGGAATACTGTTTGATAAAGTTATCGGAATGATAGACGTCGGCATCCACCTCCATATCGATTTTTTCCACCTTGCCAGGAAAAGGATTGGGCCACAACAGCCGGAAATCGCGCTGATCGCCGGCCTTGAGCGCATCCTGACGCGTGGTGTTGAATGCGAGCGGCAAGCCACCCGCATCGCGCAAAATCACTTTGACATAGATGGAACGGAAATCGTATGGACTTTCATTCACTACCAATCCCGTCGCAGCTCCAAATCCCACCCCACTTGCCAACTGATCATAACGTTTCTGATAGATACTGATGGCTGGGCGCTCCCGATAACCAGAGAAGCGTTCCCATACCACAGCACTTGTCTCCACCGTCACGGTCACTGGTTTTTCTTTTGTGACGAGGCGGATTTCGATCAAGCTTTTGGTTTCTTGTGGCAAAATGAAATTGTCACCCTCTTTCGTGGCCAGTACCTGACCACTAGCACCCTTCAACTGAAAGGTATAGTGAAAAGAAGAGGCCCCCACCACATCGTTCGGATTATACACTCTCCCCAATACATCATAACTCTCCTCACCACCTGGTACGAATGCTACCTCTTTAAACTGCAATGCCTCGCCAGTCAGAACTTCCAGACAAGCTGCTTTACACATTCCGCCACAGTCGATGCCCGTCTCATTCTGATTCTGCTGATTGTCAAAACAAGTCGGTGCCTTATGCAAAAACAGCCCATAAAAACCCCAGGAAAGAAGCGCTAGCAAAGAAAAAAACTCGACAACAATAACGAAACGCCGAAACCAGCGTGGAAAATCCATCATACCAGAACATTTACTTATTTCCCCCATTATAGCACAAACAAAAAAACAGCCTTGTACAGGCTGCATTTGTGTTGTTTTCTTGAGTGCAAAGTACCCGGCACTGACCTACTCTTGCCCAAAAGGCTACCATCGGCGCTGAGGCGCTTAACTGCTGTGTTCGGTATGGGAACAGGTGTTTCCACCTCGCTAGAAGCACCGGATACTTTGTCCTCAAGAAACCGTGAAACTGCCGTTCTCACTTAAGAACGCGCTCACAATGTCTCTTCGTCTTTTCAATGTATTTCTTTGTCAAACACTCTTCACTGCTAACCGTACCTCATAGCTACACGCTTGCGCGCATAGAACAAGGATAGAAAAAAGAAAGTTGAATAAATTTATTAGTACTGCTTGGCTTAATCCCTCTCGAGACTTCCACCTGCAGCCTATCAACCTAGTCATCTTCTAGGAAATTTTGTACCAGTAAACTGGTACTGTTGCCTTATCTTGAGCCTGGCTTCCCGCTTAGATGCTTTCAGCGGTTATCCTACCCGAACGTAGCTACTCTGCAGTGCTCCTGGCGGAACAGCAGATACACCAGAGGTTCGTTCTTTCCGGTCCTCTCGTACTAGGAAAGACTTCTCTCAAGCAACACACGCCTACAGCAGATAGGAAACCAACCTGTCTCACGACGGTTTGAACCCAGCTCGCGTACCACTTTAATTGGCGAACAGCCAAACCCTTGGGACCTTCTCCAGCCCCAGGATGTGATGAGCCGACATCGAGGTGCCAAACCGAGTCGTCGATATGAGCTCTTGGACTCGATCAGCCTGTTATCCCTAGCGTACCTTTTGTCCGTTGAGCGATGGC
>JAYTWI010000004.1:0-44001 GCA_043743535.1 Candidatus Moraniibacteriota bacterium | reverse complement strand
CCCTCAAAAAGTTGGCCTCACAACTAAAAACGTTCTTTCTTGCTTTATTCATAATGATATTCTAACCTGGAGAGGTTACGAATACCACTAATTACCTAGAATATTTGTGTTTTACCGAAAAACCGTTCTGGAGATGACGCTGATAGAAACTCTTGACTGCTTCGGTAGCAAAGAAGTAACAAACCACCAGGAGTCCGATAAGCCAGAGTACCTGCGACGTTGGGCGAGTAAAATGAAGGGCGGCAGCCGTAACAGGAATGAACGGTAACAGAGGAACAATGATAAGAATAAGGAGCGAAAGGGATGAGAGTTGCCAAGAAGCAGGGCGAGCCCGGAAGAAGGGTAAAGTCGTGCGCAAAGAAAAAATAAGAATCACTTCAGTAATAACACTTAAAATAAACCAAGCGGTCTGCAATGTTTCGGGCGAAACACGGTAGAGGGCTCCGAAAAGAATGAAATCAAACAATGAGCTCACTCCCCCCAAAACAGTCGCCAAGAGTACCACTTTGTGCACCTGATAATTCTTGGGCTTTTCCAATTCGAGTGGATCAACCGTATCAGTGGCGATGGCAATCATAGGGAAATCGGAAAGCAGATTAAGAAGCAAAATCTGAATGGGAAGGAGCGGCACAAAAGGCAAGAACAATGATGCCAAGGCCACCGAATAGAAATTACCAAAATTCGAAGTGAGGGTGATGGTAAGATATTTCATGATGTTAGCGAAAATCACGCGCCCTTCTTTGATACCATCTATCACTGCTTCCAGACTCTTGTCGAGGAGCACTACGTCCGCTGCCTCACGCGCGATATCGGAAGCGCCCGCCACCACGATCGCCACATTGGCCAGCTTCAAGGCGGGGGCATCGTTTATCCCCTCTCCCAAAAATCCCACTTCGTGACTTTCTTCCAAAATCTTGATAATGTCATACTTTTGTCGCGGTGAGACACGGGCAAAAACAGCTCCTGCTAAAAGAGCAACTCGCCGCTTGCCCTCATCCATTTCTTCCAACTGTTTGCCGGTAATGACGTCATCCGGACTTTCAAGCAGGCCAACCGCGTATCCAATCGAACCGGCCACTTCTTTACTATCACCCGTCAAGATTTTTACAGCCACACAGAGCTTTTTGGCGTGAGCAACCGTGGCCCGGGCCGTTTTTTTCAAAGGATCAAAAAAAGTAATCAGGCCGACAAATTCCAAATGTTGTTCTTCATAGACCGAATACTGGTGCCCAGGGTGGAAATTTTTTCGCGCTACGGCTAGCACTCGTTCGCCGCGCATGCCAGCTTCAGCCACAAACTGCATCATATGAGACAAAGTGAAAGCATCAACATTTTTGCTCAAATGAAGGACTTCTTCCGGTGCTCCCCTGACGATAACGGTCTGTTCATTCCCTACCTCCCACAAGACACTATTACGCCTACGCTCGGGATCAAATGGGATGTTATCGAGGCGTTTGCCGCGCCCTATCTCTTCATGCTCCGCAGGAGTCAGAGTCTGCCACAGTGCTAAATCAAAGGCATCATGCAATCGACCACGGTCGGTCGGCATTTCCAAACAACTGGCAAAAGCAAGTTTCAAGCACAAACGTTCATCAGCTGCCTTGATGAAACGAACGGTGAGCAAATTTTCAGTCAAAGTGCCCGTCTTGTCTGAACACAAAATTTCGATGCTCCCCAAATCCTCAACCGCCGACAACCGCTTGACCACCACTTTTTTCTGCGCCAGACGGAGTGAACCGCGAGAAAGAGCTACTGTCAGAATGACCGGCAGAGCTTCCGGTACAACTGATACTGCCAATGCCAAAGAAAAAATGAGCAGTTCAACTACGTTGGCTTCGGCTCCACGCAGAAGAATATTGGCAAAAAAGATGATTGTCAGAGTGAACAGCACCAGCTTGACGATGAAGCGGCTGAATTGATTGATTCCTTTCTCAAAAACTGTTTCTTTCTCTGTCTCTTCCGTCAACGTCGTAATATCACCGAGAGCCGTATCTGTACCGCATGCAAACACCACACCCTCGCCTCGCCCCGCCGTCACGATCGCTCCGGCAAAACCAATATTTTTCGCTTCGTACATTTCAGTCGGCGGCACTCGAAGCGAGGTAGAGACTTTCTCAACCGCTACTGATTCTCCGGTCATCAGACTCTCATCGAGCTCCAGACCATTGACCGAAAGAAAACGTATATCAGCTGGTATTCGATCACCCGCCTCAAGAAGCACCCTATCCCCCACCACGATCGCGGTACTCTCCACACGGAGCACTTCACCGCCGCGACGCACCCGCGCGTGCACTATCAGATAGCGCTTGAGTAGCCTGATAGCTTTTTCCGAGTGATATTCTTGGTAAGTTTCTAAGCCGAGATTGATGGCAATAAATAATATGATAAGTGCCCCATCAAAACGTTCGCCCAGGAAAAAAGAAAGAATGGCAGCGGCCGAAAGAAGATAGAGAAAAGATGATTTGAGTCGCTGTTTGAAAATACGCCATAAAGGAGAGCTACGTTTTATCAGTTTGCTCGCCGTACTCTGTTTAAGCCGTGCCTCCGCTTCCGCGGACGACAAACCTTCCTCGGCGCTCCCTAGCTGGGCGAGAATATCCTGTTCTTCTTCGGTGGCAAAATCCTTCCACTCCATATTTATTTTTCTTTTATACGAAATACCATTTTAAAGCTCCGCGACGCTTTTTCGCGCAACCGCCAAGAGAGCCTCAAAACTGTCTTCGTGACTGGCTTTATTTTTCCCCGTAAAACCACAACGCACACAACGATGAGTCAATTTTCCCATTTCCCCTCCCGCTTCAAAAACAATCGGTTCCATCAGACCACCACAGCGTTCCAAGCGATCCCCCGGAGAAACATCCACATGCCGGCTGAACAAACAGCGAGGGCAATGATTAGTATAGCCATTTCCGGTCACAAAAAACCCACACTGCTCACAATGGAAATCCTCAATCTGTCGTTGAAAACTTTTTCCCGTAATGGTCATCGCGTGCACTCTAACATACACCCATTATAGCAAACTTATGGCGTTTTGAAATGCGAAAGTCATTTTCCCAAGATGCTGTTGATCACGCCTTCGTCTTGACAGGTGTATTTGTCACTCGCCGAATAAAAACGTTTCTTCGCTCCGCTGCATCCGCCATTCTCATTCTGAAGCGTGGCCAGCATCGGCATGAGGAATCCTACATCACGCCTCGTAAAGTATTCATACAAGCGGGTGAGAGTGGCTTGCCGGTCACTCTGACTCATCCTGGCAAAGACGCCCATATCATCACCAATCTTGCCACTCCAATCAAGGTGCACCAAAACATTGTTGGCTTTGTCTTTAAATTGTGGATGCCACAAAAGAGCCCAACACCAATCTCCAGGATTTTTCCACCAGCGCGAGAAACACGGACCATTCTCGATGCTGCCTTCCGCTGATACCCCCACTCCCCCTTCAATATAGTCAAACAGGCGCAGGTACCCTTCGTCGACGATGTCGTTGGTCTGAGCGCCAATGACAATCTTGAGACCCAGGTATTCGGCGTGCTCCCGCATCCTCCGGATAATCTCCGGCATAAACGTATGTTCCCGATCCGCGCTATCCTGATAGAACACCTGTCCGAAAAGAAAGCTCTGGATACCCATATTCATCGCCTCATCAGTAATATAGGCAACATACTTGCGGTATTCCTCCTGTTCGAGCGTTGGCTTGCAACTTCGCTCACCCCAATAATTTTTACTTCCGTTCCGGCACATCGCCCCGAAATCAAACTGGCGCTGTTCATCGGGATAATAATAATGGGCGTTGGTGTTGATAGCTTCGGCGACGAACATCCCATACACGGTATTTGGTTTGGTCACCCGCGCCATAATATTCCGCGCCAGCGCAAAGTCCGGCGGCTTGAGCCAAGTCTCAAGCGCTCGGTGCAAATAATAGCACTGCGAACGGTTCATCATATCAATCGAACTCTCGACATCGCCACCATAACCAGAAAGAAAACCATCGGCTACGCAACCCTTCGTTTTCATTTTTTCCATCACGGGCGGAGCAGGTGGCGGCAGCACAGGATATTCTTTCTCTGGTTCCCGATTACTCTTGACCCCGGCCTTCGTATCATCAAGTGTCGGTTGTTCATCCACCCAATCAGCGAGGGTCGAGGTGGGCACTGTCTCAAGCGGCGTGCTCTCCGTCATCCGCGCAGCATGGCGCTCATAAAAATAGAAAGATCCCAAACTTAACATAAGGATAATAGTACCCGCGAGAATGAAAACTGTTTTAATCGGAAGCGCCCATTTTGGCTCCGGATGATAGAGTGGCAACATAGTGGTTTCTCTATTATACACGCTTCGGAAAGGATAGCTTCTCCACAATATAAAAAGACCTCCTTAAAAAAGTCTTTCTTCCAAACAAAAGTGGCCAATTAACGTCTACCAGTCACTGTCGTTTGCGTTATGAGCTCCTCAATCTTCTGAAGCATGGCTGCTTCACCGGCATACGACACAATCGTATCGGTCACTGTTTGAAGCGACCCCGAGGGTCGCGTTCCTTCTTTATAAATACAAACGATGGGGATGTGAAAGCTATCTGCCCGGCCCAATTCAATCCCCTCGCCCGTCGCCGGATATGATACCTCAGCAATAACCAAGTCCACTTTCTTGATTATCTCTTTCGTATTGATGAACGTGTCAGTCTCATGTGGCAGAAAAATCTCGTGCTGGGAATCAAGCAAGGAATTTCGCAATGGGATATACAACTCATTGCGAAAATCAAACTTATTTGAATGAGCAATGTAAATCTTCATTATGTTGTTTATTCTATCCTGTTCATTATCACTACCACTTCTGGAGCGAGAGACGGGAATCGAACCCGCGTATACAGCTTGGAAGGCTGTCATACTACCATTGTATTACTCTCGCGTACCCTATTTCTTCTCTCCGTGCGTCTTCATTCCCGTAAAGGGGTCGCACACCTGCCGCTCTTTGGGGACATTCATCCGAGTGAGCATCTGTTCCATCGCTTCGATAAAACTCGGGGCGCCCACCAGATAATACCAGACATCCCCCATGTTGACGAGATATTTCTCGAGCATCGAATCACAAATGTAACCACGCTCTTCATTCTTGGTGGAACAAGCGGCCGTTTCTTGCGACAGGGTATCTACGTAGATCAGATGAGGCAAGGTATTTTCTTTCAATTCTTCGTGGAAAGCAGCGTCTTTCTGAAAACGATTGGAGTAAAAGACAAAAAACTGGCGTTCACTACCATCGTGTTCGGCCTGTTTCAGAATACTGCGCACTGGTGTCACGCCAATCCCCCCCACCAAAAAGACAATCGGCAGGTTATCGGCCGTGTGCGAAAGAGTAAAGTGCCCCACTGCTTTAGTGATAGCGACAGTGTCACCAGGCTTCAGAACAAACACCGTTTGCTTGAAGCCGCTCTCACTCTGACGCATAGCGAAATACAGATCGTTCTCAAAAGGCGCCGAGGCGATGGAGAGTGAACGCACCCCATTTTTCGTATCAGGCACTACTGTCTGAGATAAAAGCATAGCCACATATTGTCCTGCCTCAAAAGTAAAATCCGCTGGCTTGGCGAAAATAAACATTTCCGTGCCATCGGCTACTGTTTTACGCTCTTTGAGGGTGACTGTAAAATTGGCCATAATAAGTATTTCGACAACAAAAAAACAGGTTTTACCCTATTGTTCCTTTACTATAAGCGTTTTTTTCTCTGCTGTCAAAAGGATTTTCCTCTAAAAAGTTGAAACCCCAAGCAATTCGGATGAACTGCTTGGGGTAAGAGATGGTGGACGAATTGCCGCGGGGAGTGACTCCTCGCGGCGGCGATGGCTTCGGCTCAGTGCGGGGCGGCGCCGGCTGAACACGTGTCGACGGTGATGCCCGCCGAATTGCCGGCGGCGATGGTCTTGTCAGAGGTCTTAGTCATGGGGAAATTCTCCAAAAATACAGAACGCCCTGCAGTAATCACCTTCATACAGACAGGTGGCAGGCGGTTAGAGCCTTTTTTCCAAAGCTACAACCGTCCGCCAACTGTCTTCTCGCCTTCAAAAGAACTAACTTAGGGCTAATAGTAAAGAAAATCGACTTTCTTGTCAAATAGTTTCCACGATAATCTTACATGGAGCATTTCACACAGCGACAACCCAGCTTCTGGATGAAACCTTCGAAGTGATCTTTGCCATAGTGGTAGGACAGTTCTTCTCCGGCTTTGATACCGCGTTTGGCCACGATAAAAATCCGCCCTCGACGATTGATAGCCTCGCAATTGGGTCGGCACGAATGATTGATATAGCGGGCGGTATTGTAACGTGGACTACCATCGATATCATAGCGAGTGTTGATATTGAAAATATAACGATTGTCCAATTCGTCACCTTTTGCTGCCGAAATCCGTTCCCCGATGTATTCGATGATAGTGGTACCCTTTTTGATAGGCGAGACAGCGAACAGTCCGAGTCCGGCCTTGGAGCGTTTGACTTGGATATGAGTGAGGGGCTGCTTGAGCATAGGAGGAAATTATAGTTGAGACAAAAGAAAAACTGTCCTTGTGGACAATGGACAATCTTTCTTTGGACAATAATCGTAACACAAAAACTGATAATTAGCAAGATGCCTGCCACTACTTCTCCTGTTGCTGTATCAATTTTTGTATATCCGTTTGTCCCACTGTCGGCTTGAGAGCGCTTCTAAATTTGTCGACGATATCTTTGCGGCCGGCATCATTCTGGTAACGATTAATATAGGCCTGCATGACTCCCACTGCTTCCACGGTCTTGTTGGTTTTGATGAGAGCTACCACGTAATTGTACCAAGTATCACCCAGTTCCGGGGTGAATTCATAAATGTCTTTGAGCATAATCACCACCGGATAAAAATTCTTTTCTTCAATATAAACATTGGCCAAATTATAGCGGGCTAAAAAATTCTCTGGGTGCACATTCACAATTTGCTGTAGATACTCCTTGGCATCTGAAAGCGTCCCCTGTTGCTTCTTGAGTGAGGCCAGAGCGATCAGCGTGGCCGACGAATCTGGATACTTGGCAAACGAATTTTTCAACAAGACTTCTGCTTGTTTGGTGTCCTTACGATGGATCAAACGCTGTGCTTCATTAAAGTCGGCGTCATAGGTAGGCGTTTTCGTTTGAATGAGAAAGTCGCGCGCTGCTTTTTGGCGCTCCTCTGGTGTTGCGTCTTTCAACTGCCGATGGAGAGCCAAACGATTATAGTTACTCAGGTCATCTGGCCGGAGAACAATGAGTGTCTTCAGAGCCTGAGTAGCCGCATCGTAGTCTCCGAGAAAGAGATCGGTCAGCCACAAATTGCCATAGGCCCAGGCATAGGTATTGTCGAGCGCAATAGTCTTCTCAAAAAAATTCTTGGCCTGCCCATAATCACCGTGCTCCAAGGAAAAATAGCCCAAGGCATGATAAGCGTCAGTTCTCGTATCGTGAGCGAGCGACGACAACGGAAAACCAGTTACTAACAAAAAGATGATCAGAAAAATCCACAAATGACCAATCCTTGATACCTCTCGCTCCTGCCACAATGACCAACCATAGGAGAGGGCTCCGCCACAGAGAAGGAGCAGAAATGGCACGAGCGGCACCCGATAGCGGGCATTGACCGTGGTTACCAAAAGCACCACGATGGCTGAGAAAAAAAGAGCCAGGAAGATGAAGGCTTTTTCCGGAATATGTTTGGCATGAGAGGGTGCTACCACGCTTTCGCGTCGCCAGAAATCTTGGCGGTGGGAAAAGAGCAGCCCACACAACGCCAAAAACATCACTAGCCAGAAATTGGGTAAAAACCACAGGAGCGGCACAGACATACGATAAAAATCAAGCTGGTAGTTGTCGCTCATTTCTTTATGATTAACAATCAGGAGGAGTTTGTTCCAAAGGGTGCTCACAAAATGGAGTGGGTTGGCCACACTCTCTGCAAACGCCTTCCCTAACCAGAAACGCGACACGGCTGAAGGTTTAAGCGTGTGCCCAGCGTAAGCCTCGGCCATACCAACCGCATCATTCTCCTCATAGCGGGGGTCAGGGCGCAGGAATCCGGGAACATTGGCTGTCGAGCCATCACCATTCCACCAATTCCCCTGATAGACCGCCAGTCCAAAGGAATAATTAGTCGGCACAATATCGTGTCCTACGACATAGTTACGGATAGTGACCGGCAAGATACAGAGGAACACCCCTAATGAAAAAAATCCGGCCAGCATCGCCCGTCGCTGTACCCTGAGGTCGCGCGCCAAGAAAAAAATGAGAGCGACAACCACTGGCAAAAAAATAAGGTTATTCCCTTTGACAAGGGAAAGTATCCCCACGTACACTCCCGCCCAAGCGAACAAACGAGCCTCTCTCTTTTGAAAGGCATGGAGTATAAGCAGAATAAACCCCGGCACCAAGAATACTTCCACACTAGTCTTCAAAAGCAACCCTTCATAAAAGATAAAGGGTCCATACAGTGTCGTAAGCACACCCGTAGCGAGAGCTGCCGGACGATTGAAGAGTTTTTTCGCCACCATGTACAGAACCAGGGGCAAAACCGCCCCCAAAACAAACTGAAAGATGATGGCTGCTTCCGGACCAAAAGTACCGAACAGTTTTAAGAATACGGCCAAGAAATAAGCATAGAAGGGTTCCGTAAAGAAGACTCTGTCTCCCATAAAGCCGTCGCTCACCAAACGTTTTGCCCACTCCACATAATAAGCCGCGTCATGGAGTGGTGTGGTGAGTAGCGGATTACGGAGAACGAAAAAGGCGTACACCCCTCGGACTGTCAGAGCAACGACAAAAAGCGAAACGAGTACCAAGCGATCATTCTTCGACCAAGCAGCCAAAAAAGAAGCGATACGATTACGCCACGAGCGTTTGGTAACAGAAACAGCCTCCTTATCATATACCTCCTCACCATATAACAGTGCTAGTGCTTCGCGCCGACTCACATCAAACCTCCGTTGTAGATCCCTTTCCGTAGCCCGTGGATGTTTTTTGATGTAAAGCGCAATTTTTTTGCTTCTTTGCATAAGATAAAAATTATCTTCTTTTATAGTAGCATAACGAAAAAATGGTCAAGAAAGACCAGTAAAAGAGCCGAGCAGAAAAGGCAGTATTCCACAATTAACTTTGAACGTTTATCTCAAAGGGGTACATTCCCATCCCGCAGGTACCGCTCAGGGTACCTGTTGCAAGCTCGCCCAGAGGGATGTCCGTTGCACCGGAAGCGGGTAATACCTGGCTAATATTCAAACTCGGTACCCGAACGGAAGAAGAACAATCAAAAGTGCCGTCGGTATCAACTCGGAGAATAGTTGGAATACCTGTCTTGGCGGTGCTGACGCGAGGTGTATAACCTCCTTTGGCTCGCAATTCTATAATTTGTTTGCCATCAACTACCGTCACATTATCACCGGCGACTGGAATAGTCACCGTCTTCGCTCCACTGCCTTTTGATCCAACTGCCTGCATGACAAGATACCCACCAAAAAGAAGCGATACTACCACAACGAGACCAAAGAAATATTTCATACTGGTGACTGGCTAAAAATTAAACACGGGCGAGATGATCCCCATTATAACAAAACTGTTGATGATATTAAAGAGGGCGAAGGCAATAACGATGAGTCCCGCCGTCTTGAAAAAAATCCCAGCCTGAGCGCTCTTCTTTATACTGAAGGAGCTGAAACTAATGAGGGTGAGCACTGGCAGCGTCCCCAAGGCAAAGGCTCCCATCGTCAAAGCACCAGACAAAAAATTACCGGTTGAAAGCGTGTAGAGCTGCATTGATTGAGTGAAACCACAGGGCAAAAAGAAAGTAGCTACACCCACTAAAAAGGGCGTTAACTGGTGGTTTAATTTCGAGACGCTATAGGCATGCTCCGAGAGAAATTTAGGTATCGCCGGTTGCAAACGCTTAGCCCACGGAAAAACATCAAGGAGATTGATGCCGAGGATGAGCATCACTGCCCCGATAAGAAACCCTAAAATGACTGTGGCCGTGGAACTCAAAGAGAAACTGGCACCGAGAGCACCAATCACGCCGCCCAAGAGAAAAAAAGAAAGCAGCCGACCACCATGAAACAAAAGTTGCGGCCGCACCCTGTCCCCTTCTTTAGCAAAGGTAGCGGAGAGAGAAAGTAGAAGCCCTCCCACTACAGCCATACAGCTAGAAAGGGAGGCCACGATACCGATCAAAAAAGCGGTGCCATAGGAAATATTACTGGCATCTACCAAATTGACGAAGCCCGTTTTCTGTAAAACTATAAACAGCATGATGAAAGCGAAGGCTATAGGGAGAGCCCAAAAAAAGTCTGCCCACTTCTTCATCGCTGCTGGTTTCTCTACCGACAAATGATACCCATGCTTTTCGAGCACACCAGTCAATTCGGCAGCAACCTCCGCAGGCGACATATCACTGAAATTACCACATACTTCCACGGTATGAGTCTTTAGACTTGTGGTGGCCGAAGAGACCCTGGGGTGTTCGATAAGTTCACTTTCTGTGAGGAGGATACAGGCTTTGCAATGCATCCCTTTGACATGAAATATATGGCGCTCTTTGTTATTCATAGCGATAGCTTTAGAGTTCTTTTGATTTCAAACGTAGGGAATTACTGACCACTGACACGCTGGAAAAAGCCATGGCCAAACCAGCAAAAACCGGGCTCAAGAGCCAGCCGAAGAAGGGGTAGAAGAGACCAGCAGCCAAAGGAATGCCCACAATGTTATAGATGAAAGCCCAAAACAGATTCTGCTTGATACCGCGCATCGTCAGGCGAGAAAGACGGATGGCTTTGACGATCTTACTGATATCACCACGCAGAAGTGTGATACCAGCCGTTTCAATAGCTACATCTGTCCCGGTGGCCATAGCAATGCCGACGTTAGCTTGAGCCAAGGCCGGCGCGTCATTGACGCCATCACCCGCCATAGCCACTATTTTCCCTTGACCTTGTAGTTCTTTGATCGTATTGAGCTTTGTTTCCGGCAAAGCCTCGGCCACCACCTGATCAATCCCCACTTCAGCCGCGATAAACTGGGCGGTATGACGATCATCACCCGAAAGCATAATAGTTTTGATGCCGAAAGCCTGCAGACGCGCAATAGCTGCTTTAGCTTCCGGCTTCACAGCGTCAGCAATCATCACCACCGCCAGAACCGAATGTTCATCTGTTAGTAGCACTGGCGTCTTCCCTTGTACTGTTTCTGCCTCAATAGACGAGGCATCAAAAGAAATATTGAGTTCAGATAGTAATGTAGCATTGCCGGCATAGTACGTTTTTCCGGCAATAACACCTTGAATACCTCTCCCTTTGAGGGCTGCAAAGTATTCTAGCGGAATTTCTGGAACACCCCTTGTTCGACCGGCCGTGAGTATCGCGTGCGCAATCGGGTGCTCTGATTTTTTTTCTAAAGCACACAAAATAGCCAACAATTCTCCATCACTCTTGGCAGAATGATTATGAAGAGCGGTAAGCTCTGGTTTACCCTTGGTGATGGTCCCGGTCTTATCGAGGACCAAGGTGTCAATCATCCCCAATGTTTGCAAACTCTCCGCATCCTTGATGAGTATCCCTTCCCGTGCACCCTTCCCCACCCCGATAATGATGCCGATAGGAGTAGCGAGCCCCAAGGCGCAGGGACAGGCGATCACCAAAATACCGACGAATGAGACGAGTCCTGAAGACAGAGCCTGGGGAAATCCTAGTATAGGCGTACCGATAACAAGCCAAGTCCCGAGTGTGACGAAGGCCAAAATCAAGACCGTCGGTACAAAGATGCTGGAAATTTTGTCGGCTAAAGCCTGAATAGGAGCCTTGCTCCCCTGTGCTTCTGCCACCATCGCCACGATTTGAGCAAGCAGCGTCTCCGCTCCCACTTTGGTAGCACGAAAAGTGAACGAGCCAGTGGTATTCATCGTCCCAGACACCACGCTTTCTTCCGCCGTTTTTTTTACTGGATCTGGCTCTCCCGTCACCAATGATTCATCCACATACGATGAGCCTTCTATCACGACGCCATCTACGGGAATCTTCATCCCCGGCTTGATGACAATAATATCACCATGTACTACTTCGTTCACTGGAATTTCCATTTCTTTCTCTGCGCGCACCACCAAAGCCGTCTTGGCCTGCAAACTCAAAAGCTTTTCGATAGCATCACCCGTCTTTAGCTTAGAACGTGCTTCCAAATATTTTCCCAAAGTAATAAAAGCGATGACCACAATAGTCACATCATAGTAGGTATGCTCCACGTTCATAAACGGACGCAGTGTTTCTTCAAAAGCAACGAGGATAAAGCTGTATAAAAAGGCCGTCACCGTCCCGATACCAATCAAGGTATCCATATTGGCCTTGCCATAACGTAAAAACCGGTAGAACCCCAAGAGATAAGGCTGTCCCACTACCAAAAGCGCATAGGTAGCCATTACTGGCGAAAGGTGGTGAAAAAATTCTCGCCACAAAAGGGTCATCTCTGGCGCTCGCTCGAAGGAGGCTAACATTTCCCAGCCCATAACAAAGATACTGATGATAGCCAATGGAATCATTGACCAGACTCTCAATCGCATTTGAGATAACTCGACCAACTTCTCTTTTTTCGATTGATTGGCATCAGTATGAACTCCGTGCTCGTCGGCCGTCACTGTTTCGGGGATGACCAACGAATAACCCAGAGGCTCAATCATTTGAGATAAGTGCTCCGGCGTAGTTTGTGTTTCGTCGAAGGAGACTTTGACGCTTTCTGTCCCATAATTCGCGGTGGCAGATTGCACCCCCAGCACTTTCTGAAACGTTTTTTCAATAATAGCTGAGCACGAAGCACAGTGCATGCCTTTAATTTTATAGGTCACCGACTGAGCCATAATTATTTGCGTTTTAATTGGTATACCCGTAAAACTTCCGCTACCGCCTTCGTTTCCTCGCCGTGTTTAATCTGACGGATGAGGCAAGTATTGAGATGGCCTTCCAAGAGTATGTCTTCCACTGCGGTCAATGCTTGTTTGATAGCCGAGGTCTGGGTAATGACATCTATGCAGTAGACATTCTTCTCAACCATCTCCTCTAGAGCGCGCACCTGACCTTCGACGATCTTCAAACGGCGAATCAGTTTTTTTTTCGAAAGCTCAATCATACGTATACGAATTATTTCAGATAACAACTGTATTTTAATACCCCCCATAGGGTATTGTCAAGAAGGTATGTTCCAGAGCTTTTCTACGGACAAAAAAGAGACGTAGTACAAGAGCACCCTATAGAACACTTGGGTATTTTAAAGGCGGGATTATCTCCCGCCTTTTTTCTCATTCGTTTTCTGGTCGCCGTTCTGTGTTACCCTCTCCAATATCTTCAAAATGAGTTCGTTCTGACGCTCTAAATGCTCCAGAATAACTTCAATCTTCCGTTCGGCTTCCGTATTGACGTCGAAGTCTGCCTCAGCGCGCGCTTCGGAGTGACGGCCCTGAAGATTCTGTCCCACCATCAGGAGTGGCATGAGGAAGATCTGAATCATATTAGAAATGAAAAGCCACAAAACAAAAGCTGGGTATGGGTCAAAGTGCCAGACTTCCGGTGCAAACATATTCCAGCCAAGCCACAGAACGGTCCACAAAAATATCAGGAGGAAGAATCCCATCGTCCCAACATGACTAGTGATAGCAACCGCCACTCGGTCAAGATTGCTCAGTTGTCCCTTATGCTCCACGTTAACATTGCGGATTGGTTTACGATTTTTCCGCAAGTCAGCCAAACGAATAATCTGAAGGGTATCCATACTACTTATTGTTATTACTAAACGAAGCGAGTGAAACAAAAGTGCACTTTTTTTCCGAGCGAGTGCTAGTAAAATCAGGGAATACCTGTTATTTTTTATCCTTACGGCTTCGGATGAAGCGTAAAGGTGTCGATGATGTCTCCCACATTACAGGCAATGTCATTCTTGGCCGGACTCTCTGGCCCGCAGATAAATTCTCCAGTCAACGTCTCAGGCGTAAACGTAATCTTCAGCAACCCCTGACGCATATAGCGTACCGCCGACCAATCGGGGGCAGGACATTTTTTCCAAATACAACTCCCACTTCTTGCTTCGAGATCAGCGCCGCCCGTCCCCGCAGTGATATGAGTCACTCCAAACATCGGGATACTGCGTTCATAGTCATGACTGTGCCCGTTCAAATTGAGAAGGAACTTCGGATATTTTTCTCCCAGAGCCTGCATGCCCTTCACCAGTTGTGATTCTCCTCGGTGGAGCCCCGAAGAATACACGGGTCGATGCCCAAATGTTACGATGTAACGAATGTTAGGATCTTTTTGCGCCTCTGCCATTGGTCCATCATCATGAAGCATAGCATCGCGCCAGACAGAAATAGCACCACGACTTGGCTCTGGGTAGTTGATGAAACGGGCCGAGCCATAATCAAACCAATACCAGTCCTCTCCCGCTCCTTGGTTTTTCATATCAGAAGACGGTGGCGATGTTTCTGCATGGGGCAAATCGAAACGCCCCTTGTAATTCTGTAGGTTGTCTCCTGTCGCCCACTCATGATTCCCCCAAGACGGCATATAAGCAATATCCTCTGACCACGCCATAACGTCATTAAAATGTTCGCTAATGCTCCGCGAGCCGAAACGATTGGCATAGGTCAGATCACCTAGCATCAGGGAAAAGACCGGATGCTGAGCCAAAACCAAAGACTGCATCGTCGCTACATGTGGGTAATGAACAGCATCACCAATATCACCCTCTGCCACCATAACAAAGGAAGCATTAGCCCCAGGCAAAGGCGGGGTATGAAAAGTATGCTCTGATCCACCGCCGATCGTATAACGATAAACGGTATCGGGCAGAAGTCCAGTCAGTGGTGCCTCCCAGAATGGCCCAGGCGTCGACAGGGGCACGGTACTCGGAGTATGCGCTTTGACCGTCTGTTCTGTACTCGAGCGAACACCATAAGAGATAGTCTCAGCCCGACCGTGCCAATTAAACGTCACGGCATGAGAGTCGATGAAGGTGAAGTGAATTTCATCGGTCAAAAAAAATGGCGTCACATGGGAACGCAAACGATAGGAAAAAGTAAAACTACCTACCACCAAAAGGATCATCAAAATGGCAAGAAGTGGCCATAGAAGCTTTTTTTCCTTTATAATGTTTCTCATGGCTCGACCATGGTCGAGCCAATAGAGAGTGGTGAAGTAATTTTTCATATTCAGGATAATGAGTATTTTTACTATAGCACAGCCACCTGACTAACTAAACGGACTTGATTTTCCGAAAAGAGGGCTTTTCTAAAGCGGCCGTTCAGGTATATAATACAGAGAGCTAATTATTGAGATCAAGAGTATGGCAGAAGAAGAGATAGTGGCCGTGACCGGACATTGTATGAAGTGCAAAGAGAAGCGTGAAATGAAGGATACGGAGGTGGTAGAAATGAAGAACGGTCGCAACGCCATGAAGGGCACCTGCAGCATCTGCGGAACAAAAATGTTCAAGATCCTAGGCAACAAAGCCTAACTTTGATATAAAAAACACTCTCGAGAGGGAGTGTTTTTTATATCAAAGTTAATTCTCAAGCAGAGCAGCTAAATTGCTTCCGTCTGTGATGCGTAGCCGAGGAAGAACCAAAGAATCCTCCCTGTTTCAACAACGGATAGGTTAAAACAGATAAGAAAGGGGGACAGTCATATACTGGTGAGCCGAGAGCCACCCGAGCATCATACGGAAATGTTCTGGAGAAACGGAGAGATTGACGCCGATAGGATCATGTGAATCGGTGTACGTCCGAATATAGTGAAACATCAGTACCGGCAGACGATCATATATTTGCCCACGGGTCGAAGTAGTGAGGTCTGACGTTTGCCAGCCATCGCTCGGCCCACTTTCCTCTGCTTGCCCCAACGGATGATTTTCCAGCGAGACCGCTCGAAGAGGAACACGAGAAACGAACCGCCCATAAAACGCAACGAAGAGTACGCTGCCACATATCACCATCCCAATCAATAACACCATTCCCCATCTTTTCATAAAAGAAGCGGAGAGAATTCTCTTCTTCGTTTAATTTTCAGTTCCTGCTCAACCTTCAAATTCAAAGCAGGCAATCGCCCGTAGCGCACGCGAGACAAAGAACCATACCAGAAGCAGTGAAGCCACTTCAAACACAAATCCCGGCAAAAATGAACCGCTCTCGACGAACTGATAAAAAGCCAGTGACCCAAAAGCTCCATAAAGGAGGGAGAGGGCAATGAAGAACAATCCTGAAAGAGAGGTGCTGAGTATTTCCGGATCATCCGTTTCCACATTAGGAGCGATGGCGCCCAAGCACAGTCCAAAAAATGTAATAGCAATGGTTGCTGTCACCACAATCAAGAGAAAAAAGACGAAAGTAGCGAGTGGCATGGCAAGAATAGCTGAATTCAGGAGGGCGAACAACACAGTAAGCGAAGTGAAACAGGCAGCATAGAAAATCATTTTCGACCAAAACACTCTCACCAAACTGATCGGGGCGCTCCCAATAATCCAGGCAGTTTTTTTCTCCAGACTAAATAAGGGAAAGCCAAACCTCAGTACGAACGAACTGGAAAAGTAGATAATGATGATGACCTGGAGCGCCTGTAACATAAACGGGAAAGAAGCATGATCTGGGTTGAGGCGCCCCATATTTCTTTGCAAAAAAATATTCGTGGCCACCTGGATAAGCCAGAGAAAAATCGCAAAAAGAAACCAAAGGGTATTTTTCCCATCACGAAACACCACCAGCGCTTCCTTCTCAAAAAAGGCTCCATATGGTCCGGAAAGATAGCGTGGAAAATGAAGTGCCCCTGTGCGCCGTGGTGTTTGTCCGGGCAGCGCTTCGGAGTGCCCCTCCTGGAGTATTTGCCACAGTTCCAAATACCACAATGACATCCATCGGAATAGAATCATACCCCCAAGCGCAAGCAGGAACAAACCGCCCGAGAGCATGAGTGCATCCGAAAAACTAGCATATTCCAGTTCATACAGGGCAAGCGCGGTAAAGTGCGATGGCAACATACTGAACTGCGAAATAAGGGGTGGCAATGCTGCTGCCTGTGCCATGAGATTATATGGTTGTAGAATGGCCACGGTGTCGAGGCGCGTAATACGCACCCAAAAGAAGTATGACAGCCCCACTAAAACTACACTCAGGACACAAACGATCCGCCCCATAGTAAGCATCCTTGTAGATATAATCCGTTCTGCCAAGTAGAGAAATTTCGCAATCATGAGTATCGAGATAGCCGCCAGGACGGCAGAAAATACCGCCAAAAAAATAATTGACCCCAGCATAATAAAAAAACCGGCCGGGCCGAGGTGCGACACAGCTTGAATAGCCAAGAGACCGGGAAGTGCCACCACTAGGAACGGCCAGAGCGAAGCGACAAATATCTTCGAGATGACATACCAAGGCAATACGCGGAAACAAGGTGAAGACAACAGCCACGCTGAAGCCTCGATGCGAAAAAATCCGAAGAGGCCGCTAATGAGCGCACTCGCGAACATAAGCGCACTGACACCCAAAAAAAATATCTCGTAGGCAAGTAAGGACAGAACCGGGGCGAAAAACAAATCCTTTTTAAGGAAAGTGAATCCGAAGCGGAAAAAGAAATAAAGACCTACTGCCACCATCACAAAAACGAATAAAAAGAGTGACGCCGTAATCAGGCGCGCCGCCCGTTCTTTTTTAAAATAATCTTTGGCCGAACGCAGATTGATCTGCCACAATAATCGAAGCATGAAATTATTTTTTACTATACACTTGATAGATATCTTCGAGTGTAGCCTCTTTATCCAATCCAGCTTCTGTCCGCAGCTCTGCCAGGGTGCCTATGGCTTGTAACTTGCCATAATGGAGCAAACCTACCCGCGTAGCGATGCTCTCGCCGAAGGAAAGTGTATGCGTGACCAAAAAAATAATGCCGCCGTCTTCTGCAAACTGAGTGAACACCGTCTTGGCGATTTCCGTACTCTGTGGATCGAGACCCACGATTGGCTCATCGACGAGTAAGAGCTTTGGTGCGTGCATCATGGCAGCGATAATCGAAAACTTCTGCCTATTACCACGTGAATAGCTGGCAAAGAGTCCTTGCTCCAACCCTTCGAGATGGAAGGTGACAAGCCATTGCTTGATTTTCTCGACTCGTACCTGCCCGGGCATACCATAGAGCGCTCCGCTAAAGTGAAGAAATTCTTCACCTGTCATCTGCCCCCAGACCATTGGTTCATCAGGGATATAGCCAATATGTGATTTGGCTTCTATCGGTTGTTTGACCACATCAAAGTTTTCGATACTGATCATCCCCTGATCTGGGCGAAGGAGCCCCGCAATCATTTTAATGATGGTCGTCTTACCGGAACCATTGGGGCCGATGAGGGTAAAAATTTCACCGGCCTGTATAGACAGACTGACGTTATCGACCGCCACGTGGTCACCAAATTTTTTGGTGACGTTGGCAAAGGTAAACATACGAAAAAGATTACTGAATAGTCCTCATATGGTACCACGAAAAGCTGGTGCACAATACATTACCTGTATCCAGTCAGTTCTGTAGTTGATAGATAATAATTTGGCCGAATTTTTTCTTCCGAAGCACCTGACGATCCAGAACTATTTGGCCATCATCATCCTTGACGCTGGCGGTCAAATAGAAAAGAGGCAACCCTGCAGGCAGATGGTCCACACTACGCATCTTGTCGAGCGTCACCCCCTCTTTTTGTGCGAGGTAGATGAGGGGGGCAGAAAAGTTTTGCAAATACTTTCCTTGGGCGTAGAAGAGTGCCTCGTTCCCCAAAGCAGTCTCACTCACCATAAAGTTTCGCATCAGCTCCGCTTCACCCAAGATAACATTCATACTGTAGCTACTACGCTTCGCTAACAGTTCTTGACCTTGAGAGAAAAAGGTGCTGCCATTGGCACCGACACAAAGGACAAAAAGTATGATGATGGTAGCGGTAACAAAACGCGGGTACTGCTTCGGTAAAGCCTCTACCAAGAATCCAAGAAAGACAAATGGCACGAAAACAATATGGAAAAAATAGCGGATTTCACCGCGAGAAACAATCGGTAGCATGATGACAAAAGAGAGCACGGTAAAAAGCGCAGTTAGTTTGAGAAAATTTTTTCGGGTACCATCCCCCTCACGGAACAGGCGAGACACCAAAGTACAGTATCCCCACAGAAGAAATAAAGCATTGCACAAGATGAACGTGAGTGAGACCAAACGAACCAACCCATCGTGTGCCCCAGCTCTGTTTACAATGATGTCTTGATAATCACATTCCTTCCAATTTCCTAAAGAGGTGAGGATCTGGGCATCAGCCTGCATATGACAGAGAGCGAAGTCATTCAAATTGACAAGAAGACTCCCCTCGCCGCCATTGGTAAAGCGATCGGACACCTTGAAAAATAGCTCGGCATTCACAAATCCTCCTCGGGCATCACTCACGATCTGTGGTACATTCAAAACAAAAGCGATAGCCAGTATAGCCAAACATTTGAGCCATACCCGAGGGCTAAACACAACAAGTGAGAGGGAGAGAAGGAGGAAAAAGAAAGGCAAGAGCACCAGAAGAATAGTATGAAGCTGTACCCCTACCCCAAGAGCGATCGAAGCGGCCGCCACAAATGGCCAACTGGTCCGCTCTTTCTTTTCCAAAAGTTCGTGACATCCCAAAAGAAAAAGAAACACAAAAAACGGAATCGGATTGGAATTCCAGGCGAAGCGAGAATAATAGACGTCGTAGAACGAGAGCGCATACAGTCCTGTCAGTGCCAAAGAAAGCTTGTCTGCAAAATAACGGCGCAAAAAGAAATAGAGAAGCGGGATAGAAAAGATGGAAAAAAAAACATCGGGATAAGCCATCACTTCCGGCGCCACCCCGAAAATCTTGCCAGCAATAATCTGGAAATAATTATACATCGGCCCAATTCGGAAACGACTCATACCGGCCTGCGACCCCAAAGTTGGCCAGGAATTTCCGCCATCGATTACTCCCTCTACGATAGACAAATCGCGCACCTGGTCAGGATAAAAAAACAGCCAGTCATGCAAATGATAGGTACGGAGAAATATGCCCGCAAGCATGATGATGGCCAACATGATCGCAGAGAATTTATTTTTTTTGATCAGGGAGAGTATATTCATAAACTTCTTGCATCAGATAGCATCGTTCCTTCCGAATTCCTAGTATACCATTCCTCACGTACTTCCATCATTCAAACGGGTAGCAGCGCACAAAGAGGTTAGCAGTAGCCAAAAGAAGAAGCGCAGAAAAGAAAAGATACGCCCAAAATATCTTTTTCCTGGACGAGAGTGAGACGGCTACCCCCATGACCAGTGCTACTCCGAGCAGGGTATAACGTCCGAAGCTCGTCAGTGTCCCAGTGAGGAGAGCTGAACCGAGGATGAGGAATGAGAAGACTACGTACGAGTGTCGCACTCGCTGCCACGCGAGGACTGAGGCAACCACAGCAAAGAAAAAACTTCCGAGATACACCAGATACGGGGCATGGCCTCCACTCCACACGGTATCAGAGAGAAAATACCGTGCCTCACGAAAAAGCGAGAGGAGCGGCTGCCCAAGAGCTCGACCCCACGTGTCCTGGGCAATGAGAAATGCCAGTGGTTCATGAAAGGAGAGCCAGTTAAATACGATAAAGCCACCAAAAGTGAGAAGTGGCAGAAGGATTGGCCACCAGTTTTTTTCTCGCCACAGTATCTGCCATTGCCACTCGTGCTGTTCGAGATATTCAAAGAGAAGCGATGGCATCATAAAGATGCCGTAGGGTTTGGTCAAGGCCAGCAAGGCCGCGAAAAATCCAGCTTGCCACCAGTGTCCCCGGCGGCCAAAATACAGACTCAAGAGAGTAAGCAAAACGAACAAAGCGTCCGGATAGCCAGAAAGGAAAAAATAAGCTGGCGGAAAAAAGAGCACTGAGAGAATAATGTTACGCGTCACATCCTCTCTATAATCCAAGCGAGCTAAGCGATACAAAAAAACAACAATCAGGAGCGAGAAAAAAATATTGAGCCCAAAACTTACTCGGTCTTCTTTGACACCCGTCACATCATGTGCCACGCGGATAACCGCCGGATATAGCGGAAAAAAAGCAATACTTGAATTGGTATCATGCGAAAAAGAATAACCATGGCGAGCGATAGAAGTGTACCAAAAAGAGTCCCAACGATAGTAGGGTAACTGATTTTTGACCGTACACTTGGCACCAGTGTAAAGAAGCTCAGTGCGAGCAAAAAATCCTACCGTCATGAGTAGCCCCAACCAGACGAGAAAAATCAGTCCCACTATTTTCACTTCTTTCGAAACGTGCACAAGTAATGTCGCTGGTTCTTTTGCTTTTAGACAAGCATCGCTATTTGGCATATTCATAATTGACTGAGCCATCCGTCAAATCAATCACCGCATATTCCCCCTCCATGCCATCCCGAGTCAGAGTTCCTTCACCATAGAATCGTAATCCGTTATGCACCTTTTGCCACGGGATATGAAAATGCCCCGACAGCACCATAGTTACCTTGCCGCTGTCACGCAGGATCTGTTCCAGCTCAGTATATTGATCTGAAATCACTGGCTCCAAGGAAACAGGAAACATCGGGACATGCATGGCGATGATAACCGGCCGCTCTGTTTTGAGTTCGTTTCGCAACCAATCCAATTGTTCGGCATCAATACTCCCGCCGTAGCCCACGCCATCCTCTGCCATACCCACCGTCGTATTTAAAACGACAATGCGCGCACCAAAGATATCAACATGATAATAATACTGCTCCTCTGACAGTCCCAAGGTGGCCATAGACTCCGGTGAATCGTGATTGCCCTTTACCCAGATGATGTGCATATCCTTTTCTTTGGCTAGTCTCACCAGCTCTGAAGCATAGCCAGTATCCCCGGAATTGACGTTATCCCCCGTCGACAAAACAGTTTGGATCCCCTGTTTGCGCAGAGCATCAAACACTTTCGGTAAATAGACATCATACTGCCTGGGATAGAGCATACCGCTTTCCACAAGGCGATGCTTGTAACGATCGGCGTGGATATCACTCACCCAACCGATTTTTTTGGTTTTGCCAAATCCAGTTAGCTGGTCATATGTGAAATAAGAGAGAAACCTAGCTTCGGTTATAAGCTGAACAGAAATTGTATCATACGCTCGCCTCATTTTCTCCGGAAAGGAATTATGACGCCGACTCTCTCCGCTATATTTATTGACCATCGCCACAAAAACCATCGCCAAAACCGCCATAAGAATGCCTCCCCCGATCAGTATCTTCGTATGTCTTCTCATAGTTTCTCTCTTACGGATGAACCTCATATAACACATCTACAATAGCACACAAAAAAGATTTCTGATACCCTGACTTGCTGCCTGCCTCCTTCAATTTTCTTAGCGGAAAACGACTCAAATGGCTTAAAAATGTTTGAACAAACTTTGCCGGTGACAAAGAAAAAAGCCGCCGGTATTGCTACCAAGCGGCTCACACATCGATCTCTTTTCAAGGCGCCCAAGCCAGCCCTGGAACCTCTGCGCCGTCTACCTCGGCAAGCTTCCACTTTTTGGTGGTGCCAGGTTGATAGACAACCACCTGCGCCTTGTTTGGGCTGCCATTGCTGAGCAACCCGCCGGCGGCCAGATATTTGCCGTCTGGAGACCACGACAGCGAGTCGTATTTGTATCCGACGTAGCCCCTGTCGAGGATGGTTACCACCCACTCGCCAACTTTGGCGAGGTAGACGATCCGATCCAGACTGGCGTAGGCAATCCTGGTACCGTCCGGGGAGAGGGCTATTTGAAGCAGCCCGGTCACAAACGGTGTCTTGATCACCACCTTGGGTGGTGTACCATCGACGTTTCCCAGGAAGATTTTGGTCGAGAACTGGCCGTCCACGTCCTTCGTCGTCCCAACGAAAATAAATTCGTTGTTGTTGAGGAACGTGGTGCGGTTCCTTATCAGGTCGTAATCCGAACTAAGACCCGTCCACACGACCTGGGCAGAAGCGAGGCCCAGCCCCTCCCGGAGCTTGGTCATTTCCGCCAGGTAAATCGTGGTGCTGTCGCCGACGGCGCGACTCCAGGTGTGATGACTCACTACCAGGAATTTGCCGTCCGACGAGACAGCTGGCGAGCTGTCCCAGTCATCAATCTGTTGATTTCTGAGAATGAGTAACTGTCCGACGCCTGTCGGATTAAACTCAACCAGACCAACGTCACTGACGAAGACCACCGACCCATCCGGGGTCCAGGCATAGGCGACGCCTGCTACCTGAACGTCAGGATAGCTGGCAAGCAAAACGCCCGCCTTGCTGTAATATGCCGTTGCCGAGTTCTGATCCTGGAAGACATAAGCCCCGCTTTTTTGCGAGACCGAGACCGTCGATGCCCACCTCGTGAGCCCCAAAAATGACGGCAGATTACCGTCATTCAGCGAATAGAGCGACGATCGGTTAACCCAGAGACCTTCCGCCTCAGCGACGAACAGCACCTTGCCAGTCGGCGCCGGCGTTGCTGCCAGCGCCAGCGGATAGGTCACCACCGGCTCAGGAATGACAACGGGCGCGGGCGCGACGACCGGGGTGACGATGGGGAGGGTAGCAACTGGCGCGGCGACAGCAACTGTGGTGGAACTCTCCGCCCCACCTCCGCCACCACATCCTACCAAAACCAGCGCTGCCGCCATCAGAGAGACAAAGGCGGCACGCGAAGAAACCTTGAAACCATTCATTTCGCTCTCCTTCAGAGGGCTTGAGTGACGAAAGCAACAAAATTCATGGAGGATTCCATGCTTTGCCTTATTATTAAAATAACTTCGCCTTTATAGAGGCTAGCTCGATAGTGGCATAAATGTGGATAATTGTAAAGCGCTCCTCTTCAAATCCCCATTTACAAAGCAAAAGATTAGGCTTTTATAAGCTATTTTATATAATGCCACTTGGGTGTTCACATGGCCAGACTATTGACATGATTTGCAGTATATGCTATATTATTTAGTCAGACTACTAACACTCACCACTATATGGGATCACCACTACAAATATTGATAGCGCTTACTATCGGGACTTTCGTAACCGTGAACGGCATGACCGCAAAGGCTGACACTATTCTCGATAGTGCCAAAAGCGTAGCCAATAGTGCCAATGTCCATCAATTGTCAACGGCGGTTGAGCTCTACTATCTCGATCACAACAAATATCCTCCTGCCACTGATGGTTCCGAGCTCGTAGACATCCTCGTGTCTGAAAACTATATCAAAGGCCGGCCGCTCGATGCTAAGGCCTTCACCTATCAAGCAACAAAAAATGGAGCAGACTTTATCCTAGCCGTAAAATAGTAGGTATTTATCCCATTTAAAACACCCCTAGCTAGGGGTGTTTTTGAATGCTCGCTATGGCAATGCTACTTTTACCAGCACTGATTGAGAACCTTCATCCGTAATAGTAATTTCGTCTTTAGCTTGGTTAAAGTCTACCGACAACGTGTAAGCACCGTCTTTTCCTTTAATAGAAAGCATTCCGTTACTATCCATTGACCAAGTCCCCTGACTATCAAGCTTACCAAAACTGAAGGACTTGTATATATGCTGCCCCTTCTCTATCGAATACTGTTCACTGAGATCGCCCGCAGTGTTTACTTTCGGCTTCCACATTCCCACGAGATCTTTTTCAGAAACCGCTTGGGTCGCTACGGAGACAGATAGCGGTAGGGGGTCTTGCGGCGGTGTTACTGTAGTACTCTTTTGTTCCTTCCCCATCATAGAAACATCCTGGAGCGGCGCTACACGAGGAGGCTTTTGCACCGTAACGTAAGATACCGCCTGATCGAGACTAGGCTGACCTTGTTCTGATTGCCAGAGAAAAGCGCCAGCGGTGATGGCCAAAATTATAATGACACTTGCTCCAAGAGCCGTAGAAATATTTTGCTGCATATTTTATATTTATATTTTATATTTATATTTTATACTTTAATAATACCACAAGTTTAGATTCGGTCAAAAAAATAAGATTTGTTACAGCCTCGTTTTTTGCTCTGTCAACTGTACACTGTTAGTACCTCTTTACAACGAGGTACGATTCAAAATTGTAAAAGGCACTATAAAATAGCTTATTATTCAATAACAATCTTTCCTCTCATTTCCACGTGCCCCTGCCCGCACCAAACCGAGCAAAAAAACTCAAAAGTCCCTGATTTACTGGCTATAAACTCCACCACTGCACCATCTTCGGGAATATCCTGGTTCACTCCCAGATCAGGAATAACAAGTCCATGTTTTACATCGGCATTATGGATAATAAGTCGCACAAGCTCTCCTTTCCTAGCTGTAATAGTCGCTGGTTCCCACACATACTGCCGAACGCCCATATGGATAGTACGTTCTGTTCTTCCATTTTTTACTTCGGTGCTTGGAGGCGGAAAGTTTTCGGAGTCTGCACTGCCCATACTTGAATAAGGGGCGGGAGTTACCGGATGAGGTATTGTTTTTTCTATCGGTTCTTCCTGCTTTGGTTCTCCTTTTACCTGTCGTTCAATTTTCACCTGATCCGCTGTTCGGGGAGGTATGGGGCTAGCCTCTTTTGAAGACCTGAGCACCACCCAAACCACTCCTTCCATAAGAACCAAAGCGAGAAGAGGGATAATGATATAAAGAGCCTTTTTCATTTTTTTGGTATTGAATACTGCATAGTGTAAAACGGGGCTGGAGGAGTTTATAGTTTATATTACCCTCAAACTCATTATAGTACCCCCTGGGGGGTATGTCAAGAATTGTTCAAAAGATGCTTGGCAAAGCTGAATAACACTATGGAAAGTAATACGCTACCAATATTCCCTGTGACTTCGACGTTGTTTCGATCTTTTTTCCACATTTCCAGAATACACGGTTCGAACCCACTCAAATATTATAAAAACGAGCCCTGTCACAGCCTCGTTTTTATTGCTCTACCTACTTTATGCTGCAGGCGCTATGTCCATTTATCCAAAGGTAAAGGCGTACACTTCTACATTCTCATCTTGAAACTCAAGACGCAAAAGATGTTTGCCGGGTTGATCCAAGCGCACGAGCTTGTAGAGCCTATCGGTGTCCACCGTCACGATACCATTCTGGTTATCCTCTCCAAAAGACTGTAGGACGCCGTCAACAAAAACTTTGACGCGCGAAGAGGCGCCCGCCTTGGGACGCATGACAAGAAATACTTCCCGAGAATCAAACGGCATATTGAGCACCGCTCCTTTACTTGGGGTGGCATACTCTTTCATAATATTCCATTCCCCTGCCAGTGCCACGCCACTAGATGGGGGCACTGCTTTAAATGAATAGCTAGCCATCGTATCTTTTTGCAAAGGTTCTGCGGAGTTGAAACGTTCCATGCGACCATAGCCGACATATGTTTCCGCTGTTTTGGCATATGTTTCATACTGCGGATTATCTACCGCCGATACCCCGGATCCGCCCAGGAGATCTTGGATTGCCTGTTCTGTTTCGTCATATCCACCCTCACCAAAATGAGTCTGCCGAATAGTCCCCTCTCTATCAATCAGATAGTGAGCTGGCCAATAACTATTGTGGTACGCTTGCCAGGTGGCATAGTCATTATCCATCGCTACTGGATACGTAATCTGGTGACGGGACAGTGCTTCTCGCACATTTGACTCCTTTTTCTCAAATTCAAATTCTGGAGTATGAACGCCCACCACCACAAATCCCTGATCCTTGTACTTCTCATACCACCTGGTAACATAGGGGAGTGTCCGAATACAATTGATACAGCTATACGTCCAAAAATCTACCAGTACCACTTTCCCTCGCAATTCGCTCATAGTGAGTGACTTACCATCCTCCGTATTTAGCCACTTTTTAATCCCCGCAAATTCTGGTGCTTGCCCTTGATTTGTTAGACCGGTCATTACACTGCGTGATGTTTTTTTGATTTGATCCATAAGTGATACTTCAGATTGTGGATCCTTTAGTTTGTCGAGCTCTTTTTTGACATTGTCATTCTTTTCAAACTGATTCAGGAAAGTACCATAGCGCGGAAAAGCATCCAAAAGTCTGGTCTGTAGCACCCGATCATATCCCGTATAAATAGCGAGTGCGGCCAAGATCATCACCACCCCAAAAACCTGCTGGATGCGACTGGTATAGGGAGAGAGTGCTCTCGTTTTGGTGAGTAATTTCTGTCCCACCGTAGCAAAGATATAGAGCGGCACTGCCACTCCAATGACAAAGGAGAGCGTGATAAAAACCACCGTAATATTGACGGCCTGGGTGGCGGCGAGAGTCGCTACCGTAGCCAAAATTGGCCCGGCGCAAGGAGACCACACCACCCCAAGGGCGAAGCCTGTAATGAATCCGCTCCCGAAACCAGATCCCTTTTGATTGAGAAAGCGTCCACCAAATCCGCTCAAACGACTGACTGCTCCTTCGAGACGTTTTCCCAAAGCGGGTACGGCCAAAACAACTCCCAAAAAGGCAATTACCACCACCCCAAGAATGCGCAGGTTATCCGGATCAAAGGGAATAACTTTGAGGATATACGAGAGAGTAAGGGTGAAGATCGTGAATGAAAGGGCTATACCGGTCACGATACCGAGTGGTTTACGCTTGCCGTCAGAGGCGCTGGCCGATAGAATGATAGGAAGTAACGGCCAAATACAGGGCGCAAAAATAGTGACCAATCCCGAAAGAAAGGCGAAGAAAAAAAGAAGCAGCATAGACTTTTTTGTTTAAAGATTTAGAAGAAGTACGAGGAAACATTCCTCATACTCACTTCACATTCCTTACTTCATTTCGACCAACAGCTCAGCCAAAGTTTCGCTTCCCGACCATTTGGCAATTTGATTCCCCATAGCATCAACCTTAACATAAGTGTGCTGAGAGGTCACACCATACTTCGTTTTCAAATCTTTTGCATTGTCGTAATCAACATCGAGAATCAGTACGTCCTTCGGAATACTGGAAAGATGTGCGCGAATATCTGCATCCATGGCGCGACAGATAGGACACCAGCTCGCCCGAAAAAAAAGTACTACTTTGCCTTCTTTGGCAAAAGAAAGTTTGGAAGGAGCATAGACTTGGTACCCACCGACACTCATGGCTCTTTCCTTTTTCTCCATCCCTGACACCACCTCATGCGTCATCATAGCCTCTTTTGGAGCCATACTCGTAGTCACTTCTGTTTTCATCAGGGCCTCATCTTTGGTTTTGTCGGCCATTGTCCCTTCCTTTGTGATATCATCCTCTCCATTTTTCATAGCCTCAGTGGAAGTCTCTTTCTTCTCCATGGCTACTGGTTTGACCTCCATATTCTTGTTATCTTTGTTCACAAAAAACCACCCCAAAGCGAGAACACCACTCACCAACACCACCCCCGCAATAATCATCTTCATATATTTCTTTGTTACTATTTATTCATTTGTCAGTTATATTTCTCTGAATACCATCGCCCAAACAGTTTTGCAACCAGCATCCCACCAAGAGAGAGTGGGAGCCAAAACGTCAGATGATGCATAAATGTTTGCACCACAACCCCCAACACCAAAATGCCAGCCCCGATTAAGTATGCAAAGCGGGCAGCGATGAAGCGATGCCGTTCCTCTCGCTCGTCTGCCACTTTTTCACGGAGCAGATAGATTATAAAAAAGACGAAAAACACCAGTACCAAACCCATACAAATCATTTCAAACTGCTCTGGCATCCATAATCCAAAAGGGTTTGCCAGAGCCAAAAGCAGCCCAAGAAGAATGACCGTAAAACCTGTTTCGAAATGGGAATACTTCATAAGTGAATTTTAAAAATTTGTTCTACTGGTGCTTTGAAGTATTTGGCAATTCTCATGGCAAGCAGTACAGAGGGAACATAACTGCCCTTTTCCAAAGCAATAATAGTCTGACGCGTCACCCCGACTGCAAACGCCAAATGCTCCTGAGTCACGAGGGATCGCTTCCGCAAAGATTCTATTTTATTTTCCACTGTTCCTTCCATAGATATGTAAAGTAATCTTTACATATCTATTTTATACCACCCACATAAGATGTCAAGTATACTTTACATTGTATTCGACTCCATCTTTACCTTCACTCATAAAAAACAAGGCCTATTACGGCCTCGATTTTTGGCTCCGCCTATTGGACGATGTTAGAACCGGTTTGATGTAACTAGAAATTTCTATTTCCTAATGTATTTTTTGGGAAATTATTAAAGTGCTTTGAAATTTCCCAGTGAGTTCCAAGGAATTCCATCGCTCGGATAAGGCTTGGACCGATATGGTTTCTGACCATACGCATTATCGAAAAGGTAAAAAAGTTTCCCGTTACTACTAATATATATTTTATTGCCTTTATGAACTGTCTCTGGATTGCAAAAAGCAGAACTATCTTCGGTTTTTAGACAGTCCTTGCTAGTAACCCTATCGTATGTAGATTGATCCGCTATATGGACATACAAAACATCGTATTTCATATATTTTGCAACATCTTCAGGTGTGGGATTTTTTATCCAATCTGGCATAAAATCCCCATCAGCTGTCGGCAACAATAGTTCGACACATTTTTCTCCTCCCCCGCATTCCCCTCCCACCACTTTTAATTTGCTAGTGTCGAGGCCGCTTGAGGCTAGGTAATCAAATTGAAATCCAAATTCAGAATTTAAATATGTTTTCCATAACTCAGACGGCACACTCGGCTGTTTGGTAACTGGTTGTGTTTGCTGAACTAGTGCAACTGGCTGAGTTACAACTGCCTGCAACCAAATGACTCCTCCAACAATAACAGTTACCAGTAAAATTATTCCAAGAGCAATTTCTATTCTAATATTCCTATTCATAATGTTTTTTATTGATGAAAAAATTATTTTAAAATAGCATAAATTCGAATTTCATCCTAACCTTAATTCACCCCTCAATTAGGACACCTGCGTAAAACAAGAATTATCTTTCTCTAACAATACACCATTTTCCATTGCTACTTCAAATGCTGAGCGATATCCAAGGATTCTCCTTGGTTTTTTGTTAATCAAATCGACTGCCTGATCAATCTCTCGTTGACTGACATCAGTAAAGTCTGTTCCTTTCGGAAAGTATCTGAGAAGCATCTTGTTCCCATTCTCTACCCCTCCTTTCTGCCAGGAGGAATAAGGATCACAGAAAAAGGTAAGCACTCCTAATGAAGCATGCTCTTTGTTCTCAAGGCCATTGTCAAAGGTGATGCTTTTCATAGAGAGTGTTTGTTTCATTTCTCGAAGACGCCCGAGGTTTTCTTTTGGAGACAGTGAGAACAGTTTTCTGACTGAGAGATAGCGACTCTTTCGTTCTAAAAGCACGCTCATCCCTCCTCTTCTTCCTTTTCTTGATACCACAGTATCTCCCTCGAAGTGGCCGTATCTGGTTCGGTTCTCTGCCCCCAGAGAGCGTTTCTGAAAGGAAACACGATCTGGAATCATCACTCGTTCAGTCTTCTTCTTGTGTCGTTTCTTTTGATATCTCTCTGAGTAGAGATACCGACAATATACCTGCCCTCTCGCACTGTAGAGCCACTCATAGATGGCTGTTTTTGATGCGTAGAATGGATCCTTCTCCCTTCTCATGCTGCCAGCTATCTCATCTGGGTTCCAGTTGAGAGCAAGCTTCGAAGTGATGTAGTCTCTTAAGCGATCATCTTTATTGATTTTTTTCCACTCATACTTTGCCATTCTCTTCCGTACCCGAGCTTTGGCGTCGGCTTTCAGAGGATCGTATTCCCCACCCACGCTGTTTTCCCGTACTTCATACGAGATGGTATTAGGACTGCGTCCCAATACCCCACTTATCTTTCTGAAAGAATATCCTTTTTCCATGAGGATACTCATTTCCAACCGTTCCGCTCGAGACAATTTTTCTTTCTTTTCCATAAAGACACTCTAGCAGAGTGTCCTCATTCATAACGGAATGAATGTAGGTAACAAAAAACGAGGCTTGTTACGGCCTCGTTTTTGTTTTCTCAAGACTGAGAACACCTGCCCGCCTCCAGCGGAGCTTGTGAACCTTTGAAAGTGAGCAAGTTTTTTAGTACATCTCGAAATTTGAAGACCCGTTTCACCTCACCACCTACCCATGCTGCGCCCAGCCAACTTAGCTCTTTGCTCGCAGTAGAAAGAATGGCAGATTGGTATACCTGGTCTTTACGCCGAAAGACGCTTACCTAGTACAAATTTTTGGAGTACAACACCGAGAATCAGACCAACCAAACCTGAAACAATGATCTCGAGCCAGTTATCACCACCTTCTTGTCCATTGCCTTCGCTAACCTTGGCAGGCGACCCAGCCTTATTTTTCATTTGCCCGGTCTTATCAGTGCTTGCTTGCTTCTTATCCATGCTTACTTGCTTAGTAGACGAAGCAGTAACGCCTTCTTTTGTAAAGGCCACTGGCAACTCAGTCCCATCCGCCCCCTTCAAGTCCAGTTGGATAAGTTCACCCCTCACTTCCACCTTGTGCTTTGGACCAGGCAAGTCGACTTCAAGCGCAGTATCTGCTACTTGCTTGCAGTAGTATTTGCTCTCAGTGTTTGGATTAAGCGGTGTCCATTCAAGAGTTTTGAAACAACCAGTGTATGTACCTAGAGGGACTGTAACACTCGCGTCGAGGGCCACAATCTTAGTGATATCCTCAGCTTGTTTGGCGTAGTACTCATTACGGAATTCATCACCGACTTTCGGGCTAGCGAGCGCCCAGATGCCTGGTTTGGCACCGTCCACACCGGCGATCCAGGTGCCGTCATGATTTTTAATCACGCCCTTCTCATAACTATCTACATTCTCGCCAAAATACCATACATCGCCGTTTTTATGTTGCGCGAGATAGTCTCTGGTGTCCTCGATCAATTCGCCGTTTAAATAGACCCTGTCCCACATGACGAGGGTGTTTACACCCATGACGGTCTTTGTCCAACCCGGAACAACTATCTCGATCCGTTCAGTGCCATCCTCAGACTCTGATTGATACACTGTCTTTTTACCAATAGGCAAACTGAAGTATGGATTGGTAATGTTGGTTGTAAAATCGGCAGGGTTGATTTGCGGGTTGTACTGCTCTGCTGATCCAATACTCACTGCTTGAGCAGAGTTCGTGAAGCCGAGCAAAAGCGCTGCGGCAAAAAAGAGGCTGGTAACAGTATATTTCATAAGAGTTATGACCTATATTAAGTTAAACTATTGAGAATTTAAAGTTGAAGAACTCCCCAACCACTATAAGTACATTGTTTTCCACCCACTCACCCTAGAATATTCATTAATATTGAGAGCTAAAAAGTTATTAGCACTCAGTAATATATCAAGGAACAATGAAGATTGTATGAATAACACCGCCTTCTGAAAAGCAGTCTATGCAAAGCACGTTTGGAACAGTCACGCGGACGGTAAGATAACACGAAAGGTGGTACCAACACTCACTTTACTCTCAACATCAATCGTTCCTTTGTGGAGGCGCACAATTTCTTGTACGATAGAAAGACCCAGCCCGGCGCCCCCTGATCTGCTCGTTCTCGCCTCATCACCCTTATAAAAACGTTCAAATACTCGTGCTTGATTCTCTTCCGATATACCGATGCCCGTATCCCTTACGGTGAGAACCACTCGATGATTATTCTTTTTAAGAGTAACGAATATTTCCCCGTTAGGAATATTATACTCAACAGCATTTTGCATGAGGTTTGAAAGCAGTCGCTTGAGATAGATCACGTTCCCCCGCACCAGGCAATACTGATCAATATCTGCTCGAAAAATTATGCCCTTCTTCTCAGCGTACGCTTGCATTTGGAAAAGTTGTTTCTCTGCCACCTCCCCCAGATCTATCTTTTCAAAGGTTGGCTGTTTGAGTGCCTCTAGCGTATCGTTTTTGGCCAAAAACAGGAGATCATCAGTCAAGGCGGAAAGGTGATTAATTTCTTCGAGCAATTCGTCAGACAAATTTTTGTATTCCAATAAACCAGGCGCGCTATGAGCCGTTGCTTCTATGCCCGTCTTCATCACGGTAAGCGGCGTACGCAATTCGTGGGCTGCGTCAGCGATAAATTTCTTTTGTCGCTCAAACGAATCTGCGATAGGTTTGAGAGTGCGCCACGCCAGGTAATAACTCAAACTTGCTACAAAAAGAGTTGTGAGAACATTAGCGAGATACAAAACCTCCTTCAAATGATATAAGGAACGCTTATCCTGATCCTGCTCGAGGAGTTTCACTTCTTCGCTTTTGTTCTGATCAGCCAGTATCTCTTCAGGCGTATCAAAAAAAGTACTCCCGTACAGCTCGTAGACAGTCACATTAAAAACCAGAAGAATCACCATTATCCCCAAAGTGTAGGAAGCAGCTAGTTTACACCGTGCCTTGAAGAATGGGTCATGCTTGAAATCGGTAGCCCACGCCGCGAATAGTCTTGATATAGTGCTCATCTGTGTCATCGAGTTTTTTACGGAGTTGCTTGATGTAGGCATCTACAATATTGGAAAATGAATCAAAAGCGAAATCCCAGCAATGGTTCAAAATTTGTTCACGTGTGACGGTTATTCTCGCATTGCGTATGAGGTATTCCAACACACAGTATTCTTTCAGCGTGAGCTTTACTTCCCCCTCTCCTCTTTTCACTATATGTGTTGCACCGTCGAGCGTGATGTCTTGTGCCCGTAAGACCTCGGTGTTTTTTTCCTCTGGTCGCCGAAGCAATGCCCGCATGCGAGCCAATAATTCTGCCAATTCAAAAGGCTTCACCAGGTAGTCATCAGCTCCGCTATCAAGTCCCTCCACTCGGTCACCCAAGTCGCCTTTCGCTGTGAGCATGATAATCGGGATATTGACATTGCGCTCCCGGAGACTCCGACAGATAGCAATGCCGTCTTTCTTGGGAAGCATAATATCCAAAATAATCAAATCGTAATCGCCAAAGAGGGCTCTCTTCTCCCCCATTTCTCCATCAAAAATAATATCCACAGCATAGCTCTCCTGTTCAAGCGCCTTTTTGATATAAGCAGCTAGCTTTTGATTATCTTCAACTATGAGGATGCGCATACGTTTAGATGATACTACAACACTCTCTATGAACGTTTAATGAAGAAGGAGAAAGTGAATCCTCTATCTACAAAGGTATTTTATCACAAAACCGAGAATCTTCATCAAAAATTCATTTTGATCTTGTATACTTTTATCCGTTGGGGTTAATGGTGATCCCAACAGCACACTACCGCGTACGTAAAGGAAACCCATGACCACCCACGCCGCTGCAGCTATCGTCGCCACTTGCCTCGCTATGGTCATTTTGGCCAATTACGCGGCGGCTCTGGCAAACTATCGCGCCGAACATCCTCAATGCAGCTGGCAGGAAGCCCGAAAGGATGGCCTTCAGCATACTGGCAATTTCTTGCAACAGCTCGCCAAGTTGCTGGTTGCGCTTGTGGCAATTTTTGCCTCAGTGATGCTCTCGCGCAGCTGAGCCTGAGGCTTGTTCGCCAACTACACCCCTCGGATCTCTTCGTAGGAAATTCCCATGAATGAATCCGGGGATTTTCTTTTCCCTCTACGCTAGTGTCGGAAAGACGATCAAACCAAAACCCGCTGACTCTCAAAGCCAGCGGGCACAGAAGAGGCAGAGTGAAAAGCACTCTACATCTTTGGCATGAGGACTGTATCAATGACGTAGGTAACGCCGTTAGAGTCAATCACATCTGCAATGGTAATCATGGATGTTCCATTAATCCACCATTTGCCATCCTTCATCGTAAAAGTCAGATTTTCCCCTTCCACGGTCTTCAAAGTCATCCCGTCTTTGAGATCGCTAGAACGATAGGCTCCGGCTACAACATGGTAAGTAAGAATCTTGGTCAACTTTGCCTTATTCTCAGGCTTCACCAGGGTTTCAACCGTTCCGGCTGGAAGCTTGGCAAAGGCCATATTGGTTGGTGCAAAAACGGTAAAAGGACCCTTTCCCTTGAGCGTTTCAACTAATGAAGCTGCCTTCACAGCAGTAACCAAGGTCGTGTGATCTTTGGAATTAACAGCGTTATCAACGATGTCTTTCTGCGCCACCATAAGCGCACCCCCCACCATCACCCCTTCGTCTTTCTTCATCATCACGGAGTCATCCTTTTTTATCATGGCTCCGTCATCTTTCTTCACCATCGCCACGTCATCTTTTTTCGCCGTATCCTTTGTATTCATTGCTGAATCCGTATTCTGATCCGAGCCCATATTCTTCCATAGGAAGATACCTCCGATCAGCACCACCGCTACAACGACGCCAACAACAACCATATTATTTCCTTTCAAATTTTTCACACACATAGTATTTTTATTACACATTATAATTTACACTTCTTTGGGATCGACCTTCCACTTGTATGTTAACATAATTAGTTAACTAAGTTAAGTATATAGGAAAAAAATAAGCTGTCAAATAAGACAATCTATCTATAACTATTATTCACTATAGAGGCAAGCACACGGACATAGGTATGGAGATCTGCCTGTGAGGTGCCCACAAGGAGTTTGCCCATTCTCGCTTTAACCCCCTTCTCGATCATGGGAAGCATGCGCTTCCCAGGGAGAAGCAGATGGATAATCTTGATACGCTTATCACCCGGCGCATATTCACGTCTGATCAGTTTCTTTTTTTCTAACTGGCTACTAAGCCTAGTAACAAGCGGTGCTTTGACATCGAGTATTTCTGCCAAGTCAATAAGTTTCATTGGCCCATGATCACAGAGCTGTCCCAACAATTTCCACTCCGGAATAGAAAGATCGTAAGGAAAAAGCGCTTTCGTCAGGTGGAACTGGAGTACCCTATAGGCCTTGCCCTGAAGCAAGCCGGTACTATAGGCATGCAAACTAGAATAATCGATATTGAGTTTATTTTCGACGGAATTTTTCTCGTGCATCTGAATTATATTAATCAGATTAAGTATATATTTAAAAGACCGGGTCGTCAACATTCTGTTACTTGGTTTGGTATGAAAAAAGCCGCACCGGTAATTACCAAGCGACTTAAACGTTCCTGAGAATGTCAGCGAATGACCTTACTGATGACCTCGATCAGCTTGGCCGGGTCAAACGGCCTGACCAGCCAGCCGGTGGCACCTGCGGCGCGGCCGAGTAGCTTCATCTGGTCGTTCGATTCGATGGTCAGGGTCAGGGGCGATGAGAACAGCCAGCCCAACAGCACGGTCGGCGCATGCCACCTCGAAGTTTAGAAAGCCCTACTTCAATTCGGTGCTGTCTCGTCTCCAACTTCTTGGCATCAAGCACCCAACAAATCCATTCGTTGCGCGCCAGTGGTGTGATATCTTCCCAGGCTGTATGCACGACCGAATCAGAAACAAGAGCTGCCCGTAAATCCGCCGGCACGGTGTGCACGACACCATTTGATACTCTGTTTGTTGTCATAGATTTATTTGAGTAAACTTTCCTGATAGAGAAAGATTTGATACAGTAACAATATATAATATACACGCTTATGACCTCAAAGAATACCATTTGTCTCTGGTTTGATAAAGATGCAGAGGCCGCAGCTCACTTTTATGCCGCTACTTTTCCTGATAGCGAAGTAAATGCTATTTTTCATGCGCCTAGTGATTTCCCGGATGGCAAAGAGGGAGATGTGCTCACAGTACAGTTCACTGTCTGTGGAATTCCTTGTATCGGACTGAACGGCGGACCTGCATTTAGACAAAGTGAGGCGTTTTCCTTTCAGATTGCAACAGATACCCAGGAAGAAACGGATCATTATTGGGACGCAATCGTCAAAAATGGCGGCAAAGAAAGCGAATGTGGTTGGTGCAAAGACCGATGGGGAATATCCTGGCAGATTACGCCACGCACGCTGACTGATGCACTTGCCGCTGGTGGCGCCGAAGCAAAACGCGCTTTCGAAGCGATGATGACCATGGGAAAAATCGATGTCGCCGCTATCGATGCAGCCAGGCGGGGTTGAGATTATCCCTATCGAGACTTAAGCATCATATTATAAAAGTAACAAAAAACAAGGCTTTTTACAGCCTTTTTTTGTTATTGGCTCCCTCTAGTTGAGCGTATGTAGTAATACTTCCAACGATGACTTACACCCTACAGCATCTTTATTTACAGCACGTACTTGTCTTAAAACCTTATCAATAGCGCCGTCAACTTCGGTCCACTTTGCAGGATTCATCCGTTCCAGTTTGGCCTTTGCATTGTCCCACTCAAATTCCAAATCATCCCCACGTTTTTTTGCGCCAGACAAATCACCCCCATTTACCATATCGAGCATATCTTGCGCAATCTTCTTAAAATTCGAAACATCGCCCAGAGGATAAACGGCGGCCTCACTCGTTTTATTAGTGGAAACGCCAGGGATCGCAGCCGCACTCGATCCCGATGTTGGTACAATAGTACTTTTTGTTCCTTCCTGAAGAACTTTATGACGCCAAGTGTAGCCAGCCCCAGATACGAGAAGGAGTAGGCCGATAGTTATCCCAACTTGCCATAGGGCACCCGTATGCTTTTTGCCTTCCTCCATCTCAATCTCTTCTTCCTTGATTTCTTTCTTCATAGTCTCTTTGGTTATCATGTCCTTTTTTGTGAAAGAAAGATAAACGACTGTCACTAATATTGCGCTCATGAATACCATGCTTGTGCCAGTTGCCCCTAATCCAAAACCTCCGTACTTTTGTGGTTGTGATAAAAGATCTCCAAGCGACGCTCCCAAAGGGCGTGTCATAACATAAATAATCCAGAATGCCAGCACGGCATCAAGCCCCATACGCCATGCGACTGCAAAGATTAAAATGACACCAACCACGACAGTGCCTGTCGCAAAATACCCCAGACCAAGACTCTCTGCCATAAGGTCTCCAGTAGCCGTGCCGAGTGCGAAGGTAAAAAGAACAGTCAGCCAATAAAACACTTCTCTCCGCCTAGTAAAAATTGAATGGACAGAGAGTGTTTTTTCTTGGGTATACCAAACAACAAACGTTAGCGCCAAGAGAACACTGAATAATAGAGTGCTCCATTCAAGCGGAATACCAATACTGTCAGTTAAATTATCTGTAACCAGTGTTCCAAAAATACTTATTAAAACCACCGTGACCCAATAAACACCGGGAATATACTTTTTTGATCTGAATTGAAAAAAGAGTACAGTTGCCAACACAATTCCCATTACAATAGAGGTCCCTGTAAGACCAAAGTTCAGACTTACATTTAAAAAATCGGATGCCGTCTCGCCAACCGTCGTGCACAGAACCTTAATAATCCAGAAAAAAATCGTTACTTCTGGAACTTTATTTCGTATCTGCTCAATACTCAAATCATGCTTACTCTGTATGCTACTATCCATAATGTCGTTTCTGAATGAATATCAAGAGTTACTATAGTATCTCATGCCTTTATTCTTTATAGAAGCTTTACTATCCTCTTTTTATCCCCTCCGCCTTTGCATAACTCCTTCCTTACGTTTCTATTATACCAGGTTCTCACATCCATCCTAAGTAACAAAAAATAAAGCCTAAAGCCTTGTTTTATTATTTGCTCGCTTGGCGGGATGCGTTTCGAACGTTTGAGTGGGAGCGGGCATTCTCTGATCCAGAGTCTTCTCCCGGGCAGATCCCCCTGTTACTTGGTTTGGTATGAAAAGAAAAAAGCCACTGGGCGATACCATGTGGCTTGGAATAACTTCGTCTTTTGGGCAAGCAGTCAGTTGTTCGAGTCGACTACATACTCTCGAGAGCCGACTCATAGCGATAGCGGCCATCGCTACCAATACTTCTCGTGAAGCATTGGCGCTTCATATATTCCCTTTCACACCACTCCGATTCAGAGAGATTGGACTTACCACCGATCGTGAGATTCGTCGTCGGCAGTCCGAATGTATTGACGAGCCGCGCGAGGAACTCAGGCCGCACCACCATGTAATGACAGCTGGGGTGAGTCTCGCGAACATTGAACTGACTTACATCGAGACACTCCTCTACCGACAAGATATCGAGATGCCGCAACGCGAGGGCTACGCTGAAAGCACCTCCATTGTGGGATTGCCACTGCCAGTAACCACCAAGGCCATTTGCCACCATACGCCATGCGTACAAACGAAGAGAACGAGGCGCTTCTGGCAGCAAAAACGCTCCGACCGCAAACTGCGTGTTGTAGTAAGACGGATGATCGCGCTCCCACACCATGTTGATGAGCGCAAGAGCGGCTAGGGTTGCCTCGTGATTCCCATCTGTCTGCTGTGTCGCCAGAGCACGGGTAACAATGTTCGTAGCATACTCTTGCCATGTCGTTTGTGCTTCCACAAGTTTCTCCTTCGAGAAGTCACCACAGAATGCCGTGGCCACAAAACTACCAAAGAACTTCGAAGAAATAGTATCTCAAAATTAGAGAAGATAGTCAATATTCAAGTTCAAATCAAGATCAAATCCCCTCCTAGATAAAAAACAAGGCTTTTTACAGCCTCATTTTCTTGGCTCCCTCTGGTGGACAAACTTAGAACTCTGGATTGGGGAAGTATTGGAAAATGATGGAAGAAATTCAGCCCTTTCCCTTGCCTGGTAACTTTTAGAATCTATTCTTATCGAAAATGAGTGGTCTCAATAATCGTAGAAATGATCAATATTAATTTGTTCTGCGCTGAGTCTTTTGAAAATCGGGAATATAAGTCTCACGTCCGCTTCAACGGTGACACGATCGAGAAATGTCGGTTGTTCATTGGCAATCCCCGCAATCTCTCTATCACGAGTCACTTCATATACCCCGTCGATGGGATGAGCACCTTCCCTCTCTCGATATGTAAAAGTGATGCGGGAATTCCCGGCAATATCAACGATTGAAAAATCAGGATTATCCTCTTCTCTTTTCATCTCATCCAGAAGAAGACGGGTAAAGGGCTGATAATGCGGCGCTTGAATCATCAAGTAGCTTTTTCCACCATCCCGTGTCACGATAGCAGATACCACATCGTCTTGGACTCCAAATTTCATATGCGTGGCAGCAGCAATAACAGAGGAGTAGAGAAACTTTACCCCGTATTCGATGGATAGGATGATTTTTCTTTCGGCACGTCGAATATCTTGCCGGAAAGGTGTTGACTCCTCGTTTTTTAAAGTCCACAGACCCTTCAATGCATTCCAGTAAGAAAAATCGTACCAGGGATAGTCATAAATGAAAACCGCATAATCATTAGCTACTTGGGCAGCATACTTGTCTTCGACAACGGAATTCTTCCCCGCAATCCACTCGGAGAGCCTCCCGAAAGACTTCTCGTATACACCCTTGATGATATTCTCGGCGCTAAAACTCCAGCCAATAACATCCAGTACAGTTTTGTATGGCTCATTGTTATGCTGGCTCGAAGCAGTAAGTGAAGTTACTTGATGGTACTGTTTCCAATATTCCCGATTGGCTCCAAAATAATCGAACTCAGAAGGCAGTCCATCCTTGAGCACTTTTGCGTACTCATCGGCAGCATAGACGATATACCATTCAGGAAGCGAGAGATAAGCATTATCGAACGGTCGAAAATATCCCGCGGTATCCTCTACTACTGCCCATTGCTTCTCTTTCTCTTTGAAATACTCAAGTTTTTCTTGGCTATAATACTTATCCCATAACTTGTTGGTAAATTTGTCCGTGGGATCATATGCTTTTTTCAGTTCAAAATATTCGATCGCTCCAGGATAGGCTCTGTGAAATTGATCGTCGCTTGCCCAGATCTGATAAGGCAGGTAGTAGCGTCCATCCACGGAAAGGACTTCGTCAATCAGTTCTCCCGTCCATTTCGCCACGTTATTCCTTGAATCCTCGTCGGTACCTTGTTTGTAATAAACTACGAAAGCAAAGCTCTCCTTTTTTGCCCATGCAAGTTTGGCTCCTGAATCAGGCAAAGTATGGCGAATCGAAACATTGATCACATTGACATGATTGTCGTTGAAGACTTTTTTCATTTTGGGAATCCATGTATCAAAGTGTTCAACGGGGACAAAATACTCCTGAAGCACATATGTTGAAAAATCCCGATTCTCAGGCTCGAGTTCAGCGACATCGTAGCTCGCCTCATAGTTTCGAGTATGAACCGGCACTTCTCCTCGATATAGGAAGGGGTCAATGATATGTTCTCGAATCCATCTACCTCCATACCACTCACTCATCACGACCCAGGCAATCCGTTCTTTCCAGTAATCAGCGCGACGAGGAATAAGACGCTCTGCAGTCGTCGGCCCTCTGTCAGTTTCGCTCCAGCTCACGGCCGAAATATTGTCAAAATTCGGTGGATACATATCCCCATTGTGAAAAATCACCTTTGGATCGGAGCGGATATGTTCACGGAAAAATCGTGCATACTCGGTTGTTGGCAGCTCTACTCGTGAACGCTCGACATTGACGTTATCCGCCAAGGAAAGAGTAACATCGCTGATAACACCAATCCCTCCCATTCCTCCAATGGCACTGTAAAAAATATCAACGTTCTCCGAAGGTGAGGCCTCAATAATATTTCCATCTGCAAGGACTATGGTAAATTTTTTGACACTCAAGATAATCGGTCCTAGCCCAACATATCTTCCATGAACATTAACCGAAAGCGATCCCCCTACTGTAAAATTAGAGTAGGTCTGCATGATTTTGACAGAAAGGTCATAGGGATCTATGTAGTCTTGAATGTCTCGCCATCGAATACCTGCCTGCACTGTTATCTCCTTCTTTTCTGCTGAAAAATTGAGAATCTTATTGTATTCTCGCATGTCAATCTGAATCGCCCGTTCGCTCGCAGTTTGACCACCCATACTATTTCTCCCGCCGCCGATAGAAACATGCTCGTGAGTTTTTACCTGTGCCACGATCTCATCCGCTGTGTGCGGAACCACTATCCCTTCCACCTGAACAGGATTGATCTCGGTAACATCATTCACTATATTTCGCTCTGTATTCTGTTTCTCACGCTCAAGTTTTTTTAAAATTGGATCCGAATGCGTATAAACTCCCAGAGACACCCCACCTGCAACGAGTACAAACAACAGTACGAAGATGCCAAAAAGAAGGTACTTGTGCTTGAAGATTTTTCGTAATCGAAGGAGATATTCCATTAGTTTTCTCTCACGAGTTCAATATGCTGGACTGATTTCATAATCGCGAAAAAAACCAGCACACCGATACCAATATGGGGAAGGTTTAGCATAATATTATCTACTATTCCTTGACCTGTCATAAAGCCATTCACCAGATAGAAAAGAGCATCCAAAGAGTAGTAACTACCGATAATTATAAGATATTTTACAGTCCATCGGTATCCTAGAAAAAGGGCTATGATTCCAGCAATTCCAGAAATACCATGAGTAATGTCATCCACCAAAGAAATTTTGAACAACCCAAACATGAGCCATTCATTAGGCACTGCTGTCGACACTAAAACACCTTGAACCCGCTCAATGAGCACAATCCCTACAAAAAGCGCTGTCAAATATAGCGCTACATATTTCGCAGTTTTCATATACTCTTCCTTGCCTAATTAATTTTTATTATCCCAATTATACCATATTCGGGTTTTCAATCTCAAAAAAAGTAGCTTTTACTCGCTCTTCTTGCACAGATCAAAAACAAAGCGCTTGAACCCACAAAAATACGTATCTAACATCTAATGAAGCAAAAGTACGAGCAGAATATACCCGTACCAACTCGATGCTCCCTCTGGTGGACAAACTTAGAACTCTGGATTGGGGAAGTATTCGGAAGATGATGAAGGGAATGGAGAAAATTTTGGTATAAAAAAGCCGAAGGTAAGTTCCCTTCGGCGGGGCTAGCCAACTTTCATTCATCCGTAGATGAAATCACTGATAACGCGTCGCCTGAAACATATCGAGGGACGTGTCAGTTAACGCATGAACGATGGCTTCGTAACGAAGCGTGGTCCCTCGAATGACCGATGGACTGAAGACTATCGGGGTCTTCTTGCCACCGGCCCAGACGCGTTCCGCTTCTTCACGCAGGTACTGCTTGTCAAGCCAAGCAGGCTCCTGACCGACGACAATGCCGTCAGACTTGACGAAGCGACACGAATCTGGCGTCAGGCACTCGTCCGCAAGCACGATCTGCCCATCCGAATCGATACCGACTTCAAACTTTCCGTCGATGATCTCGATACCACGCCGATCAGCAAACGCTCGCCCCATCTCATAGGCCTTGAGGGCAAGCTGGTAGGCATCTGGATACAACTGTACCGTTGCAACTGCATTGAGCGGATCGTCGGTCTCCGACTTGTCCGTCGGTGTGAACATGGTGTGCTCAAACGGTGACATCAATTGCAGTCCAGGGGGCAACTCCAGGCCATAGGGGTTCGGCATCCCCTTCTGATAGTAGTCTTTCCAGAGACTGCCAGCCATGCGACTCCGGAAAATGAACTCCACCGGAATCATGGTGAGTTTGCGAATGACGATCCCCCGAAGTAAAAGATCCTCGGGATAATTCTGTCGCGGAAGGTACTTGAAGATACCGTTCCCGAAGGCAACCAGATGCGTCTTGATGTTGGGCAGTTGCTCATTCATCCAGAACACCGTCAGGGCCGTCAGAGTCCAGCCCTTTTTCGGAACAAGGCTTCGGTGGACGATATTGTGGGTGCTCACCTGATCCGTCGCCACCGTGAGCAGAAGCTCGGGATGATCTGGGATATCAAAAGTGTCACGCACCTTTCCCTGGTGGACGCACTTGAGGCCAGGAACTGCTGGTTCAAATATGAAGTTACTCAAGGTAATCTCCTGCCAATTGCCTTGGAATCTGCCAAGCCAGATAAAACTTTGTGTTCGTCATTTTCACGAACACTTCATTATTTACTTTTATAACTCCTTTGTAAATAGAGTACAAAGAAAGAGGCTTTAGTAAGCCTCTTTCTGAATGATGCTCCGGCGATAGGAATACTCACTACTCGCTTTGCTGCGTTCTATAGGGCTTCCGCCCTCTAGTCCCTTCGGGTCACCCCGTACTGGAAACTCCCGTT
>JAYTWI010000003.1:0-13740 GCA_043743535.1 Candidatus Moraniibacteriota bacterium | reverse complement strand
CGGCAAAGAAATTCTCGGCGTAATCAATTTCAATGATTGGAGTGTAACCAAATTTTCCTGTACTGAGAAATGCTACTCTAATGTGATGTTTTTGCCGGGCATCAAGACCAGTCATCTCTACCAAAAAAGTGCCAGTGGCGGGGAAGACGAGCTGTGGCTCCCAAATTTTTTTGGGCATGATGTCCGTGACCTTTTTCTCAATGAAAATGGTCAGAGTATCAACTCGGTCTATACCAAGGCCAATGGCATCTTGGGTAAAGTACCCGGTGGCAATATCTACCAGTCATTTATGGACACCCTGATTACACTCAAAGCAAACAATACCATCAATGATTATAATCTCTTCGCCTATGATTGGCGGCAAGATGTGGAGGAAGTCGCCACTCTCGGCACGCCCTATGAAGGTGGAGAAATCAAGAGCGCGCTCAAAGAACTCGAGGCATTGGCGGCTACCTCCAAAAGTAAAAAAGTCACAATTGTTGCGCATTCAAATGGAGGGTTGCTGGCCAAGGCGCTAATGCTCGAACTGGCTAAAACAGGCAAGGAAGATATGGTGAAAAAAATTATCTTGGTTGGGGCGCCGCAGATGGGTACGCCACTTGCCCTCCTTTCGCTTTTGTATGGCTATGATGAGGCTCTACTCCTCGGGACGCTAATGTCTCGTGAGGATGCCCGTACCTTGGGGGAAAATATGCCGGGTGCCTACGGCTTGCTTCCATCGCAGTCATATTTTGAGCGGCTGAGTGACCCGCTGATTACTTTTTCCTCGGCGCATACGCGATACCAGAACTATCATGCCGCTTACGGAGACCATATCGAGAATGCCTCGGAGTTCGGCCGGTTTCTTTCTGGGAGCGGTGATGGTCGGAGCGAACCACCTAACAGTGATGTCGACATGGAAAATACTCTGCGGCAAAAATTGCTGACCCAAGCGAGCGAGATGCATGACCGATTGGATCACTGGGTACCGCCGAGCAATGTGGAAGTGACAGAGATCGGCGGCTGGGGATTGGATACAGTGAGCGGGGTGAACTTTACGGAAAAGGAAAAGACGCGCTGTTACTCGGCCGGAGGCAAAGTACCTTCTTGCACCGGTACCGGCGAATATGAACCCGTGTATGAGCCACAGTTTACGGTGGATGGCGATGCAGTGGTTGTGACACCCAGTGCCCTGATGCTGCCATCGGCCGACAATGTGAAGCGGTATTGGTTGGATTTAAACGGGTATAGTAATTTTACTAACAAAGAATATCAGCACAAGAATATATTCGAGGCACAGCCGGTTGAAGATTTTATTTTAAGCCGGATAAATAATGATGACGCGAATCAGGTGCCTAATTTTTTAAGCACAACTCGGCCAGGCAGTGATAAATCGCGCCTCCGTCTATCCCTCTACTCGCCGCTCGATATCCATCTCTACGATGACGCCGGGCACCATACTGGACCGAAGGAAGTCACTATCGACGGCCAGCAGACTACTATCATAGAAGAGGGCATCCCCAACAGTTACTACTACCAGTTTGGCGACCGCAAGTATGTGGGATTTGGTACGGGCGAGCATATCCGCGTGGTGCTCGATGCCTATGCCGCGGGTTCTTACACCCTCAAGCTAGCTGAGGTAAAGGAAACAGCGACCGGTGAACAAATCGTTGCCCACACCACTTTTGAAAATCTCCCCACTACGGCTACTACCAATGTCTCGATCGATATCCCGACAGCGGGTCTGGCGGCTTTGCCGCCACTTACGGCTGATGTGGATGGTGATGAGGTGACCGATTATACGGTGGTTCCGGTACAAGGTGGTGTGGCGACACTTATGACCGATACTATTCCGCCAACCACCACTGCTTCTCTTTCCGGTACCAAAGGCCAAAATGATTGGTATACCAGTAGCGTGATAGTCACCCTCTCTGCTGCTGACAACGAAAACGGTAGTGGGGTAGCAAAAACAGAATACTCCATTGATGCTGGAAAAAACTGGAATGTGTACATAAACCCCATCACCGTTTCTCCCGAAGGGACGAGTACCGTTCTCTCTGTCTCTACGGACAAACAGGGGAACAAAGAAGAGGCCAAAACGATAATGGTAAAGATAGACAAAACTCCGCCGGAAGCAAGGCTTGTCTTTAATCCCGCTACGCAGAAACTCGATACTATCGGTACAGACAATTCCTCGCGGGTTGCCGTGAGTGTCACAGATACCGTAACCACACTGACTGATGAGGCTGGTCATACTCTTGCCCTAACATTTCTCAAGCAAAGAGACAGAAATCGTCGTATCGTAAAAACTCTGACCACGTTCTCTTACGATGGAGGAAAGGCAATCCTGTCCCAGGCGGTGCTACACTACAAATGGAGTATCGTACCAAAGAAAACAAACTATCAGATGTTCGCCGCTTATCTCAAAGTCGGTACCACTGTCGTCGAGGCACATTATCGGCCGAGAGGGGATCGCACGGTCATCATGACCAGACCCCAAGATTTAGATGACGAGGAAAATGATGACAAGGTAGATACTCGCCCCATTGTTCAGAAGTTACCAGGGATGGTGGTTCCTGGTATATTGACGGAGAAGGGAAAGACAAAGATAATTTATTAAAAAAGTTTATGCAAAAAACATATTGGTGGAGGGTGGTCATATTGCTGTTAGGGCTAACATTCTTTGGATTATCTCACATCATACGGAACCAGTATGCCTTTGGCTTCTGTGATAATCCGTATTCATTCGGAAGTTATGTCGGATGTCTCGATAAATCAGCACAAACAATCGGTAAGCCGCTTTTCTTCCTCTCCCTAGCTCTTCTTGTAGTCGTCCCATTTCTTTTTTTTGTCAGTGATTTTGTATTCAAAAAGTGGCTTCGATTTTCGGTTGTTTGGTTCATAGTCTCTCTGTTTCTCATTATGCTCGCGCCAGTGACTGCCGGTGGATGGATGCCGATTGACCCAGAGAAATGGTCTGTCTCAATACTTATGAGCACGCTCTTCGTTATCCTTAGCCTCGGCAAGCTTGCTTGGGATTCCAAAAGATCTTCATGAAGGAATCAGTTTTCCCCCTTCCGTTTTGCATACATCGACTGCTGTGGTGAGAGGAAGCATGTGAATACTGGTATTTGCCGATAAGAGTTTCGGGGCGTAGAATAGAATCAAGTACTTTGGAGGTCATCATGAGAATTCGCTTAAGAGTGTCTTATGCAAAGCCGAGCCCACGGCCAGAGCCTATGCGCAGTTTTCATTTTGTGGGGTGCCAGCGTTGTATGGGACATGGCTATTTCCGAACCGATCCGCCGCAAGCGAACCCTAGAGTGGTCTTTTCGCTCGAAGGTGGACTCTCATATCTCAACGAGCTGTTGTCGGTAAGTGGGCAGATTTCGTTCAACCAGTACCAGGTGGCGCTCGCCGAAGTGCTCGTGTCTGGTTTGCCGGAAGAGATCCCTCATGAAGTGGCAAAGCTCGTCAGTATGAGTGTGGCTTGGGAGGAGCAAGTGGTGGAATTCGCTTCGATGGATCAAGAGGAAGCTGCGTGTTTCACCATGGTTGGGGCAGACATGGCTGACATTGTTCATAGCTATCTCCTGAAATCCCCATGCCACCCATGGCTTCGGATCAACTGATAGCGTCGCTCACACAGCCAGGCGGATGATGTATGTCGTCCGCCTTTTTTATTGACAAAGAAATGAAAGAGTCTCATCATGAACTCGTGTTCTTGAAACCAACTGGGAGAAGCACATGTTTTTGGCCAAAAGAAGTTCCTACGTATCCGCGGAAACCGCACTCTTTAGCGATTTGGTCAAAGTGGGCGAGGAAAGATCGCACATCTTCCTGCCGATTGGGCTCAGGATATTTTTGGTCGAATGCCTGAGTGAGTATTTGGCGGATCCAGATATCGTGCATCACGTTTTGGCGATCGATTTCTTGGAGTCGCGCAACACGACTGGTACTGTGCGGATGGCGGCGCTCAAGCGATCTGGAGATGCCAGCCTCATCTTGGCAGGATTGTTCCCAGAGCGGGCGCTTCGTCTCAATGTCAGTAATACCTATTTTCGCACGATGGGTCAGTCGTTCTATGGGAGTTTAGCAGCGCACTTGGCAGTCGGTGCTACGTATGACCAGGGGCGGTTCTACAATCGTGTGGCGCAGGGGTTTGAGTCTTTGGAGCGGGTGCTGTGTCACTCTCGGGGCAGGGCGGAAGACGAATGGGATGCCTTCAAGAGCTTGTGCACCAAGCTCCACTGAATCTGTTTCCCAACAATTGTTTCAAATGCGAGTGTAGTCAATGACTCCCTCGCTTTTTTTATTGATAAAAGTGTAAAAATAACAGGTATTTACCAAAGGGCAAGCCCTCCACTCAAAAACGAACTGATGTTCGCTTCTTTCCGCGGTAAGCCTCGTGGTATTCACCTGATTTTACCGGCACTCGCTCGGAAACAAAAGTGCCCTTTTGTTTCACTCGCTTTGTTTGGTAATAAAAAACCCGGCGTGCATGACGTCGGGTAGTTTTGATTTTTCCGCGTTGCGGAGGGTAGTTCGCTTACGTGCCGACTCGTTTGATGAGTTCGTTGAGCGCTATTGCCCGTTTAGCCCATTCGAGAGTTGGCCAGCTGTTGTTGCTTTTGTTGATGGTGAGTCCGTGCCCATTGAAGGTATAGAAAAACCACAGGAGGGCGTGGCGCAAGAACGGTTCGGGTGAAGCGGAAGTGATGTCTGCGCGCCGATCCCAGGCGTGATTGATGATCTCCTCCGGCGAACGGCTGGCGGCCAGGTGCTTTCTGTAGTCCACGCTGAGCTCCAGTTCCACTTTCACCGTTTGACCCAAGAGAAGGTGGAGGGCAGGGTGATCAGATGGCGCTTCGTGTGCCTTGAACAGCAGCTTCCGGCCGAAATACCCGGCCATGTTCCGCTTGTCGTTATCGTTGAGCTCAAAGGTGGGGTGACCGGCCTGGGCCATGCGGTTGAAAAGCCACAGCGCAGTCAGATATTTGCCAGGACCGACCTTGAAATTCTTTTCGACTTGATCGGCAGTGATGGCAAAACTCTTCACCGGAACCATCCGTTCGTTCGCGAGCTGGTGCGCGTCGCACAGTTCGCGGGCGTTTCCGAGAAGATTGCCTGGAGTGAACGAGGGGTGAATCATGGTGCGCATCAAGGACTCCGTTGGTTGTATGAAGGGACTTTTCTGTCTGGAAAATACAGACCCAGACAGAAGTAGTATATTCCCTCGGGCAGTGCCTTTTGTCAAGCTCTGCAATGGGTTTAGAATTCGCCAGTCTCCGGGCTGGTTTTTCTTTCTCCGGCTTTCTGTTATACTTTTAGAAGTGGGGGTAATATTTATTCATTTTTTATGTTCTATACGCTGCTCCTGTTCGTGGTTATCGTGTTGGCGGCTTCGCTCAAGGTAGTGAAAGAATACGAGAGAGGCGTAATTTTCTTTTTGGGGCGGTGCACCGGAGTGCGTGGACCAGGCCTGATTTTTTTGGTGCCTGTTTTTGAAAAGATGACGCGGGTGCAGTTGCGGACGATTACCATGGCGATTCCGTCACAAAAGATCATCTCTAAAGACAACGTGTCTATCGACATCGCGGCAGTGGCTTACTATCATGTGGTGGATCCGGTTAAGGCGACGAATGCCATCGAAGACGTATATGCTGCCGTCAATCAGATCAGTCAGACGACGGTGCGAAATGTGGTCGGACAATTCCAACTCGATCAACTGCTTTCTCAGACCAGTGATATCAATCTCCAGATTAAGGATGTTATAGATGGACACACGGAACCATGGGGGGTGCAGGTGACGGCGGTGGAAATTAAAGACATCACTTTGCCTGACAATATGCAGCGCGCAATGGCTAAAGAGGCTGAAGCGGAGCGTGAACGCCGAGCCAAGATTGTAGCGGCGCAGGGCGAGTTGCAGGCTGCAGTCAAACTCGGGGAGGCGGCCGATATCATGTCACAGCATCCAGTAGCGTTGCAGTTGCGCACGCTTCAGACCATGGCCGAAATCAGCGTGGAAAAGAATTCTACTATCATCTTTCCGGCCCAGTTTATGACGACGGTCAGTGAGGCGATTGCTATGATCAAAGGGGATAACCAGAAGTAACGTATAATATGTTCTAACAACAATCGTATGGGAAAAATAATTGCATTGGTAGTAGTAGCGGTGATTGGTGGATATTTTCTGTTTCATAAGTCTGGCGCAGCGCCGGCGGGAGAGAGTATGAAGCCATTCAAGGAGAGTATGCAGTCCGCAAGCGAACCTACAAGTCCACTCAAAGAATTTACCATGACTGCTTACTATGATGCGAAGGGAGTGTGGTTTTCGCTCAAAGAAATAACTGTCAAGAAGGGCGATCATGTGCGGGTGAAAGTGACTAACACCGCCGGGGTGCATAATTTCACTTTAGATGAGTTCAACATTGCCAAGAATCTGCCGCTCAACCAGGAAATGACGATCGATTTTACTGCCGATAAGGCGGGGACTTTCCAGTATTATTGTTCTATTCCTGGACACCGGGCTGCTGGCCAGGTGGGAACTTTCACAGTTACTGAGTAGTTTTTGGTGATTGTGGTTAATTCTCAGCCGCCCTCCGGGGCGGTTTTTCCTTAGGTGATATTATTAGCCGCGCTTTGAGCAATTGGGGCCCTGGCCAAAAAGCGCTATACTGTCGGTATAATTTACCTATGGATAAATGTTATGGGTGGTTTGATGAAACTTACGATTATTGTACTTTTGGTTATGGGTGGTTTTGTAGTGTGGAGATTTGTTTCTGCCCCTCTATCATCAGCGCCAAAAAATTCTGTGCTGGACATTCGTGCTAATGATCATGTAATCGGTCAGGCGAGTGCGCCAGTGACAGTGGTGGAGTATACGGATTTTCAGTGTCCGGCTTGTGGAGCCTATTATCCGGTACTGGGACAATTGCTGAAAGATCTCTCTGATAAAATGAAGTTGGTGGTTCGTTACTATCCATTGATCCAAGTTCACCCTAATGCCTTGGTATCGGCACGGGCAGCAGAAGCGGCCGGGCGTCAGGGCAAGTATACGGAGATGTATGATGAACTGTTTGTCAATCAAAAGGAGTGGTCGACGGCGGCTGATCCAGCCAAGAGTATTTTCCCTTCTTATGCTGGGAAAATAGGAATTGATGTGGAAAAGTTCAAAAGCGATATAGCAGATAGCTCGATAGATGACCCTATCAATGTCGATCGAGCCTCGGGTGACCAGCTCAGTATTCAGGGGACGCCTACCTTTTTTATCAATGGAGAACAGATTAAAAATCCGGCTAGTTTCGAGGCTTTTAAATCGTTGATTGAAGATGCGGCCAAGAATGCGCCTCAGGTAGCAGCAGCCACTACGATTGACAAAATTCACGAACACGCTGACGTTAAGGTCATGATCAATGGTAAAGCGGTGGATTTCTCTTTGGCTAAGTATCAGACTTCCGAAGAACAGGGCGGCAAAGAACTGGATCCAGTCGTGCATTTGCACGATGGGAATGGCACAATGATTCATCTGCACCAGAATGGCATCACTCTCGGACGTTTCCTTCAGTCGCTTGGGATGAGCTTTTCCAAAGACTGTTTTGTGTTGGACACAGGCGAAAAGTTTTGTAATAGCAATGGTAAGACGCTCAAGCTGTTCGTCAATGGAGAGCGAAATGACCAGGCCGATGAGTATGGACTGCATGATCTCGATCGGATACTGGTCAGTTATGGCAATGAGAATACTACAGCAGTGGCAGCGCAGGTGGTCTCAGTCGGGGACAGCTCCTGTATTTATTCTGAAAAGTGTCCGGAACGTGGTAAACCGCCGACCGAAGGCTGCATCGGGGGGTTGGGGACAAATTGCACGAAGTAAGTAAAATGTAGTATAGTATGGGGGTAATTTTTAGAAAAAGATATGCTAAAACAAAAAGGAAAAAAACTGAATACATTGTCGGCGTTGATAGTAGCTACGCTCGCTTTTGGGGCTTTTGCGACCGCCTCTTTGGCGATAAAAAAAAATAGTTCGGGGTTAGCATTATTTGCTTCGGCGAATGGTGGAGATAGTGGTGATTCTGATAATGATGACTCTGACAGTGGCAGTGATTCAAATAGCGGAGGGAGTGGCGGTGAGAGTGTCAAAAAGGCCACCGAAAGATCTGCTGAAGACCAAAAAAAGCATTTGGAAAGGGCTAAAGAATCAGCAAAGAAACAATTTGAATTGACCCGCGAAGCTGCTAAAAATGCAGCTGAGGGAAGGGGGGAAGAGCATGACAGTAATGAAAACGGACGTACTACGAATAGCAATGTTCATAGTGATGATTCAGGCCAGAACGCTGAGGGGGATTCTAATGATGGTAGCATAGATCGGAACGGGGACGGTGTTGGCCAGGAAAAAGTTGGGGAGAACAAGGGCGTGTTTAAGGATCGTAACAAAACGATTGCGGGGTTGAATGAAAAAATTGCCGAAGCGGAAAAAGAAATTTTGGCCAAGCAGGCTGAGGGCATAGACGTGACTGCTGCTTTGGCCCGGTTAGCCATGGCTAAAGAGTCCTTCACTTCTGTGAATGGGGCTTTCGACAGCAATGATTTGGAGGCGGCTAAGAATTTTAGTCGGGATGTCAAGAAGTTGGCGCATTTTGCGGTGAATGAAGATTTGCATACGGCAAAAAAAACGGCAGAGAAAATATCCAAAGTTTCTGAACGTATTCTACAGACAGAAAGCAAGATTGCACAGCTCGAATCACTCGGAGGTGATGGGAGTCAGTTTACCAAGTCACTCTCGGGGGTAAAATCTGATTTAGCTCTTCTGGAGCAGTCGGCTGGTACTTCTGGTACTAATCTCGGTGCACTTGAATCTTCTTTGGAAGCTTTGGCGAAGAGAGCCAAGATGATAAAAAATAGCGTAGAAGGATCTCTCTTTGCCCTCGGAGGGTCAGATGATAATTTCAAGAGTGATTATGAAAATGAGGCGGAAGATATCGTTAAACATTTGAAGGATGTAGCGGAAATTGAGGATGATAATGTCGGTAAGACAGTGCTTGGCCTGGCTCGGGATCAAGAAAATTCTGCTAAGAAGGTGAGTAGGACGGTGGCCAACATGGATGAACGTAATAAAGTACTACAGCTACTTTTCGGCACCAACAAGAGTGATATCAGTACGCTGGAGGGCGAAATTGCAGCCAACAAGAAACGATCAGAAGTGTTGACGCAGGCAGCAAATGTTATGGAAGATCAAGACCTGAAAAAAATTCTTTTGGATCAGGTGACAACGCTTGAGCAAGAAACTTCCAAGTTAGAATCATTTGTTAGTGGTCAGAATAGTCGATCTAGCGCCTTCGGTTGGTTCTTCAACCTCTTTTCGAAGTAGGAAAGAGTTGTTGTGGTTGGAAGAAAGAGGGCGCGAGCCCTCTTTTTGTGTTAGAATAGTAGTATGTCAGAGTACTACAATCCAAAAAGAGGAAGAAATTTGTTTGATCCGAAAGCTTCAGCGCCGTTTCGTTTGAGCCGTTCCAAGCTAGAGCTCTTTATGAATTGCCCGCGCTGTTTTTACCTCGATCGGCGTTTGGGTACGGGACGGCCGCCAGGTTTCCCTTTTTCTCTCAACTCGGCAGTTGATACGTTGCTCAAAAAAGAATTTGATATTCATCGAGCTCTGGGGACTGTGCATCCATTGATGGCGGCCTACGGACTGGACGCTGTGCCATATCAACATGAAAAAATGGAAGAATGGCGCGATTCTCTGCGGCGCGGCATCACCTATGTTCATCCAGAAAGTAATTTTTTGTTTACTGGTGGAGTGGATGATGTGTGGGTAAACCCCAAGGGCGAGCTCATCATCGTTGATTACAAAGCGACGGCCAAAGATGGCGAGGTCAATTTGGACGCAGCGTGGCAGGGCGGTTACAAACGGCAGATGGAAATGTATCAGTGGCTTTTCCGGCGCAATGGTTTCACGGTTTCCTCTACCGGCTATTTCGTTTACTGCAACGGCCAGACGGATCGCGCGGCTTTCGATGGCAAGCTGGAATTTGCTATCAAGCTTTTGCCCTATACTGGCGATGACGCTTGGGTGAGTGAGACACTTACGGCAGCACGTACCTGTCTCGCGAATGATATGTTGCCCGAAGAAGAGGGAGATTGCGACTACTGCGCCTACCGTCAAGTGGCGCGGGCTCTCGAATAAAAACGTATTTCGTGGTATAGTATTTGTACAGATGATGGAGGAGAGTTCTCTGTTTTTTTATGTCGTACCATGGCAATATTTATTCTAGTCTGAGTAGCCACGGGGAATTCGAGAACGAGCGATTTGACTTGTAAAATATCTAAGTGAACTTCATTGAATACTTGTGGAATCACTGGCTGTGGATGGCCTTTTTGGCGCCTTTTTTTTGGGCTTTGATTGCTGTTATCGATAACTACTTTGTATCAGGAGTTTATGAGGACGAACTAGACGGAACCCTAATCTCAGCCTTCTCTCAGATTTTTATTTGGATTCTTGTTCCGTTAGGGGTAATACCTTTCAATTCTCCAGGAGTAGCAAGTTTCTGGGCGTTTTCTGGTGGTACTCTACTTATCGTTTCGTTTTATTTCTACTTTAAATCGTTGTTTATATTAAACGATTCGGTGTTCATGCAACTGCTTTACAGTTTAAGCATAATCATGACGCCTTTTCTCGCCTTCATCATAATTGGTGAGAGGCTGAAGTTTGCTAATTACATAGGTCTTCTTCTGGCATTTTTCGGAATATTGTCATTTCAGTGGACAAAGAAAAAAATAGTAAAAGAAAGCCTTACAAAGATTCTGCCAACCATGATAGGGGCAATATTTTTCTTATCTCTAAGTATGACGCTTAGTAAGAAGGCTTTTGAAATGAATAATGATTTTTGGAGTATTTATCTCTTGTTTTCTTTGGGCGCTACATGTATGTTACCAATCCTTTTCATCATGAAAAAAGGTATTGGCGTAAGAGTTAAGCGCCTCATCAATTTAAATAAGAAGTACTTGTTAGTTTTTGTTCTTTCTGAGACGTTGGCAGTATTAGCCACTCTGGCAGCTGAAAAGGCTATCAGTATGGCTCCAGCAGTATCATTTATTGCGGTCATCGGGACCTTGATCCCTGTCTTCATTCTGCTTATTACTTCATTCTTGTTACTTTTTTTTAGAGCAGTTCTCTCTGAGAAAACCCTGACTATGTATAAGGGTCAATTAGTTGGGTTCAAAGAGAAGTCTGTATCTTTTGTATTGATTGCGATAGGAATATACGTTATGACATCTTGAGAAGGTTATGACTATTGTTGACAGTCATTTTGTTTTATGGCATTTTTTGTTTATACTACAGAGGGTGGCGATATGAAAAATATACAATGCTTTTAGATTATTTTTCGACTATGCAACAAAAAACGAAAGTTTTTTTTATAATTTTTTTCTTACTCACACTCTCATCCATTGTAATTCTTTGGTATAGAGTATTTGTCATACAGGATTTTCCTATGGAGGTTCAAGTCAGTTGTGATCCATCTGCAGAAACCTGTTTCAAGCACGTTTGTGACCCAGAGCAGGGGACGTGCAGTAGTGATTCTGGAGAAAATACAAGCTACTACAAGGTCATACAAAGTAAGGGGTTTCTCATGCCGCAGTGTGTTCCGGGTAGTGCAGATTGTCTCGAGCCAAATTGTTTAGGTGACGACGGGGATTGTCGTGTGGTTTTTTGTTCTGACTCTGATGCCCAAAGTCGAGGAGACGTATGTAATGTCCCAGAGGATTATAACCCGGAGATTACCAAAGAAGAAGGTGCCAATATAGTCCAATAGGATTACCTTATGTCTGAAGTGAAGAACAATCATGTTCTGAGGGAATTTTTTAGTGAGCATGTTTATATTTCCCCTCTCCAGGCTAGCCGTGAACTACAACGACGACGCAAAAACCATAAGTTACGACAAGAAGTCGAGTTCTTTCTCAATAGTGATATACCAGATGTTTTACGTGACGAACCAAAGGCTGTTCTGGCTCGAAATATCATATCACCTAATAATCTTTTTTTTGAGTTCCTTAGGCTAGCAAAAAAGACGGGTCTGGATGCGTGGTGCCTCGAGTTTATTAGTGATAAATTTTGTGCAGAAAATCCTGATAAGTACTATCTCGGGAAACTATGCTTTGATGCTGGGATTGGAAAAGGAGGCGGTGAGAAGTTGAGCACTTTGAAGGTGATTGATTTGAACAAGTCAGAAGGAAAAAAGATGCACGATGTGTACACGCTTTGGGGGGAAAACCTTGTGGATTTCCACCACGGTATAACCAAAAAGATTGTGCCACTGGGTGGAAATTTTTTTAACGCGACCGATTGGATTGAGCGAAATGGATGTGTAGCTAGGAAGTTCTATGCTCGATTTTTGGCACTGTTCCTCTGTCACGGTATTCTTTTCGAAAACTATTTAATGGATGATCACCCCCTCATCGACGATCTTTTTATGCCTTCCATAAAGACCCTGTACGATCGATTCGGAATATATCCTCTGATTGTTCCGATTGTTCCTATCGATCAGGAAGAAAATTATAAAAAATGGTTGAGATATTCGGCAGAGATAAAAGAACACGTTTTTTCAGAGCGAAGAGTGGAGAGAATCATTTCTTAGATGTTAGAAATATGTGTCGTTGGTGATTTATTAATTGTAATTTGTATGGATTTTAATTACATTACTTCGCTGGCAAGTTGTTCGGCGATTATTGAAGGGAATGCGGATTTTGTAAGATTTATTTATTATTCTCATATACCAGTTTCAATTCTGGCTCTCTTTGTTGGTATTCTCGTTTTTTTAAAAAATCCTAAAGAGTCTCTTAATAGAGCCTTACTTGCTATTAGTCTATCCTTTTTTTTATGGGTCGTACTTGACCTTATAGCATGGTTGAGTACTGATAGTAGGTATATTATGTTTGCCTGGTCTTTGCAGGGGCTTGTGAACTCACTGCTGTTCATCATATGCTTTTACTTTGTCTATCTGTTTGTCAAAGGACAAGATATATCATTGAGAACTAAAGTTCTACTGGGGGTGGCATTACTACCATTGATTATTTTTACGCCGACATATTGGAATTTAAACGGATTTAACATCGATACATGCGAGGCAAATGAAGGGAAGTACTTTTTGAATTATTATTATTTTCTTAACTTGGTTACATTTCTTCTGATTCTGGGAACAGAAGTAGTTGGGTACCGAAAAAGCGAGAAAGCTTCGCGTATCAAGATATTACTTCTTTCATTGGGTGTAGACCTGTTCCTGTTATCTTTTTTTGTCACTGGATATCTTGCATCGCTTCTTGAAAACTTCAATTTAGCTGTCTATGGTCTATTTGGCATGGTATTGTTTATAGCGTTCCTCGCTTACTTAATTGTGAAATACCAGGCATTTAATATTAAGTTGATTGCTGCACAGGCCCTGGTAATGTCGCTCGTTATCCTCATCGGTTCGCAGTTTTTCTTTATCAAGACGCATACCAACATGGTGTTGACTGGGATTACTCTCGCTCTGGCCTCTGGTTTCGGGTGGTTCTTGGTCAGGTCGGTCAAACAGGAAGTGGAGCGTAAGGAAGAATTGCAGGCGGTTACTATCCGCTTGGCCAATGCCAATGTCGAACTCAAGCGTTTGGATTTGGCGAAGTCAGAATTTATCTCCATCGCCTCGCATCAGTTACGCACGCCGCTCACCGCTATCAAAGGTTACGTCTCACTTATTCTCGAGGGGTCGTACGGTTCGGTGAGTGCGA
>JAYTWI010000002.1:0-63837 GCA_043743535.1 Candidatus Moraniibacteriota bacterium | reverse complement strand
GTGAGTTCTAGAATTTAATGCCTCTTTTTCTTTTCGAGGAGGGCGGTGAAAATTTCATTGGGCGTTTGGTATGAAAGACATTTTCTTGGACGGTTGTTGAGTCGTTCTTGTACTTCAAATATCATTCTGTCTGTCATTAAATCAAACTCACAGCTTCTCGGCAAATACTCTCGGATCAAGCCATTCATATTCTCCACTCCTCCTTTCTGCCAAGAGGCATACGTATCGCAGAAGTAGGAAGGTATGCCGAGTAGTCTCTTCGTCTCCTTGTGTAAGACGTTTTCTGTTCCATTGTCTCTAGTGATGCTTCTCCGAAGAAACGGGGGCAAGATAGCAAGATGTTCTTGTATCGCTTGCTCACTTTGGAGAGCTGTCTTGTTTTCTACCTTTCTCAAGCGACATAATCGCATCTTCCGTTCCACCTGTACTGACAATACCGACTGTTGACCTGAGAAGATAACGGAGTCAGTTTCCCAGTCTCCATACCGTTTCCGCTCATCGATGACAAGGGGTCGTTCGTGGACGGATATTCTCCCTGCGATACGCTCTTTTTGAGGTTTTCGAGCACTTCTTGGCTGTCGGTGTTTCTGTTTCCTGCGGAGCTTTTTGTAGAGTCCTCCCATCTGACCGTCTCCTTCATACACGTACTGGTAGATGGTCTCGGTACACACTGTTTCAGATGTGGTATGGAGTGGTACTTCTTTCAAGCGCCCAGCGATCTGTTCTGGAGAGTGTCCCGTCATGAGTTCGCTCTCTACGAACTCTTTTAAAACAACGTTCTTTTCTTTCTCAAGTTTTCTGGTATTTGTTTTCCTGGCATTTCGATCAGCTACCTTCTGGGCAGAGAGAGCGGTGTAAGGAAGATACTCCCCAGAGTTCCTGTGAATCTCTCGTTTGATAACAGAATAGTCTCTCCCAAGCTTCTGTGCGATCCATGTCTTTTTCTTCCTCATGCGGAGGTAGAGTTCAATACGTTCTCGTTCAAGAAAAGTTACTCGTTGTACAGGCATATCCTTTTTGGCTTAGATGGGTTACTTGCCATCCTACTCCAAAAAAGGGGCATTGGGTTTAGAATTCACCTAGGAGAGTGCGGCCTTGACAGGTTCTCTTTTTCCTGCTTTAATGAAGTCCTTACTCAAGAGCCCTCTTATATATCGGGCTCTTATCCTTTGGTTGAGTCTCATCTCTTTCTGAAGGGGAGATAAGGCTTAACTTCATAACATTTACTAAAATGTTTAGCAGAAATCCGAGGAGTGGTTCCCCTCGTTCCAAAGGCCGAACCGGCGGACATCAAAGCACCGCTTCTTCCCGTAATCGACGTGGACGGAGTAATGAGCGCGAACTCGACTTCACTCAGTTCGTCAAAAAGGCCATCCAGACGACTGAGACAGAGGTCTACAACCCGCAGCATATGTTTGCTGACTTCGAGATGCACAGTAAGCTTAAGGCTATCGTGGCTGCCCGTGGCTATGTCCATCCGACGCCCATTCAGGACGGGGCTATTCCTCATATCTTGAATGGTCGGGATTTGATCGGCGTAGCCAATACTGGCACCGGCAAGACGGCCGCTTTTCTTTTACCACTCATTCACAAGACTTTCAAACATCGTACGGAAAAAGCACTCATCATCGTGCCGACTCGCGAATTGGCGCTCCAGATCGAAACAGAACTGCGAGCTTTTTCTGTTGGCTCTGGGCTGCACGCCGCATTGTGTATTGGTGGAGCCCATATCATGGATCAGATGAAGAGTCTGGCGCGTGATCCGAGTTTCGTTATCGGTACACCGGGGCGGCTCAAGGATCTGATCGAACGCAAAAAATTGAATCTTGCTGAGTTCAATAATATCGTGCTCGATGAAGTGGATCGCATGCTCGATATGGGGTTTATCGCTGATATCAAATACCTGGTGGCTCTGATGAAATCGCCGCGTCAGTCGCTCTTTTTCTCGGCTACTATGCCGCGCGAGATTGCTGAGTTGGCCAAGAAATTTTTGAATGATCCTGTGACTGTTACTATCAAATCACGGGCCACGTCGGAAAACGTCGATCAGGATGTTATCTCGGTCGCCCCAAAAGAAGAAAAAATTGAAGTCTTACATAATCTTCTGCTCAAGCCGGAGTTTAAGAAAGTCCTGATCTTTGGCCGTACCAAACACGCGGTGGACAAGCTAGCGCATCGTTTGGAGGAACGTGGTTTCAAGGCTGACTCGATCCACGGCGACAAATCGCAGTCACAGCGCCAGCGGGCTCTGCGCCGCTTTAGCCAAGACGAGATCGCTATCTTGGTGGCGACTGATGTGGCAGCACGGGGGCTTGATATCCCGGATGTTACTCACGTCATCAACTACGAATTACCGGAAAATTACGAAGACTATATCCACCGCATCGGTCGCACTGGTCGTGGTGACAAAAAGGGGAACGCTCTCACCTTTATCAACTAACAGGGCGCTGCTAGTATGATTATGAGGAAAACAGTTCTGCTCTGCCGGACTGTTTTTCGTAATTAGCCTCGGTGAGGTATACTGAGAAAGAAATTATGCATTTTTTGCGCACCATCGAACAACTGATTTTGCATTTCGCCACCCGGGTTCCTCTGGAGGTCTTTGCTTTTATTGGTTCGTTTTTGGAAGAGATAATCAGTCCTATTCCTTCGGCTTTGGTGATGGGGACGGCGGGATCATTGGCGATGTTTCGTCACCAGCCACTAGAGTACTTGGTATGGCTAGCGCTCGTCGGGAGTGCCGGAAAACTTTTCGGGGCGTGGTTTTACTATTTTGTCGGTGACAAGTTGGAAGACTTATTCATCAAGCGACTGACCAAATTCTTCGGGGTGCGCCACGAAGAGATCGAAAATATCGGTAAGCGTTTCGTGGGGCATCACTGGAAAGATGGGGGGGCGTTGTTTATGCTTCGCATCATTCCTTTCTTTCCTACCACGCCTCTGTCCTTGGCCGCGGGCATTATTAAAATGGATCTCCGAGTGTTTTTGATAGCGACGTACGCGGCCAATTTTTTCAAGGATTTGCTCTATCTCTATGCTGGTTATAGCGGGTTGGCTGTTTTGCATCGTTTGGGGCGGGTACTGTCTCCGTATCGGTTGGGGGGAGACATTTTCGTGGCCGTGTTCATTATCGCCCTCCTCGCTTTTTTGTATATCCATCGTGGGAGGGGGAAGCGTTTGGTTGGACACTTGCGACAGAAATTGGCACATTTTTTTCATACGAAGAGGAGATAATTTTTTGTGGGTGATTTTCTATGGCAGCGTTTTCCCTTGTTTCTGATTGGGCTCCGGCTGGTGATCAGCCTCTTGCTATCACCGCGCTTGCACGTGGCCTTTCTGAACGCCAACGTTTTCAGACTTTGCTTGGAGTGACCGGCTCTGGCAAGACATTTACCATGGCCAATGTCATCTCGCAGTATGACAAGCCGACGCTGGTCATCGCTCACAACAAGACGCTTGCCGCTCAGTTGGCTCAGGAGTACCAGCAATTTTTTCCGAAACACGCGGTGCACTATTTCGTTTCCTACTATGACTACTACCAGCCGGAAGCCTATATGCCAGTATCTGACACCTATATCGAAAAGGATGCTCAAATCAATGAGGAGATCGATCGCTTGCGTCATGCTTCGACACAAGCGCTCCTCACGCGACGGGACGTCATCATCATCGCTTCGGTATCATGTATCTATGGTTTAGGTTCGCCGAGCGAGTACGAAAAGGAAAATATGCGATTGGAAGTCGGAATGAAGCTGACACGGACCGAACTCCTGCATCGTTTGGTAGCAATCTTTTTTGAACGCACGAACGCCGATATCAACCCTGGACAGTTTCGGAGTTTGGGCAATCGGGTGGAAATTATGCCGATTTCGGAAAAGTATATCTATCTTTTGGAAATTTTTGCGGGTCAGATCGTAGCCATCACCAAGATTGACCCCGTGTCGCAGAAAATTTTGGACAAACTCGAAAATATCTTTTTGTTTCCGGCCAAGCACTTTATTACGGATAAGGGCCAGAAGGAACGGGCCTTGGTTTCTATTCGTGAAGAATTGACGATTCGATTGGGGGAAATGGAAGCCGAGGGGAAGTTGTTGGAGGTGGAACGCTTGAAACGACGCACTAACTATGATCTGGCTATGATGGCCGAGATTGGCTACTGTAATGGTATCGAAAACTATTCCCGTCACCTCTCGGGTAAGAAGAGCGGCGAACCGCCGGAGACTTTGTTATCATATTTTCCGCACCTGCCAGATGGTCGACCAGATTTTTTGACGGTCATCGACGAGTCGCACGTCACACTGCCCCAGCTGCGGGGGATGTATGCCGGTGATCAGTCACGCAAGAAAACATTGGTGGAATATGGTTTTCGTTTGCCGAGCGCGCTCGATAACCGACCGCTCCGCTACGAGGAATTTTTGGAACGGGTGGGCAATGTAGTCTTTACTTCGGCCACCCCGGCCTTGTATGAGCGTGAATTGAGTACCCAGATCGTGGAGCAGGTTATTCGTCCGACGGGACTTTTGGATCCAGAAGTAGCAATATTACCTATTCGGGAAAAAGAAGACCCCTCGTATCCAGAGGGTGTATATCCTGGGCAGATCGGTAATTTTATCGCCCAGACAGTGGCGGAAGTGGCGCGAGGTGGCCGAGTACTCGCTACTACCTTGACCAAGAAAATGGCAGAGGATTTGAGTGTTTATCTCAAGGAGAAAAAAATCAAAGCCGAGTATCTCCACAGTGATATTAAGACCATCGATCGCATCAAGATTCTTACTTCTTTTCGTAAGGGTACGTTCGATTGTTTGGTGGGAGTGAACCTGCTTCGCGAAGGTTTGGATCTACCCGAAGTTTCGTTTATTGGTATTCTTGATGCTGATAAGGAGGGGTTCCTTCGTTCTGAGACCTCGCTCATTCAGACCATCGGTCGGGCGGCGCGCAATGCGTCCGGTCGAGTAGTACTCTACGCTGAGTCAGTAACCAATTCGATGCGACTAGCGATTGACGAGACGAACCGTCGGAGGGCACAGCAGTTCGCCTATAACACTGAGCATGGCATTACCCCACAAACGATCAAAAAGAATATCCACGATATTACCGAGCATTTGGAGAGTGAACACGACAAGGCGGTGCGAGCCAATGTTACTTTGGATCAAGAAATTTTTGCTAAAGATCCGGAGAAGCTGATTCGTTTGAAGGAAAAGGAGATGCAAGAGGCGGTCAAGCTGCTTGATTTCGAGACAGCCGCTATTGTGCGTGATGAAATTCGTGTTTTAGAAGAAAATTTGGGTGGTGCGAAGAAAAAAAGAAAATAAATGGCTGATTGGCCATTGTGATTTTAGAGCGTTTTCGCTATAATGGAGACAAAATAGCAGGAGGTGATGGTCGGCCTCTCTGTTTACAAAAAATATAAATGTATAAAACAAATTTTCTATGATGCAAAAAAAAATTCTTTTGGCGGTGATGGCAGTTGGCGTGATACTCCTTTTCGCTTTTGTTGTTTACCAGCAGTTTGTTCCTATGAGGGACAGTACAATGGACGATTTTCCTTCGAAGAAGGTGGTCAATCCGATGAAGCCACAGGTGACAACACCTATGAAGGATGAGGCAGCCGTTATGGTACCAGTTCCGGCCACCATTGATGGCATAACCGCCGATATCACGGGGGAAACTGCGCTTGACACTTCGGCTTTGGATAAAGAACAGACTGGAGAGGCCTCGGTTTTACAAAAAGACAGCAGCAGCGTTAATAATTTAGGCACTACTTATGATCCAAACAATCTCTAAAAAATATCAGGTGCTCGGAGGAGCGTTGTTTTGCGCTGTTGTTTTGACAGTCCCTGCTTTTGTTTTGGCTCGGGGTGGGGAGAGCGAAAGCAGCCATTCGGGAGACACGAATCGACCGCAACAGGTAGAGGGCAGTTCTGATATATCACCCACGACCGATACAGGTGGAGGTCATGGTAAGCGGGTGCGTATGATGTCTGGGGATCAAACGACAGGCGATAGCCAAACCGGAAAGCAGAATGGAAAAAGCATGATGTCCGGCAGCCATGATCAAGGGGAGAATGGCGGGGGCAATGGTGCTCAGTTCTGTAGCCGCCTCGGGGAGAAAGCCACTGGTATTGAGGGTAAACTCGGGGAAGAGCACAAAAACATAGAAGAGCGAAAAAATACCCGTCAAGCTACGGTACAGAGTGATCGTACGAACCGTGACAGTGAGCTAACAACTGATCGGACTGCGGCTGCGACCAGGCGGGCAGAAATGTATACCAAACTGGAAACCAAAGCAACTACTGACGCCCAAAAGGCGGCGGTCGCCGATTTCAAAAAGACTGTGGAGGCTGCTGTTACCACTAGACAGGCTGCTGTTGATGCCGCTATCGCTTCATTCCGTACGGCAGTTGATGCTGTAAGCACCGGCAGAAAGACCTCTCTACAATCTGTGGCTGATACTTTTAAGGCGGCAGTGAATGCAGCTATCAGTACGGCCAAAGCCAGTTGCGAAAGTGGTACAGACCCAAGTACGGTGAGGGAAACACTCAAGAGTAGTCTTACAGCTGCTCGTCAGGCGCTGCAGAATGATCGGCAGAGTACTGACAAAGTAGGTGGTCAGGTCAAGACCTTAGCCGAGACCAAAAAAGCGGCTATCGAAAAGGCAATGAACGCATTTAAGACGACGATGGAAGCAGCTCGAGTTGCTTTGAAGAAGGCCTTTGGGGAAAGTGATCAAGCTCATACTACGGAGATTCCAACGAGCGCTTCTCATGAGACGCTTCGTCCAGTGACACCATAGTCTGTTGCTCGTTTGAAAATCATGCCTCAAGCAAGTAAAAAACGGCAGCCCGTGAACTTTCCTCAAGCAGTCTATTCGATTGTGCGAAAGATTCTTTGTGGGCGAGTACTTACGTATGGTCAGATAGCTAAACTGGCTGGATTCCCTGGAGCGGCTCGGGCAGTGGGTACCCTGATGAAAAAAAATTTTGATCCAGGTATTCCCTGTCACCGGGTTATTTATGCCGATGGTCGTTTGGGGCCATACAATCGTGGCGGGACGCGTGGCAAAGAGCGACTGCTTAAACAAGAAGGGGTAGTCATAATAGATGGGAGAGTCCGGATAGGGAAGTATTAACGACGCCGTACAATGAACGCTTGTCGGTGAGATATGTTTCTGCGATAATAAGCAGGTAAGTTTTTTCTGGACACCACTATGACTGAAAACGCCCGACAGCATTTTATTGTGACAGCTGATGATTATGGTATCCGACAGACGGCGGAACCCATTTTGCGTTTGGTGCGGGAAGGGCATATAGATCGCGTGGCAGTGCTTATCCACTATGTTTCGAAAGAACAGGCTCTAGAGCTCCTCGCCACCGGAGTGAAGATTGATATCCATTTGGAGCTCATCAACCTTCTGAAGAGCGGTGACAAGATGTATGGCGGCGTTTTTATGCGGGTAACTAACTTTGTGCTGCGCTTTTTTTCTGGCTACGTGACGAGTGCCAAGGCGGAAAAAGAATGGCGTATCCAGATCGCGCGTTTCCGGGAATTGTTTGGCCGTTTGCCGGATGGTTTCAATTCGCATGAGTATGTTCATCACTTCCCGGTTTTTTTCAGGCTGGTCCTCAAACTAGCCAAGGAATATGACATTTCATTTGTGCGCTTCGGAAGGAGGGGGATGCTGGTCGATATGCATCATAAGCTGGTCGGAAAAATTCTCTCTACCCTTTGGAAACGTTCCGTGTCTGATTTTGAAAAATCCCGTATTGCTACCTCAGATTACTTGGTCAGTTTTGATTGGATCGATGACTTCGCAGGCTTTTCCCAGAATCTTCCGGACGGCACCATCGAACTGGTGGTTCATCCCGAGCGGGAAGAAGAATACCGTGCTATCCTGGATTCTTTTTAATTGATTGCTGAGAGCAACTCTGTTCTCTTGATAGTTTGGCCTTTTTGGGCTATACTGGCTTTCCGTTTCTTTACCTATTTTCACTGAGTATGTCCGCCAAACACATCCGAAAAAATGCTACCTCTCTCTCTCTGCCATCAGAAATGATCGTGGTCAAGGGCGCGCGTACCCATAACCTGAAAAATATCACAGTCGAGATGCCGCGTAACTCGATGGTGGTTTTTACGGGTTTGTCCGGTTCTGGTAAATCGTCTTTGGCTTTCGATACCATTTTTGCCGAGGGGCAGCGTCGCTATGTCGAATCGCTCTCGGCCTATGCCAGGCAATTTTTGAATACCATGCAGAAGCCAGATGTAGACGAGATTATCGGTTTGTCACCTGCCATTTCGATCGATCAGAAATCAGCCAGTCGCAATCCGCGCTCGACGGTAGCTACGGTGACCGAAATCTATGACTACTGTCGGGTGCTCTATGCCCGTTTGGGAAGGCCGCACTGTCTCACGTGTGATCGGGAAATCCAAAAGCTTTCGCCTGAGGAAATGCTCGAGATTGTGAAAAAGAAAGTGATCGCGGCTTTGGCGACGCCTAAGAAAAAGAAAGAGCGCCTGATCATCACTGCACCGGTCGTGCGTGGTCGCAAAGGGGAATACTACCAGCTTCTCTACAATGGTTTGAGCAAGGGGTTTTCGGAAATCTTTCTGGATGGTGCGCGCAAGAGTTTGCGGGAACAGATTGTTTTGTCAAAAAATAAGAAACACAACATTGACTTTATCGTGGATGAATTACCACTGGAAGAATTCGAAAAGTTCCCCGAGACTTCTGGTGAGCGTTTGTCAGAAGCAGTACAGCGCGCACTGGAAGAGAGTGATGGTCTGGTACAGGTACATATTGGAGCCGAACAATTAGTATTGTCGGCTAAGTTTTCTTGCCCCTATGATGGTTTCTCTTATCCGGAAGTGGAACCACGGCTCTTTTCTTTCAATTCACCTTATGGGGCCTGCGAGGGTTGTAACGGACTTGGCACCAAACATTTTTTTGGTGAGGAACCTTGTGAGGTGTGCCATGGCTCCCGTTTGCGTGAGGAGGCACTCCATATTTATATCGGGGGAAAAAATATCGTCGAGGTAGCCGGGTTAATGATCGGTCAGGCCAAGGATTTTTTCGATTCACTGTCACTTTCCGCCCGGGAGAGGGAGATTGCCTCGGTGGTTTTGCGCGAGATTGGCAGCCGGCTTTCGTTTTTGCTCAATGTCGGCCTCAACTATTTGACCCTTGATCGGCGAGCCAACACCCTCTCTGGCGGCGAGGCGCAACGTATTCGTCTGGCCAGTCAATTGGGCTCGAAACTGGTGGGGGCACTCTATGTTTTGGACGAACCGACGATTGGCTTGCATCAGCGCGACAACGAACGGTTGATTGAAACGCTTGAGGCACTTCGTGACCTGGGCAATACTATCATTATTGTGGAACATGACGAAGATACTATTTTTGCCTGCGACTATATCGTTGATATCGGTCCGGGAGCAGGGGTGCATGGCGGGGAAGTGGTGGTATCAGGCTACCTTGACGATCTTCTATCCGCGCCCAGGAATCCCTCACAGTCGCTGACACTCTCCTATCTGCGTGGCGAAGAACGAGTAGCTATTCCTGAAAATCGTCGCAGCAAAGAAAAAGGGGTGCTCAAAATCCGGGGCGGCAACCTGTTCAATATAGAGAACATGAACGTGGATATCCCGCTGGGGCGACTCAATGTCATCACCGGTGTTTCTGGCTCTGGTAAATCGACTTTACTGTACGAAATTATTCACAAGAATTTGCAAGGGCGTTTCGATCGGCGCTATAAATCAAAGGAAGTATATAATTGTCAGTCCATCACCGGTACGGAATATTTATCGCGGGTAGTGATGATTGATCAGAGTCCCATCGGACGTACGCCACGTTCCAATCCGGCTACCTATACCGGAGCCTTTACGCATATCCGTGATTTGTTCGCAGCCAGCGAGGAGGCGCGGGTGCGCGGTTGGAAGGCCGGACGTTTTTCCTTCAACCGTCCCGGCGGACGCTGCGAGACCTGCGAGGGTAATGGTTTTATCGCGGTGGAGATGCATTTCTTGCCTACCGTCTACGTACAGTGTGACGTTTGCGACGGCAAGCGTTTTACCAAGGAGACACTAGAAGTGCACTATAAGCACAAGAGTATTTATCAAGTATTGGAAATGACTATCGAAGAAGCCTTTTCCTTTTTCGCAGATATTCCCGCCATTGCGGATCGGTTGAAGACACTGAATGAAGTGGGCTTGGGCTATCTCAAGCTCGGCCAGTCAGCCACCACTCTTTCCGGTGGCGAAGCCCAGCGGGTAAAGATCTCATCAGAACTGTATCGCCAACACATTGAACGCACTATCTACCTCCTCGATGAACCGACCATCGGACTACACTATGAAGACGTGAAAAAATTGATTGAAATACTGGAACGGCTGGTAGTGAAAGGTAACACGGTGATGGTCATTGAGCATAATATGGATTTGATTAAGTCAGCCGACTACGTCATCGACATCGGCCCCGAAGGCGGCGCAGGCGGGGGCAAGATTGTGGCCTGTGGCACTCCGGAAGAAGTAGCGGTGAAGACTGGCTCTTATACCGGACACTATCTACGAAAAGCCTTGAAAAAAAGGTAAAGGAAAAGACCCACGTTCGTTGCCGTGGGACACTTTTGATACGTTGCCCCTTGCTTACGAAATTCCCTTGCGGGTTAATGAGCATATTTCGCTTTGGACCATAGTAGCACTGAGTATTGACGAAGCCCCAAAATCCATCTAGACTTGAGGCGGTTCTTCAATCCCACCTCCGAAGGAGGGCATCATGCGCGCAATTACGGTTTCCCCGAGCATTGTGGGCGTACCGCTCACCTTCGATGAAAGAGAGGTGGAATACTTCTTTCGTCTGAGAGACAGTACGCCCCGTAGGGCTGGCAAGAAGCGAAAGTTTTCTTTTGTCACTTTCCGCGCCACAGTCGCCGAAAAGGTCATGCGGATTATTCTCCACCATCACCACGGCGGTTCCGATTTGAACTCAAATGCCGCCGAGCGCTTGTACCAGAGTGTGCGAGTGATCGACTTTCACCTCAGTCGTGGTGTTCAGGAACGTTCTGGCGCTTCGATCGAAGTGAAATATCGCATTGAAGGTAAGCCCGGCTGGTGGCGGCAGACGTTTCATTTCGTACCTGCTGATACGAGTGTCAACGGCGGGTTGGCGGGAAAGCTCTACACTGGCAGCCGTCGTTTCCACGACAAGTGATGATTGATTTTTTGGGTTTGCTGCACGCGATGCAGTGAACTCTTTTTTTATTATTGCGGCTCGTCCATATATTTTAGTGTCTCTTTACAAAAATCCTGTGAAAGAGGATAATGGATTGTTCGTTTAAAAAAGAACAAAGAGGCCGTATTCTTTCTGGTTTTTCTGGCTTGGCAGATTTCCAAGTGTGCAGCAATTAGGAGTATTGAAAATGGCAATCGATCTTTATCAGCAAGACGGCGTCAACATTTCCGCCGGTGACGCCTTCAGTGCCTACGTTGGTGGGTTGTGTGTCGGGAGTTACCAGAATTCACCCTTTGTGAGGGTTACCGACTTGTCCCGTGGCAATTTTCGTGGTCCACGTGGTTGGCGACCTGTCGGCCTGCCAGATAGATGCCTGCTCACGAGCGTGATGGACGGCATCGGTACCAAAACTGTCATCATCGATGCAGCGCGTTCCTATGCCACTGCTGCTTACGATGTGGTGGCCATGTGTGCCATGGACATCACCCGCTGGGGCGGTTTCCCGCTCGTATTTAAGAATATCTTTGATGTCGGCACCCTGGGTGAAGTTGACTCCAAGACTTACCAGAATTGCCAGCGGATGATGCTCGGCCTTTCTCAACTGGCCGATCAGCATGGGTATGTGCTCTTGACCGGCGAGACGGCCGAGCTCGGCGTGTGCGTCGGATCCGAAAACCCCGGTGCTTCCGTTCGTTTCAATTGGGGCGGTTGCATGACAGGGGTGTACCACCCGGACAAAATGATTCTCGGCGATACCCTCGCGCCCGGTCAGGTGGTTATCGTGTTTCGCGACATGTTCCGCGCTAATGGCCTGAGTTCGGTGCGCAAAGCCTTGGCGCTGCAATTTGGCTCAGAGTGGTGGAATAACCCCAAGGCAAGTGACGCCATCAAACAGTGCGCTACGCCGTCGGTGCAGTACGACCGACTAATCAATCGCCTGCATGGCTGGTTCGATACGCAACTCACACCGCTGGTGAAGCTCCATCTCGTGGTCCATCTCTCTGGTGGTGCTTTCGAGAGCAAGCTTGGCGACTTGCTCCGGCCTTTAGAGCTCACTGCCGAACTTCCCAATCTGTTCGAGCCGCCCACCATCATGCGCCAGTGTGCCGAGTGGCGCGGTATGGATTCCACAGCTTGCTACCAGACCTGGAACGGCGGCCAGGGGGCGCTCATCGTGGTTGACCAGAAAGATGTTGATATCGTCTCTGCTCACGCCAAACGTGCAGGTATCGACATGCAGGTGGCTGGCCGTATCGTTTCCAACCAGGGCTACGCGGTCGGTCTCACGTCGCGTTTCGATGGATCCAGGGTGATTTATCGCTGAAGGTGAGCGCTGTTTGCAGTATGTATCGGACGATAGCCTATTGGTTCTCGTCCGTTTTTCTTTTTTTGCGGTGGGAGTAAGAGAAATGGTAAGATAGGGGGTATGACTCAAAAACAAGCGCTGGCTATTCTCAAAACTGGAACTAATGTTTTCTTGACTGGGGAGGCTGGTTCAGGGAAAACCCATACCATCAATCAATACACGGCTTACCTGCGTGAGCACGAGATTGACTATGCTGTCACGGCCTCGACTGGTATCGCGGCTACTCATATAAACGGCATGACTATCCATTCGTGGAGTGGTATCGGGGTACAGTCGACGCTTGATTCGGACACTGTCAAACACATCGCCGAAAACCGTTACGCCGCCAAACGTATCCAAAATGTCAAGGTGCTCATCATTGATGAGGTGTCGATGCTCGATGGCACTATTCTTTCTCTGGTGGAGCGCGTGTGTCGCAAAGTGCGCAAATCACAGTTACCATTCGGTGGACTACAGGTGGTGTTGGTAGGGGACTTTTTTCAGTTGCCGCCGGTAGCCGCTCGTGGCACGACCGCAGAGTTTGCTTTCGACGCAGAAGCCTGGGACCTACTTAATCTCCAGGTGTGTTACTTGACGGAGCAGTACCGTCAGGAAGATATGGTGCTCCTCGGTCTCCTCACTGCTATCAGACACAATGAATGCGATGAAACGCACGAAGAAGTGATCCGCGAGCGCCTCATTTCGCTAGGAGAACTGCCGGATGATATGACACGTCTTTTTTCTCATAACAAAAACGTCGATACGATCAACAGCGCGGAACTAAAAAAGCTCAGAGGTAAGAGCCGGGTTTTTTTGATGGCTACTCGTGGGCCGGCCACCTTGACGGATGCTCTGATACGCGGCTGTCTGTCACCGGAGCGTTTGGAATTGCGCGAGGGGGCGGTGGTGATGTTCACCAAGAATAATCCGCAGCAAGGATACGTCAATGGTACACTTGGGACAGTTATTGGTTTTGACAATGTACGGCAGTATCCGCTGGTGGAAACGTCTAATGGTCGGCGTATTCTTCTCGAACCGATGGAGTGGAATATTGCCGAAGGAGATGAAGTGTTGGCAAAGATTACCCAGTTGCCGCTCAAACTGGCCTGGGCGATGACTATCCACAAAAGCCAGGGAGTGAGTCTCGATGCAGCAGTGATGGATTTGTCGCAGACGTTTGAATATGGTCAAGGCTACGTGGCGCTTTCGCGGGTGCGCCGACTCTCGGGAATCTATTTGCTTGGTATCAATAAGCGGGCGCTCGAGGTGCATCCCATTGTTTTGACCAAAGATAAAGAATTTCGTCATGCGGCACTTTCAGCAGAAAGAGAATGGCTCAAACTAGGAGAGGAACGGCTCGGGGAATTGGAAAAGAATTTCATCGTGCGTTGTGGTGGTAAAGTAAAAAAAGAAAAGGTACCAAAGAAAACGAAACAAGCAGCAAAGATGGAAGAGCAGAAAGGGGTGTGGTCAGTAGATGCGCTGCGGGAAAAGTATGTCAACGCCTATCGATCATGGGAACCGGCGGAGGAAAAAAGACTGCGTGCGCTTTTCGATGAAGATCTGCCGGTCAAGGAAATTGCCGCGATGCTCGGCCGTCAGCCGGGCGGGGTGCGCTCACGTTTGAAGAAGTTGGAATTATTATAGGGTATACTGCTAAGTATGGAAATAAAAGAACTGGGGCACGTCGTGCTCTATGTGACAAGCATAAAGAAGGTGGCGGATTTTTATCGTGATACATTGGGGTTTCACGAGCTGTTACGTGGGGCGGGTTACGCCATCTTTTCTTCGGGGCGCACTCATCACGAACTATTGCTTCTAGAGATTGGTGGTGAAGCGAAACACAGAACCTCTCTTGAACCAGGGCTCTATCATATCGGCCTTAAAGTTGGCGATGGCGCCGAAGCACTGCAGGCTGTCTATCGCGAACTGAAAGAAAAAGGCGTGACCATCATCGGAGCGACTGACCATCATGTTACGCATTCGCTCTACATCCTCGATCCTGATGGCAACGAACTGGAACTGTATGCCGACGTGTCGGACGTGTGGAAGACTGATCCATTAGCCGTGATGCGTAAGGCGCGCCGACTTATTTTGGAATAATCTTTATGTTGTATCATCCGCTGGTTTTTCTCTATTTTGCTATCAATGTGGCAGCATTTCTTTTGATGCTGCTTGACAAATCGCGCTCGCGGGTAGCTGGGGCGGAGCGTATTTCAGAAGGGATGCTCTTTTTCATGGCTATTCTCTTCGGGAGTATCGGCGTCTACCTCGGGATGTTCGCTTTTCGGCACAAGACGAGAAAGTGGTATTTCTTGCTCGGTATTCCGCTCGCGCTTGTGCAAAACCTCGCTACCTTGTACCTCCTCATACAATCGCAGCCTTTTTGATGGCCGTTTGAAAAAGGTGGCAAAGGGGAGTAGACTACGAGTGAAAGAGTGAAACCATATAATAGTGCCAATATGATTATTAAAAAAGAGCCGAACGCCAAGGAGAACGACCCGGGGCTGAAGAAGCTTGTAACCGAGCAAATCGCCTACAAGAAGGGCTCGAAGACAATGTACGAAGCCCATCGGCTGGAAGGACAAGTGAAAAACCGCGGCATCAAAAACGTCGGTCACCAGAAAAAGAAGTCCAAATCCTAAATTTTCGCACCAACTTTTCAGTTGGTTCTTTCTTTTTATGTTAGAATAGGAAACGTTATTATGATTTTTCTTATTAAAATGGTTGGGTTTATCGTGGTGGCTTTGGTCATTCTTTTTGGGGCACACTTCGTACTCTATCAGGGTATCATTTATTTTTTTCCGGAGGTGGTTGCTCAAGGTAGAAATTCCTTGATTGAGGTACTCATTTTTTTGAGTGTCAGTTTTATCACCGCCTCGCTCATCATTCATTGGCATGAGAATCCGCTCACCCGGCTCTACTATTATCTCTCTGGTTTTTGGCTAGGGATGCTGACCAATCTCATTTTACTTCTGTCCGCGGCATGGCTTCTCTCTTTGGTGACACACATTGTTGGCTGGGAACTGCCACGGGCAGTGATGGGGACTTTAGTGTCGGTAGTAGCTTTCCTCGTCTCGGTGTGGGGGAGCTACAACGCCTTTCATCCACGTATCCGTGAGATTACCGTCCGTATCCCGGGACTGCCAGAGGCATGGCGGGGAAAAAAGGTGGTGCAGTTGACGGATGTTCACCTGGGGGCTATCTATCGGGCGCCGTGGCTTACTCGAGTGATTGCACAGACAAACAGCGTACATCCAGAAATGGTACTCATCACCGGAGATCTCTTCGATGGGATGGATGGGCACCTCGATACCTTGGTCGAGCCACTCGATGAGATAGAAGCACCGTTGGGCGCCTATTTCATCACCGGCAATCACGAAACCTATTTGGGCTTGCAAGAGGTTTTCTCCGCTTTGGGAAAAACTAAGGTGCATATCCTAGATGATGCCGTCGTGGATGTGCGGGGGTTGAAAGTAATCGGCCTGTCCTATCCCGAGCGTGGTACGCCGACCAGCGTAGTGCTTAATACACTGGAAAAATTGAAACCACAGTATCTCGGCCAGCCCAACATTCTCCTTTTTCATTCCCCGACCCATATACGTGACTTTGCCGCGGCCGGTATCAACCTGCAGCTCGCTGGCCACACTCACAAGGGTCAAATGTACCCCTTCGGTCTCATCACCCGCCTCCTGTACCAAGGATTTGACTACGGCTTGTATCCGATGGGCGCCTATACGCTCTATACCTCGAACGGTGTCGGTACTTGGGGTCCAGCCATGCGTATCGGCAATATCCCTGAAATCGTCTCCATCACCCTAGAAAAGCAGTAGCGTTTAGCGTACTATTTCAATCCAGTTGTATAATTTTGTTATTTCAATCATATGGGTATTCTCGCTTGGATTATTTTTGGAGGTTTGGCCGGCTGGGTAGCTTCGATGCTGATGGGGAGGGACGCTCGTCAGGGCATCGTGCTCAATGTCGTCGTCGGTATCATCGGGGCAGTCATTGGTGGCTATGTCATGAGCCTTCTGGGGCAGACCGGAGTGACCGGTTTCAACCTGTATAGCTTCTCGGTGGCCGTGTTAGGGGCGGTTATCCTCATCGTGATTGTCGGAGCTTTCCGGCGGTAAGGAACAGAACGTTTCATTAACCAGCCTTTGGTAGACTGGTTTTTATTTGGGTGTATACTATATGAGTATTGAGGTAACCATTTAATATTTTTCTTATGGGAACGGGTACTATGGCGGAGTATGTGGGGAGCCGCATCCGAGCCGGGGTTGGCAGGGCAGAGGTGAGAGAAGAACTCTTGGCAGTAGGTTGGACAGAAGAAGAAGCAGAAGTCGGCTATCGGGCTGGACTCATAGCGACCGGTGTGCCAGTACCGACTGAAGGTAATCGCCCGACGCTGTCTCGCAAGTCATCCACCGTGGACGTGGTTATCAATTTCTTTTCTTTTATCTTGCTCGGCATCAGCGCGAGCGCCCTAGGGACGCTCTTTTTCGAAGTCATTAATATCTCTTTCCCAGATCTGCTTGATAGGACTTATCTTTACAGTGGGGATGCAGCTACAAGCAGTATTCATTATGCCATCGCTGCCCTGGTGATTGCTTTCCCGCTCTACTATTTTGCCATGCGACTATGGTTTCGCAAATTTCGTGAGGATGAAGGACGGACGGAATCGAAACTATCGAAGTGGCTGACCTATCTGGTGCTTTTGATGACGGCTGTGACGATGGTAGGGGATCTCATCACGGTGGTCTTCACTCTTCTTCAGGGTGAAGTCACAGTACGCTTTTTTCTCAAGGCTCTAACAATCCTGGTTATCGCCTGCTGGATCTTTGGTTTCTACTACATGGAACGGCGGAAAATCCAGTATCATATCGATATCCCACAAAGGATTTTCCAAATATTGGGACAAGGAATGATGGGGTTGGTTGTGGTCGGAGTGGTTTTGGGCTTTGTTGTTGGCGGATCGCCGACAACTGAACGCAATCGCACTTTTGATCGGACGCGAGCCGAAAACCTTTCGACGCTTTCCACCTGTGTGGAGAATTATGCACGCGACCTCGGGGCGTTACCGAAAAATCTTAAAGATCTGAGTCAATCGAGTCAGTACAGTTATTGTGCGTCTTCGATGCTGGATCCAGAGACACGAGCCGTCTATGAATATCGCGTGGTGACACTCGAGCGCATCGAGGGGGCTGGGAAAGTGGGCGAGTTTGAATTGTGTGCCACTTTTGCTTTGCCAACACCTTCTCAGATTGGCGCCCCTGATTATATGAATAGTACGGTGTGGGGAGAACACAGTGCTGGACATATCTGCCATACAGTTAATGCTCAGCTCGTAGTACTAACAGTGGTACCGACCTTTCAGGGTCAGGTGCAAACTACGCCTGATGCTTCGGCTCCTCTGCCGATACCGTTGGAGAAATAATAGTCGCGATGAAATTGGCGACGAAGAGTGACGCTAGAGATGAGCGCGTGACTGTTTTTCATAAAAGCGGGAAAAAATGTGCTAGAATAGAAGCACTTATCCTCAGGAGTTTATGAAACAATGGAAGCGTCACCACCTACGTCGTTTGTTTGATCCGAAGAAGCTGTTTGATTGGTGGTCGGTGCCCCACTTTTTGTTTGGTATTATCACCGCTCTCGTTGCTATCGCATTTGATTTCCCCGCTTTCGATGTTTTTTTTGTGACCTTTGGGTTGGCACTTAGCTGGGAACTTCTGGAAAAATTCTTTCGCTTAAGTGAGGCTCCCGGCAATGGTTGGGTTGATGTGGTGCTGCCGCTCATGGCTTTTGTGATGACCTATTTTTTGGTAGACCAGGCTGCACTAAACCATGATCATCATATTGGACTGTTAACAATTACGCTCCTTTTGTATTGTTTCATCAATATGATCGCGTGGCAGGCGCGCTTTGAACGCGATACTGAATTTTTAGGGTAATTTTTTAATCGTAACTTTATGGCTGGGCCAGACGTGTGGGAAAAGAAAAAAGTATGTATCGTCGACGATGACGAAAATGTGCGAGAGATTTATCATACCAAGTTCACCCAGGAAGGTTTCGCGGTACTCTTGGCTGTAAACGGTGAGGAAGGGATGAAGATTATTCGAGAGAAGAAGCCCGATATTATTCTGCTTGACCTGCAGATGCCGGTGAAGGGCGGAGTAGAAGTGTTAAAAGAGCTTTCCGTTGACAAAGAACTTTCTAAAATTCCGGTCATTGTGCTGTCCAATCTGGACAACGAGGATGCTTACAAAGCCGTGGGGCAGTTCGAAACCCATTTCTATCTCATCAAGTCTTTGACCACGCCACAAAAGGCCGTGGATTATGTTCGTGAAGTTCTTTAGGGAAAAGGACCCTCCATCTTTTTGATATTGAATACTATTTTATGGGACTTCTCATCGATGTGCGCACGCCGGAAGAATATCAGGAACGTCACGCTTCAGGGGCGGCATCGCTCCCTCTTACTCTTATCCAAATGGGAAAACTTGGTTTTCTAAAGGATGCAGCCAAAGACACCAAGATAGAACTTTATTGCCATTCCGGTGCCCGTGCCGAGCAAGCAAGACAGGCGTTACTGGGGATGGGATTTTTGCAGATCACGAATGTGGGTGGTTTGGCTGATGTCGAAAAGAGAGGCGCTACTTCATCTTTAGAGCGGTATTGGTTCCGGCCGGTGTCTGTGGGGAAATGGTTCATGGTGTATTATCCGACTTCTTGGCATGGTTGGGCGATCTTACTTCTCTTCTTGGAATTGGCTGGGCTGATTTTTTCTCTTATTGACAGCCAATCACACTCTGGTTCTGATACGCTTCTTGGTTTCGTGCCGTGGGGGATTGCTCTCTTGGCAGTGTTTGACCTCGTCTGTTTGCGCAATGGAGAATATCCTGTCTGGTGGCCAATCGCCAAGAAAGGCGAGAGTAAGGAAGTATAAAATGCAAAAAGCCCTCAATGCAGAGTGACGACTGAGTCCCGTGAAAAGAAGTAACGGAAAAAATACATTTTTTCCCTGTAAATCCAGGTGGGTCTCAATTTGGCGCCATTCATTCTGAAGGCTTTTCATTTTTAGTATAGCACTTCGTGTGGGAAGAGGTTAGTAAGGGATGGATAATGGAAAAAGGCTTATTTAAAACCTTAATTGTCGATGAGTGGACTTAGATGGTGGTGGACGCATACAGGGGCTTGCTTCTTTTAGAGAAGAGTGCTATACTTAATCCGTGCTGAAGAAGCCACGCAGAACGGAGTCGAGTTTCGCGCAGTATTAAGCAACCCAAAGAAATCTATGACCGGAACTATCAAAACCCTTACGGACAGAGGATTCGGATTCATTTCTCGCGAAGGCGAGGTAAAGGATCTGTTTTTCCACTCCAAGGAGTTGGTCGGCGTAACTTTCGATGAACTGAAGGTAGGCGATGTCGTCTCTTTCGAAGTTGTCGATGGTGAAAAAGGACCTGCAGCCACAGGTGTTTCTCGCGCGTAATTTTTACCGCTCGAATCGAAAAACCGTCCTCGCAAGAGGGCGGTTTTTTCATGGAGATTTTGTGCAAAAAAACCGCCTTATGCGGTCAGTACTCAGTTCGTAGATACGATGCCAGAACGAGGCGGCACACCAGCATGGTTATACCAGTGACTTGGAAACATACTGTTTCAGGACAAATCTCGGTGCCACCTCGTAACTGTTAAGCGTTCTCATTCGGGAATAGGTTCCAAGGAAAACATTCTCTTTCTTTCTTCAGGAGGACGAATTCTCGAATTTTTACGCTCGCGCATCATTTATAAAAAAGAACCATTTCTGTGCGGTAGTACTTTTCCGACAGATATACCTGACGACGTCATCAGGGCTTTTATAGTAACAGAAATGTATAGAAAGAGCAATACTCGGGGATTGATTTTATCCACAATCTATCGTAGAGTGGAGTATTGTTGTTTAACATTTTTAGCGAGGGGGAGTAACTATGCAGGGAAAGCTGGGGAAATCCCAACTTCTAGGGAAGGATGAGGTGAGAAGGGCTTACGCCAAATGGCTCGAGGAAGAGCCATCGTGCATACCTCTGGTCATGCTTAGCTTGGTTTCTGCTCCTGATGAGATCGTGAAAGATCGGGCGCGTTTCACAAAGAATGTGAAGAACATCGCCGATGCTTTGCGGGAACTTTTCACTGGGAAAGACATTGGCGTTGCGGCGACTGCTGTACTCAGTCTTTCTCAGGGAGAATGCCGACTAACTTCCGATGATACTAGGACTGGTCGCAAAGAATTTGGTGTTGATGCCCTTGGCCCGTACAAGGTGTTTACGCCGAAGAATGGGACTGGGAGAGAGTGGAGTCGGGTCAGTTTTGAAGAGCTGTGTTATCACATGCATACCCCAGAACTGGCGTATGTCAGGGTGTGTCAGTGGTTGAACGAAACAGCTGCTCGAATACTGGCAGGCAGGGTAGGTGGGTTATAAACGTCTGTGGGTCTAGAGGGAGTGTGACGATTCTGTTACCTCCTTTTTTCTTTGGGAATTTTTTTACAAAAAAAGCCGCGGTACCTGATAGAGTACTGCGGCGTAAGCGGTTTTCGGTTTGGGGTGGAGCATTTTAGCTGTGCTTGGCTCGGAATTCTTCCCGCCATGCGTGAAAGGCAAGTGGTGGCGGAATGGCTAGAGGAAGGTCCAGCTGAACCGGCTCTCGGTCTTTAGAAGGGGTGGCAACACCTCTCATCTGACCAGTGCTCCCTAAGGTCGTGTGCCTTGTCATTCTTGCCGCTTGGTTTCGGCGTTCATTTTCCACCAGACGTTTTATGGCGGCTTCTAGGCGGCTCTGTATCAACCTGAAGTACAGGATGTACACACGGCGATCAGCACGTTCCTGGTCGTTCAGTACAGCCTTGCCTCTGTGGTACATGTGGCCGTGCTTGCGCGCGACCGTTGCGAAGACCTCTCCGAACACCTCGTCGCTTAGGGCGGGATGATCGCCCATCCTCGCAAGGTAGAGGTCTTTTACTTCCCGGGTCATCCGGGTTTCCGGGGTTTCTTCCCGTATGGTCATGGAGTCTCCCAAGGTTAGAAAAGCTGCGGGTTAAATTGTGAAAGATCGACGTTCATTCCGTTCTGAATGAGGACACTCTGCTAGAGTGGATCTATGAAAAAGAAAGAAAAATTGAAGCGAGTAGAGCGTTTAGAGATAGCCATCCTCTTGCAGAAAGGATACTCTCTTCGAAAGATAGGTACGGCCTTGGGACGCAGTCCCAATGCCATCTCGTACGAAGTACGGGAAAACAGTACGCATGGAGTCTATGACTCTCTGAAAGCCGATGCTAAAGCTCGGGTACGGAAGAGAATGGCCAAGTATCAGTGGAAGAAGATCAATGAGGATGATCGTCTGAGAGACTACATTGTGACCAGATTGCAGAAACACTGGAACCCAGATGAGATATCCGGATGTATGAGAAGGGAGAAGACTCCCTTCTACGCATCAAAAACAGCCATCTATGAGTGGCTCTACAGTGCGAGAGGGCAGGTATATTGTCGGTATCTCTATTCAAAGCGGTACCGGAAAAAGAAGCGGGTGAAGAAATCAGCACGAGTGATGATCCCAGATCGTGTTTCCTTTCAGAAACGCCCTCTGGGGGCAGAGAACCGGACCAGATACGGCCACTTCGAGGGAGATACCGTGGTATCAAGAAAAGGAGGGAGAGGAGGGATGAGCGTGCTTTTAGAACGAAAGAGTCGCTATCTCTCAGTCAGAAAACTGTTCTCACTGTCTCCAGAGGAGAATACGAGAAAAATACAGCGTATGGAAAAGAATCTCAACATCAAAAGCATCACCTTTGATAATGGTATCGAGAACAAACGACATGGAAAACTAGGAATGGCTACCTTTTTCTGTGATCCTTACTCTTCCTGGCAGAAAGGAGGAGTAGAGAATGGGAACAAGATGCTGCGAAGATACTTTCCGAAAGGGACTGACTTCAGAGAAGTCAGTCAGCAAGAGATTGATCAGGCAGTCAATCTGATCAACAAAAAACCAAGGAAAATCCTTGGATATCGCTCAGCATTTGAAGTAGCCAGGAAGAATGGTGTATTGTTAGAGAAAGATAATTCTTGTTTTATGCGGGTGTCCTCATTGAGGGGTGAATTAAGGTTGATACGATATAATAATAATCCATTATACTCTAAAATACCATAAAAGTCAATCTCGCACTAGTAATGAAAAAAGAAGTCTTTGGGTTGATTTTCCGCTCGCAAACTGCTTGAATAGAGTGACTGTGACTTTGTCTATGGCCGAACTGTGGGAGAAAAAAGTGACGCTCCCGGCGTTTCATAAGAAAAACACCTTGCCAGAAGTACCGGGAGTGTATTTTTTCTTGGGTGTCGATGATGAAATACTTTATATAGGCAAGGCTACGTCGCTACATGATCGCGTAAAAAGCTACTTCACTCAGGATATAAGTGAAACCCGTGGGCCGAAGATTGTTTTGATGCTCGCAAAGGTGGCGGCAATATCCTACCGGAAAACTGATTCGGTTTTGGAGGCGCTCATCCTCGAAGCGCGCCTGGTTAAGCAATATCTCCCGCCGTATAATACGGACTTAAAAGACGATAAAAGCTATAATCACGTAGTTATCACCGATGAACGGTTTCCTAGGGTACTGGTGGTGCGGGGGCGCGATATCGAGCAAAAGAAATTTATAGAGCCAGTGAAATATCTCTTTGGCCCCTTCCCTTCCGGCGGGGCACTGCGTGAGGCGATGAAGATTGTCCGCAAACTCTTTCCTTATCGCGACAAGTGTGTGCCCTTCGAAGAACTTTCAGGAGCGCAGCGGGGGAAAGCTAAGCCTTGCTTTTCGGCGCAAATCGGTCTGTGTCCGGGCGTGTGTGGGGGGGCAGTGACAGTCAAAACATATGGGCGTACTGTTAACCATATTCGTTTGTTTTTTGAAGGTCGGAAAAGCGCCTTGGTGAAAAAATTAGAGCGGGAAATGAAAGTAGCTGCCAATGAACAGGAGTTTGAACGATCAGGGGAAATAAAAAGAACACTTTTTGGGTTAGCTCATATTCAAGATATGGCGCTCATCAAAGATGATCTGGGCAAGTATGAGACTCACCGTATCGAAGCTTACGACGTCGCCCATCTGCTGGGGGAGAATAGTGTCGGAGTGATGACGGTCGTACAAAGTGGTCGGCCAAATAAAGATGCCTATCGGAAGTTTATTCTGCGCGGAGAACATAATGGTAATGATTTGACAGCCTTGGCGGAGATACTGCGACGTCGGCTCAGACATAGTGAGTGGCGGTTGCCGGAAATCATCGTGGTAGATGGGGCGCTTCTCCAGCTTAGAGCCGCGGAAAAAACTTTGGGGGAAGCAGGGATCACAATTGCGCTCATCGGGGTGGTGAAGAACAAAAAACATGAGCCCGAACGTCTCATCGGATCTGTCGTCCTCATCAAGCGCTTTGAAAAGGAGGTTTTGCTAGCCAATAATGAAGCACATCGCTTTGCTATTTCTTTTCACCGCAAGCGTCGCAACAAGGAGTTTCTCGGTGGATAACCCGCAGTCTTTACACTCTCTCAAAATGAGTGTATGATGGGAAACGTTCGTATACTTTTTTGCGTGAGTAATCCTCTCGTGTATGCCAGGGAAAAAACCGGTTATTGAAATCAGAGGGGCACGGGTCAACAATCTCAAAAACGTGGATGTCGATATCCCCCGGAATGCGTTGGTAGTTATTACTGGCCTTTCCGGGTCAGGGAAATCATCGCTGGCTTTTGATACCTTGTTTGCTGAGGCCAATCGACGTTATGTTGAATCACTTTCTTCTTATGCGCGTAATTTTTTGGACGGCTTTGAAAAGCCGGATGTCGATGCGATTCACAATCTGAGCCCAGCTATCTCTATCGATCAGAAAAGCGTGTCACGTAGTCCGCGGTCGACCGTGGGGACGATGACAGAAGTCTATGACTATCTGCGCGTGCTTTTTGCCAAGATGGGCGTGCCACATTGCCCGACCTGTAGCAAGATCTTGACGCGCAAGAGCGTACGTGAGATTTTGAGCGAAATTCTTCTCTTGCCTGATAGTACTCCTCTCGTGTTTCTGACCGAAAGCCCACTGCTTCAGGGAAAGACGGAAAAAGAAGCGCTCAACCTCATTAACACTTGGGGCTATGTGCGGGTGCTTTTTCATGGTGAGCTTTCGGCTATTGCTCTCGCGCTTTCGGCTGCTTCATCGACCGAAACGTCTTCACTCGCGGTGGTCATCGATCGTTTGGTGCTCTCGCGCCAACGGCCAGATAAAGAACGCATTTTAGATAGTGTCCAGACGGCTTTCCGGGTTGGTCAGGGAACGTTCACTTTGCGTATCAACGGTACGGGCGAGGAGCATATTTACAACGAAGAGTTCCGCTGCGAGGAATGTGATATTTTCTTGCCGGAATTCACCCCTAGCCACTTTTCTTTCAACAGCCCGGAGGGAGCGTGTGAGAAATGTTCTGGTTTAGGGGTGACACTTGAATTTGCACCAACGCTCGTCATTCCAAACAAAAACCTGTCGCTCTCTGAAGGGGCTATTCGGCCGTGGAGCAAAATGAACAGCGATCGCCAGTCAGGCAATGGGCCGATGCAGTTGTTGCGGGAGTGTGCCAAGCGTCAGCGTTTTTCTTTGGATGTACCGCTCAAGAAACTTTCCCCGAAACAATTCGATATCATCCTTTTCGGCGAGCCAGGAGAAGCCAAAGAACATTTTCCTGGGGTAATCGTGCTCTTGGAGCGCAAGTATCGTGAAACGAAGTCTGACCACCTGCGGGCGGAAATCGAGGCCTACATGTTGGTCAAAATGTGTCCGGCCTGTCTAGGCAAGCGTCTCAAGCAAGCCAGTTTGGCCGTGTTAGTGGGAAGCCGTTCGATCAATGATTTGGTCAAGATGAGCGTTGAACAGTTTTTGACTCTACTGAAATCATTGAAAGAGGAGCTGCTTCACGTCGGAGAAAAAAGCATGATTGAACCTCTTTTTCGTGAGATGCAGATGCGTCTTTCAGCAGTCGAAAAAGTGGGTTTGGGCTATCTGGAACTCTCGCGAGGTGCCGATACTCTTTCCGGTGGGGAAGCGCAGCGTATTCGACTGTCGGTGCAGATGAAATCTGGCCTCTCGGGAATCATCTATGTTTTAGACGAGCCGTCGGTTGGACTGCATAGCCGTGATACCGAAAAGCTCATCTTGGCTTTGGAAGATCTCCGCACGGCGAACAATTCATTGGTCATCGTGGAGCATGATGTGGCTATTATGAAGCGCGCAGACTACATCATCGATATGGGGCCGGGGGCGGGTATTGAGGGGGGTGAAGTGATTTTTGCTGGGACACATGACAAACTCATTCATTCAAAACTTTTGACTGGCCAATATCTTTCTGGTAAACGAAAAGTGTCTGATAAGTTGGAGCGGCGCAAACCAAAAAGGGGGGCGATTGTTATCACTGGGGCCACCGAGCATAATTTGAAAAATGTCGATGTGACGATTCCGCTCGGGGTATTGGTGGCGGTTTCGGGGGTGTCGGGATCGGGTAAGTCCACTTTGGTACACGATATCTTGTCACGCGCTTTGTCGAAATATTTCTATCACGCTAAGGCGGTACCGGGCGTACACAAAAAAATTGAAGGGTTGTCCAATATCGACAAGGTGATTGCGGTCACTCAGGATCCCATTGGGCGTACGCCTCGTTCTAATGCCGCTACCTACACCGGTGTTTTCAGCCTGATTCGTGATTTGTTTGCCGAAACAGGGGAAGCAGAACGCGAAAAGTATTCTGCTAGCCATTTTTCGTTCAATATGCGAGGGGGACGGTGCGAGGCCTGCCAGGGTGGCGGATTGAAGAAGATTGAAATGTATCTTTTGCCCGATGTCTATGTGCCCTGTGAAGTCTGCCAGGGAACCCGTTACAATGCAAAAACGCTCTCTATTGAGTATCACGGAGAGAATATCGCTGGTATTCTGCGGATGACCGTGGCAGAAGCGCGGTGTTTCTTTTTGGATCAACCGCTCATCGAGGAAAAATTGCGAGTGCTCGAAGAAGTAGGTTTGGGTTATCTTGTTTTGGGACAAAGTGCTACCAATCTGTCCGGCGGCGAGGCTCAGCGTATCAAGCTTGCCACTGAATTGGCGCGCAAATCAACGGGGAAGACGCTGTATATTCTCGATGAGCCAACCATCGGTTTACATTTTGAAGATGTGCGGCGCTTGCTTGAAGTCCTGGAGGCTCTGGTAGAAAAAGGCAATTCTGTGCTGGTCGTGGAACATAACCTCGATGTCATTTCTTCGGCCGATTGGGTGCTGGAACTGGGGCCAGAGGGGGGAGAAAAAGGTGGCGAACTCATTTTTGCTGGCCCACCAGAAAAATTGAAATCGTGCAAGCGCAGTTTCACGGCCAAGTATTTGTAGATTCTTTTTCGCCCCCTCTCTTTGAATGGGTGTCCTACCGATCCCGACTCTCGTGCCACAAAAATCCCAGCGTGATTTTTGTTGACGTGGAACCAGTTTTTCTCTCTGAAACAGAGAGAACCATGCAAAACTGATTCCAAGTCGCCCGCGAGCCGGATACGGTAGGGCACCTTGCTTAGCATCAAGATTTTTATTTCCTCAAAGCGTTTGAAATGGTCAGTTTCGAAAAGCTCTTTCTTTTTCTTTCTCATGCAGTTTCCGGTAACAGTCGTGATGAGCGTATCGGTAACGGTCGAGCGTGACGGATGGTCTCGACAGGGCAGCTCCCCGTTCGATGAAGCGAGTCAGGGCTGTTCGGAAACGAATCAGGAAAGAAAAAGAAATGAGTTTTCGAAACAATAATGTATCTTGTGTGTCACTTTTTGAGTTATGAGTCTTTAGATAAAGAAAAACACCCTATTTTAAGCGGGGTGCGAGCGCTCGTGACTCTTTAGTTTTGCAGGAGGTAGATGGCTACGACAGCCGCAGCGATGCCGGCACATTGCCGAATTGAGAGTGCATTGCCGTTCAGGAGCCAGTCGAGTATGGGGGCGAAGATCACCATCATAATCGACATCGTGACAATGAACACCCCAGTCGGAATGGCTGTGCTGGTCGCTTTGACACTGTAGTAGTAGACTGCCGCGCCATTGAGCAAGCCAGCCATTACCAGCAGCACCAAGGCCTTCAGCGTGAACATCGGTCCCGAAGTCAGCTCTTTCAGACCGAAGATGGCTGTGGTTACGAGCGAACCGGCAACTACAATGATGCCAATCCAGGCGCCCGATGCGCCAGAGTACTTGCCGATGACTGGCCAAGCCACGAATGTGGCTGCAATACCGGCAGCCCAGAGGAGAGTGGTCAGATCCATAGTTCCCTTTCTGGCTTATTTGAGGCCAAGTTTTTCGGTTGGTGGGGGTAATTGGAAAAGGACAGAGTTATTATGGCAAATCCGTCGTGAAATGTCAATGATAGAGGAAGGGTGGAAAAATGCTAGGATTGATGTATTGAAAATGAGAAATTCTTTCGTATGGGCTATTCGTTAGGGAAAAATATTCTGGCCACGGTGACGTACTATGACGTGCTCGATTTTCCGTTGACGGCTTTCGAGGTATGGAAGCATTTGGTAGCTTATGATGACGTTTATGGGAAGCAAACTGAACCAGTCGGTTTGCGCGAGGTGCGCGATTTTCTCTTGTACGGATCATTGACGGCCAAGGTTTTTGAACGGGATGGGTTTTATTTTTTGGCGGGGCGGGGGCATCTGGTGCGAGAACGCATCCAGAGCGAGAAACTGTCGGTGGCTAAACTGAAACGGATGAAGAGGCTGGCTCGGCTGATTGCCTATGTGCCCTACGTACGGATGCTCGGGGCGACCGGCAGTCTGTCGATGAAGCACGGTAGCGTGGGGAGTGATTGGGATATGTTTGTGGTTTTACGTTCGGGCAAGATATGGTTAGGACGGACACTCCTGACATTTTTTCTGCAGTGCATCGGCAAACGGCGGCACGGTGAGAAGGTGAACAATCGGGCCTGCCTCAACTACTTTGTAACCGATGATAATTTAGAAATTTCCACCAAAGATCTTTTTTCGGCCAACGAGTATCGTTTTCTCATCCCGCTCATTTCTTTTGACTGGTTTCAGAAGTTTGAGGCCAGAAATATCTGGATTCGACACTATAAGCCGCAATTTTTTTTGACCACATTGCCGAGTTTATGGCTAGTGCAAGAAAGCATTGGGGTAGAATGGGTGCAAACCAGACTTGAGTATGTTTTTGATTTCTTTCATCTGGAACAATGGCTCTCATCGTGGCAGAAACGGAAGATTGCTCGCAATCCCGAGACGAGGCGTGAGGGCAGTCTGATCGAAGCTACTGATACGGCTCTTATTTTCCTTCCCGAGCCGCGCGGCCCACTGGTGTTTCAGGAATTCAAAGAACGGCTGGGCGTATGAAAAAGGTTTTTTGGATGGAGCTATTCATTTTTGTATAAAGGTGGCCTTTTTCTTTATAAAAAGTACACTCTATTGCAAGTACTTTTTCATTTTCTATGATATAATAATAACAGGTATTCACCTGATTTTACCAGCACTCGCTCGAAAACAAAAATACACTTTTGTTTCACTCGCTTCGTTTGGTAATAACAATAAGACCAAAATAAAACAGGCAATACTATGCCAAAATTTTTCTATACGGCGAAAAATTCTGTCACCGGCGAGACTTCGGGAGGAGAGTTAGAAGCCAAGAATGAAAAAGATCTGGCGGCCGATTTGCGTGCTCAAGGGTTAATCCTGACCTCGCATAAAGAGGAAGCCGTTGCTTCTAACATTCAAATTAAATTTTTCGATCGCTTCCGCTCAGTGCCGCTGAAGGAAAAGATGACCTTCACTCGCAACCTGGCAGTGATGGTTTCTTCTGGGTTGACTGTATCACGAGCCATCCATAACCTGAGCATCCAGACCCAAAATAAGACTTTTAAAAAGATTCTTGATAGCGTCAACGATGATTTGCAGGCCGGCAAGACGCTTTCTGAAGGGTTAGCAAAGTACCCAACGATTTTCAACGAGCTTTTTGTTAGCATGGTGTACGTCGGAGAAGTGGGGGGCAGTCTCGAGGAAGTTTTGGAAATTTTAGCCCTCCAGTTGGAAAAGGAAAACGATCTGCTTTCCAAGGTGCGGGGCGCACTCATCTATCCGGCGGTGATCGTGGTGGCGATGATTGGAATTGGTATTCTGATGCTCACGTATATTCTGCCTAAGATAACAGGGGTTTTTAAAGATATGGATGTGCCGTTGCCAGCTACCACGCAAGTCATTATGGCCTTCAGCGACTTTTTGATTCAGCACTGGTTAGTTAGTATTATCATTGTGGTAATAGTTATTGTTGCCGTAAAAATGTTTTGGAGCACGGCTGCTGGGAAACGCTTCTTTGATTTTGTTTTTCTCCATATGCCTATCGTCGGGGGCATTATTATCAAAGTGAACTGCGCTCGTTTTGCTCGCATCCACAGCTCTCTTCTGAAAAGCGGCGTGTCGGTGATTAATGCTTTGACTATCGTTTCTAAGACGCTTTCCAATGTGTATTATCGCGTTGCCCTGGCCGAGGCCATCGTAGAAATCCAAAAAGGAGTCAATTTGAGCGTGGTTATCGGCCGTTATCCCAATATTTTTCCGGTCTTGGTGCCACAGATTATTGAAGTGGGGGAAGAAACGGGGAAGACAGAAGTTGTACTGCAGCGTCTGGCAGAGTTTTATGAAGAGGAAGTTTCGCAGATCACGAAAAATATGTCTTCGATTATCGAGCCAATCCTGATGCTTTTGATCGGTGGCGGAGTAGGGTTTTTTGCTGTAGCAATGCTCCAACCGATGTATTCTGTGCTTGATAATATAAAATAAGGAGCGCCCATGAATCTTTTAAGTGCTCCACAACAAAGTTTCAGTCGTAAGGGCTTCACACTGATTGAGGCGATGGTTTTTTTGTTCCTTTTCTCTATCATTTCCGTGACGTTCTTTCAGGTGTATGTTGTAGGATCACATATGATTATTGACTCCAAGAATCGTTTGGGAGCCACGGCCTTGGCTAATCAGAAAATGGAAATCATTCGGAGCATTATCTATGATAGTATCGGAACGAAACACTGGAATGGCAGCGCTTGGGTGTACGGAATTCCTGGTGGCGACTTGTTAGAGGATGAAACCGTCAGCGTCAACACGACCCAGTATAGCGTGCATACGTTTGTGCAATATGTGGATGACGCTTTCGATGGTGTAACCCCGGCTGATGCTATACCGACAGACTACAAGCGTGTTCGGGTAAAGGTGTCTTGGGGGAATGAGGGGACAGATCAAACGATAGTGGTTTTCGGCAATATTTCTCCGAACGGTATTGAAACATTAGGGGGTGGTGGTGTTTTGTCGATTAACATTTTGAACGCTTCCGGTGCGGGAGTAGCAGGTGCGACCGTGCACATCGTAAACACTGTGTCCAGTATCGATATCACTACTGACACTGATGCCACTGGTAATATTACTTTGCCGGGGGCTCCTGCTGGTACTGAGAAATATCAGTTGACGGTCTCTAAGAATGGCTACTATGGTGCCATCACCTATCCCGCCTATCCAACCTCTACCTATAATCCAATAGATGTTCATGCATCTGTGGTGGCTGGAACTATGAACACCAAAACGATTGTGGCTGACCAGGCAGCTGATATTACTCTCGCTACCAAAGACCCGTTCGGTACCAGTATCCCCAATATCAGTTTTCAAATCAGTGGGGGAAGAATCCTTGGTTTTGATCCGTCAACCGCCCCAGTGACGACCGTTTATGGGTTTTCCCAAACCACAACGACAGATGGTTCTGGGGAGAAAACCTTTGCCAATCAAAGTTATGGTCAGTATAAAGTGGCGATAAGTAGCGTTCAGTACGAGCTTTATAAATTAAATCCGGCGGGGACTAGTATTGATGGTTTTAATGTGGTGGCTGGGGTTGATCAGCCGGTGACGGCAATTCTTTTGGATGAGAATATCGGTTCGGTAAAAGTGACGGTTACCAATCAGTCCACCGGAGCAGCCTTTGCTGGTGCAAGCGTCCATCTCACGAACGTTGGATTGGGATATGATGTTACGCTGACATCTGATTCCTATGGACTGGCCTACTTTCCAACTGCATTACCGGGATTGCCGGCTGGAACTTATACACTAACAGTGAGTGCAGCAGGTTTTAATAGTACTACTCTAACCGTGGCCGTCAGCGGCACGCTACAAAAAAAGGCAGTCGCTTTGGTACCGAATTAAAAGATCTATGATGTATCAACATACTCACAGAGGAATGACTTTGGTGGAAATGCTCATTTCTATTGCCATCGTCTTGATTGGTATGCAGGGATTCGCTTTTCTCTTGTTGCGCTCTTGGGATACCAATAAATTTATTTTGGAAGAGGGGAGGGCCTCAGCTGCCGCTTCGCATGCTACTGAGAAGGTTGTTTCACAGTTACGGAGTATAAGGCAAGGTGATGACGGTGATTTCCCCATTGAATCTGGGTCAAATTTTGATTTGAAAGTATATCTCGATATCGATAAGGATGGCGTGACTGAACGAGTGCATTATTTTTTGGATTTGACGACGGATCAATTAAAGGTGGGTATCGCTAATCCGCTTGCCACCACGCCAGTGACGTATCCGGCGGGAGACGATACGGTATCAGTGATAACTAATTATGTTGTGAATCTCAATACGGATCCGGTATTTTATTATTATAACAATGACTATCCTGGGGATACGGTCAACAATCCGCTTGCTACTCCGGTTACTGTCCAAAATGTCCGGCTCATCAGGGTACACCTCTTAGTCAACATTGACCCGGTTCACGCTCCAAACAATGTGAACATTGAATCGTTCGCTGATCTGCGCAACCTGGAGAATTTATGAGAAAGAAATACACTTCATCTTTGAAGGGCGCGATCCTAGCTTTTGGGCTGGTCATTATGACGGCAGTACTTATCGTCTTGATGGCGGTGATCGGTTTTATTGTGACACAGACGAAGTATTCGCTTCGGGTTCAGGCTCGGGAGCAGGCTTTTCAAATTGCTGATTCGGGCATCCATTTCTATCGTTGGTATTTGGCTCATCAGGTTGAAGGAAGAACGGCTGCCCAGGTAGCAACGTTTTGGACTACTGGCAGTCCTTATGGCGTGGCTACTCCTTATGAGGTGGAGTACAAAGATCCAGGCGGCTCGCCGATAGGAAAGTATCGTTTGACAGTAACACCACCAAGCACTGGTTCGACTATTGTGGTAGTAACAGCCACTGGGTGGACCTACCGTTACCCAAACGACACACGAAGAATCGTTGTGCGTTTTCGTCGGCCATCGTGGAGTGAAAACGCCGTGCTCGCTAATGCTTTTATCCGCTTTGGCGTTGGCACAGAAATATATGGCAAGATCCAGTCGAATCAGGGGATTCGTTTCGATGGCTTTGCTCATAATGTTATTTCAAGTTCCGTAGCGAGCTTTGACGACCCTGACCACTCTGGTGCGAATGAATTTGGCGTACATACTCATGTTAATGCCCCTCCAGCGTCAGGAGTGAATGATACTTTTCGAGCAGGCGAGGCTCCTCCGGCGACTGTGCCTGCCCGGATGGATATATTTGGAGCAGGGCGATCCTTTCCGGTGCCGACCGTTGATTTCAGTGGGGTACTCGGCGATTTGAGTCTGATGAAAACAACGGCTCAGGCTTCGGGCACTTATTACCTTCCCTCTGGTACCAGCGTTGCTGGCCGGCAGATTATTTTAAAGAATAACGGGACATTTGACGTCTGTAAGATTAACACCATAACCACGGGTTATTCGATTACGAAATATGATAAGAATGCTGGGGGCGGCACTTGCGCTACATGTTCTGGTACTTGTTCCCCGACGAACTACACTATTCCTGATAATGGGGTGATCTTCGTAGAAGGGAACGCTTGGGTAGAGGGGACAGTGAACGCGAAGAAAGTGACGGTCGTGGCTGCTAATCTTTTGGGTGGAGCAGCTCCCTCAGTCTATATTCTCAAGGATATTCTCTATACGAACACTGATGGACGCGACATCATTGGCATTATTGGTCAAAATAATATTGAGATTGGCTGGGCTAGTAACAACGTGTTGCATATTGATGGGGCGCTTTTGGCGCAGCAGGGGAGAGTGGGACGGGAACACTATCTCGACAAGGCGCTAGCGCCTGACGTCAAGGCAACTATCACTATCAACGGAGCAATTGCGACCAACCTACGGTATGGTTTTGCTTGGACAGATGGAACGGGATATACCACCCGTAATATTTATTATGATAATGATCTCTTGTATTATCCGCCACCGTATTTTCCTACTGGTACCAAGTACGAAATGGATTTGTGGGAAGAAAAATAGGAAGCGACGCAGTATTCTTTACGCCGTTCCGTGCTATTATTGAAGGGCAGTAAAAACAAAAAGTCGACACAAAAAGTGTTATGGGCATCTTGCATAAAAAATTTTTCGATCTTTTCCCAAGTTCTTTCGGACTTGATTTGAGTGATCTCTCCATAAAAAGCGTCTGGCTTAACCGAACCGGAACGCATGATTCAGTTTTGAGTTTTGGCTCAGTGCCACTTGCTTTGGGGAGCGTGGTCGATGGCGAAATTATGGATGCTCTAGCGGTTAAGAATGCAGTGTTGGATCTGCTTGCTAAAGCTGGTCCGAAAAAAATAAGAACCCGTCAAGTAATATGCTCACTTCCTGAGACCAAGGCTTTTTTGCGCATCGTTACGCTGCCGAAGATGGCAGCAGAAGAAGTGAGGGAAGCTATCAAGTGGGAGATAGAGGCTAACATTCCTCTTACTTTGGACCAAGTATATTATGACTGGCAGATCCTCGATCTTAACCTGGCTCAAGAGAAAGGCAAGATGAGTGTGCTAGTGGTAGCGGTTACTCGGAGTGTTGTCGATCAGTTTCAGGCTGTATTAGAGAGCGCTGGCTTGGAAGTTATTGGCCTGGAGACTGAGTCTATTGCTCAGGCTAGAAGTCTTCTTTCGGAAAAAAATGAACAAACCACTACTCTTATCGTTGATATAGGTGACCGGCGTACGAGCTTCTTGGTTACCATTGGTAATACGCCATGTTTTACGTCGAGCGTCCCACTATCCTCTCAAATGATTACGGATGCGATATCAAAATCATTGCAGATATCCTTTGATGAGGCGGAAAATTTGAAAATTAAACAAGGGTTGGGATCAATGGCACTGAAGAGTCCGGTATTCAAGGCAGCCGAACCAGTATTGGAAAATATGGCTGTGGAGATTGAGAAATCGATTGATTTTTATTTGAATAATCTGCGCTATTCTAGTGTGGTTGATGCTGTCGTCCTCTGTGGCGGTGGGTCAAATATGAATGGGCTGTTGCCTTATTTGGCTAGGCGTTTAGGCCGGCCAGTAGAATTCGGCAACCCATGGGTCAATGTTCATTTGGGTCGTGAGATTCCACTCATCGATCGACAACATTCGGTACAGTATTCGACAGCTATTGGTCTCGCCTTAAGGGGTTTGGATGAATATGAAGATTTTGCTTAACCTTCTCCCAGAGGAGGAGAAAAAAATAACTCAAAATCGCCTGCGCTCGCGTTTTTTGTTGTGGCAGTTATTTTTGTTATTTCTACTAGAAATATTTTATTTGACGCTCTCGATTGGGATGTACCTTTTTTTGGATTTCCAATTTCAGAGTGCGCAATCTTTGGAAGTTCCTCGTGATGAGATAGTCTCCATACAGAACGAGAAATTGAATGGTTATCAAGATACGTTCCATAGTATCAATGAAACCACCTCTATTATTGGCAAGATTGAGCGTTCGCATTTGCACTTTACCCAAGTATTTAGGTTATTAAATGAGCTTTTGCCGCCGGGGATAACAGTCAGCACGCTTTCGACGAAGGAATATTCCGTTTCTTTATCTGGTATAGCAGCTAAACGAGAAGACCTCCTCCTTTTGGATGAAAAAATGAAAAACGCAGAATGTATAACTGAGGTTAATATCCCTCTCTCTAATCTTTTTTCCCAAGAAAACATTGATTTTCAAATTGAATTTCAGGTGAAGCAGGCATGTTTACAAAAAAATGATCTATGAAAATTCTTCCTGTAAAAAAATCCTTGCCGCTCGTGGTGACATTCTCTCTTCTCCTTGGAATGGGGTTACTTTTCTGGTTTGGCATTTTGCCTTTTGACAGCTTCGTTACCGAGAAGGCTGATGAGATACAACAGCTTTCCGTGCTGCGCCAAAATCGGGAACGGCAGATTGGCAAGTTGCCAGAACTACAGGCACAGTTTGAAAATATTAGAGCCAATGAAGATACTCTCAAGGTACTTCTCAATGAGGAACATATTATAGATTTCATTAAGACACTTGAATCCTTAACGAGAAATACTGGGGTGGAAATTACTATCCAGTCAAAAGACGGAACAGTTATTCAGGAAAAGAGTGTTATCAAATCGCTTCCCATGATGAAAAAATCAGCGAGTAGTAGCCCGGTGGGTAAGGCTGCTAACACTACTTCTATTGTTGACACTTTACCGTATGATCGCTATCTACGACTCAATATTGTGGTACGAGGGAGCTATGGCAATATTGTTAATTTTCTTCATAAAATGGAAACGCTTCCGTATGCTTTGGATGTAGTGGGAGTCAGTATGAAGGATCGTGGAGACGCAGTGTCAACGCCGTCGACAGCAGGTTCAGGAAGAAATCCTTTTCTCATCACCCCTAGTGATAATCCCACCCCCCTCAGTCCTGATAAGCCAGCCGATCAACCAATAACGGAAGGAGCCCCGGTAGCGCCACCAATCATAGGGAACCTTGAAGCTTCATTTGATACGGCGGTGTATTTGGAAAAATAATAAGTCCTATGCAAAAAATTTCTTTTTTGGAGAAAATTCTCAAACACTTCTCGTCGAAGAAGATCTTGTTTTTTTGGTACCGCCACTATAAGATACTGTTTTTCTTTGGATTTTTGATGGTTACTGCCTATGGCGGTTACTCCTGGTATCACAACCTCTATCAGTACCAGTGGAGTGATCAACAGAAAGCAGAATTTTTGCAAAAAAATTTCACAGAAACGACTTTTCAGGAAAAAAACTTTCAGGATGTGGTAGACCGCCTTAAAGAGCGCACCCGTGTGCATGAACAGGATTTGATTTTGGGAAAAGATATCTTCGGTACAAAGCCTTAAGGGCAGCAGAACTGACTGGCAAGAATCTGGATTAAGGCCTTGGTAGATTTTGACGGTTGACTCTTTCTCGGAAATGGGTTACAGTATGTCAGTTATGATACCACTCTCCCGCAAAGAACAATTCTGCGAGCTTTTCGGCGCCGTGCCGGCTTTTCGTCTCAGACAGATGGAGGAAGCTTTGTTTTCAGCAGTTTTTCACGGTTTTTCTGATATTTCCAGTATGCCGCTCGCCATGCGTGAGACTCTCGATGCAGAGATTCCGTGGTTGGCCGTAACGGAAGTGCAGGTATTTGAAAGTATTAAGAAAGATACTTTTAAAGCGGTAGTAGAAACGGCTGATAAAAAACGGGTGGAAACAGTGCTCATGAAAAATGCGCGGGGACAGTTTACCGTTTGCGTATCGTCGCAGGTTGGTTGTGCCATGGCTTGCACCTTTTGTGCTACTGGGACAATGGGATTTACCCGTAATTTGACTGCGGACGAAATCGTTGATCAGGTGCGTTTTTGGCAGATTTTTTTGAATAAGCGACCAGAGCTATCGGAGCGGATCAGCAATATCGTTTTTATGGGTATGGGTGAACCGTTGGCGAATTATGAGCGGGTGAAAGAGGCTATTCTCACCCTCCTGAAATATACCGACATCGGTATGACCCGCATCACGGTTTCGACTGTCGGTCTTCTTCCGATGCTCCGCAAACTGCTTGATGATCCAACCTGGCCGGCGGTGAGATTGGCAGTGTCGCTTCATAGTGCAGACCCGAAGACACGGGAGTCGATGATGCCGAGTTCTTTCCCGGGTTTTTTGGGGGATCTTACAGCATGGACCAAAGCTTATTTTGAAAAATTCGATAGTCGGCGACGGCACCTCACTTTTGAATACGTCATGCTTTCTAAAGTGAATGACACCGAAACACACGCCCAAGCATTGGTCGCTTTCGCTCAGAAAGTAGGTAAGGTTCGTATCAATCTTATCCCGTACAACTTCACCGGTAGTGTCTATCGCGACAGTTTGCCAGGCGATTTTGCTCGGTTTGAACATATATTGAGCGAAGCGGGGGTGACGGTCACTCGGCGCCGGACTATGGGGGACGACATCGCTGCTGCTTGTGGCCAGCTCATTGTGGAGAAAAGATAGTCAGTCAGTGGAAGATAATAGAAGAATTTGTGGTATAGTGAAGGCAGTAGAGCCTAAGTTGTTAGATATTTATATGACACATACAAAACAGTGGTTAGCTGGAGCGGGTATTGGTTTGTTTGTTGCCCTGGGGATGATTGGGGTGTGGCGATCATTTGAGTTGAAAGAAACACCAGTTACTAAACAACTATCACAGATTGCGGAGAAATCGGTTGATACGGTCGTAGGGTCAGTGCGTGAGCATTTTTCTTTTGCGCCGTATACATTGGAGCTGTCCCAATTCACGCCCGCTGTGCCCGATGTCAAAGTAGGGGTGGATGAGCTGAAGAATTTGAAAAACTTCGAGCACCCATTGGAGCCTCAGAAAGACTACGGTACGCAAACAGTACCCTATACTTTTTCCGAAGCACAGAAACGATCTTTAGCGGATAAAAACTTTTTTGTGGCACCGGTGCATGATCTGCAGTTTGCTGCAGATCCTAATACAGAAAATAGTCGTACGGATGATTGGACGGGAGTGTATCATAATATTGGTGGTTCCTATGGTGAGTTTTATCGTGCACCAGAAAATGCACCCTTTGTCACTACAGACTATATGCTCCATGTTTACCATCGTTTATTAGAAAAAGAGTTTGAACACGCTGAGCAGACTGTGCTTTATGAACACGTGCGCAGTCTTGCACAAAAACTTTTTGTTCAAGCAATGGCTCGTGCGAAAGTGAGTACTGGTGATGAGCAAGCAAGTTATGAGCGTTTGAGCGGCTACTTTATGGTGCCGTTTGCTTTGACGGAAAGTGTGCAATCAGAAGCTAAGCAATACTCGTCAGCCGACACCAAAGTAGATACTTTGCAAGCGGCTCTGGCGGTCGTTAAAAGGGAGCGCGGGGGAATGAATAGTGTTATTGCTGATCAAGCCGAGCAAGAATTACAGCTTATTTTTTCAGCCACAGATGCCAGCACGTCCTCTCCGTTACTTGGAAAATATGAGCTGGCAGCCAATCCAAATTATCAAGAAGATTATACCCAGTATACGCCACGTAGTCACTATACCAAGAATAGTCTTTTGCGTTCTTATTTCCGTTCCATGATGTGGTTTGGCCGCCAGAATTTTTTGGCTGCCAGTCCAGAATTGACACATGATTCGCTTGCCATTACTTCCTTTATGCAAGACGCTCAGCTGAAAAAAGAATGGGAGGCTATCTATATCCCTACGACGTTTTTTGTTGGCGAAAGCGATGATCTAGGTATTTATGAGTATGGAGATTTACTTAAAGAGTTGGGAGACAAAGCTTCTTGGACGAACGAGGACATTAAACGAGCGCAAAGTTTAGTCAAAAATTATCGCCCCCCCGCTATCTTATCGAGTGTACTTGCTGGTGATAGTGTGGCGAGTTCTACTAAAGAGGAATTGCTCGCAAGCACGCGGGGATTTCGTTTTATGGGTCAGCGTTTTACACCTGATGCGTTCATCTTGAATCAATTGACCAAAGGTGATGAACAGGGGATGGAACTACCGAGTATGCCAACCGCGCTCATGGTCATGTCGGCATTTGGCGACAAAACAAGCGATCCACTGTTGGAAGACTGGATTATTCAGAATGTGCCAGATAATCGAGCAGATATTCATACCAAACTTGATGAATTGAAAGGAAAGTTTGCTCAGATGACTGAAGCGATGTGGACACAAAATATTTACTGGGGTTGGACACGAACGCTCAAGACGCTGTTTCAGGGAGGTAATGAGCTCGTAGGCTACCCGCACTTTATGAGAGAGGGTGCCTGGCGTATTAAAGATACCAATACTGCCTTGGGATCATGGACGGAGCTGAAGCACGACACACTGCTTTATGCCAAACAATCTTATGCTGAAATGGGGGGCGGAGGCGATGATCCAACTAAGAAGCCAGCAGTTCCAAAAGGCTACGTCGAAGCAAATATGGAATTTTGGGATCGGTTACTCGCGCTTTCGCAAATGACGTATCAAGGAATGAATGATTTAGGTTTATTGGACCAGACTTTTCAAGGACGGAACGAAACTTTTTTAACCTCCTTGCGGTTTTTTCGTGATGTAGCGACCCAAGAAATTGAAAATAAAGTTATCTCTGATGATACGTTTGAACAATTGCGCGGGGAGCCGGGTAAATTAGACTCGGTGCTTTCTGTTCTCCCTGGAGATGTAGGCTTGGAGAATAATGCCCGTTCAGCGCTCATTGCTGATGTGCATACTGACACCCTCTCTAAAAAAATTCTTTATGAAGCCAATAGTATCCCGAATTCACTGTTCGTCGCAGTCAAAGATAGCAATGGTGCTCGTCTGACACGTGGTCTGATCTATAATTACTATGAGTTTACTGGGCCACTTGGTAAGCGTCTGACTGATGGTAACTGGAGGAGTGCTATATATGAAAAGAAAAATTTAGCCGCTGAAGGTGGCGATGCCATGACCTTTCCACAGTCACCGGTCTGGGCTGAACGTTTGAAGTAAGCATCATGCTCACTCTGCATGTGTCTTTTCTGAAACGAAAGAGCTATTGGTTCGCCGTAGCTCTTTTCGTCATGGTAGTCGCAGCATTCGTTCTTATTACCTATACGAAGGGGGGTGAGCATATAGTAATTTCAAACACTGGACGCGTTAGTTTCTTGACTACGCTTTATCGAAACCAAACAGTTTATCAGGAGGCCTTTGATATGGTAGAAAAAACCTTTCCCCAAGGAACCGCCGCACGTGCAGTTATAACTTCACATCATTTACTCGCAGCACCGCTCATTGCTCGCTCCTATAGAGCTGTGGCTCGTGACGATATAACACGCATCATCCTCGTGAGTCCCGATCATTTCCAAACTTCTTTTCCAGAGGATGTTTTGGCCTTTACGACGGATGCTCCTTGGGAGGCGTTGTTCGGAGATATAACAGCAGATAAAACTTACATAGCCAGTCTGACTCAAGAGCACAAAGAAATAGCTAATAACAAAAATCCTTTTCTTAGTGAGCACGGAATCTACACGGAAATTCCATTTATCAGACATTATTTTCCTCAGGCAAAGGTTGTACCACTGATATTAAAAAACAACTACAATTATGCGGACTTTGAACAGCTTGGAGACATTCTGGCACAAAGTGTACCTGACCCAGGAAAAACCCTACTTGTAGTGAGTAGCGATTTTTCACATCATGCGACGCACACGACAGCTCAGTCTCAAGATCGAGAGAGCATCGCTGTCTTGCAAAACCTGACAGACAGTAAGTTTGATTACCTCAATAATGATTGCCGTTCTTGTATCGCTCTACTGGCTGGTTACTTGAAGGGTAGCAATACGCCGCCTAGTTTTCATCTGATAGAAAGAAAGGATTCAACTGACTTCGGTGGCCCCGACAAAGACGTTACCAGTTATATTAGCGGCTATCTCCCTTTTATTTCAGCAGAGGAACGCCCTTTTGGGGGAGAAAGAAAAGAGAGTGATAGCGGGGTGACGATTATTTTTGGTGGGGATATGATGTTCGATCGTTCTATTCGCATCGCGCGCGCAGAACGGGGAGAAGATTTCTTGTTTGCGCCGTTACGAGAATTGTTGAGTGGCGCTGATGTCGTAGTAGCTAATTTGGAAGGACCAATTACCGATAATATTTCGGTGAGTGTCCATAGTATTATGGGTGAGGCCAAGAACTACGTTTTTACTTTTCCGCCAGAGACGGCGCAGTTGTTGAAAAAAGAACATATCGATATCGTGAACTTGGGCAATAATCATATTCTGAATTTTCATAACGAGGGGGCTCTGCAGACCAAAAAATATCTTGAGGCGGCGGGGGTGGAATATTTTGGCTCACCGCTTGCGGGGGACGAACGGGTACTCTATAAAGAATGGTCTGGTCACAAAATGGCGTTCGTCAATTACAACCAGTTTATTCTAGAGGGTAAAGAGAAAGCGTTCGCAGATATCAAACAGGCGCGAGCCAAAGCGGACGTCGTCGTTTTGTATACCCATTGGGGGAAAGAGTATGTCCCCGCTTTGCCATCTATCAAAGACCTGGCGCACCAGTTTATCGAGGCTGGAGTCGATGTTATTATCGGCTCTCATCCGCACGTAGTGGAGGAAAAAGAAGTGTATGCCGGCAAGACTATTTACTATTCTTTGGGTAATCTCATTTTCGACCAGTATCACGATGTAGCAACGATGCATGGTCTCATGGTAAAAATGACTGTTACTGCTAAGAATCACGAGCTTTCATTTGAGGATATCCCCGTCGTTCTTGCGCCCACCGGCCAAACGATGCTTGATAAATAGCGGAAAATGGCATACTATAGCCGAATGTCTATGGCAGAAAAATTTTTCATCAAAACATTCGGTTGTCAGCAGAATGTGGCTGATTCAGAACGGATCGAGAGCTTTTATCGCTCGCGTGGTTTTATTTCGGCCGTTACTCTCGAGGAGGCGGATGTTCTGGTTCTCAATACCTGCGTTATCCGCGATAAGGCGGAGGAAAAAATTTATGGTTTGGTGAAGAGTTTGCGGGAACGGCTGGGAGAAAAGTCGCCGCGCATCGTGGTGACGGGCTGCGTCGTAGGAGCGGCAGCGCGTGAACCATCAGGTAAGATGATGAAACGTTTAACCAGCCGTTTGCCGGATGCGGAATTTCTACCCTTGGAAGACGTGGGTTTCGAACACACGCCGGTGCGATTGAAAGGTAAGTCAGCCTCGCTTATCATTTCTAACGGCTGCAATAATTACTGCGCTTTTTGTATCGTGCCTTTTTCGCGTGGCCGGGAACGTTCGCGCTCTTTTGCGGAAATTATAGAGGAAGCACAGTATATTATGAGAGAAGGTTATGAAGAGGTGGTACTCTTGGGACAAAATGTCAATTCGTATGGGGCTGATTTTTTGCAGGAGAAAATCAAGGAGGGGGAGTCGTATATTCTGCCAGATGGCCGGGCAGTCAAGCCGATTATGGTTAAACACTTGAATCGTCACCGTATCCCTACGCTTTTTCCGTATCTCTTGGAAAGTATCGCCTCGATGCCTCAGTTCAAGAAAGTATCCTTCATTTCTTCCAATCCGTGGGATTTTTCTCCTGAGTTGATCGCAGTGATGGCAACACATAAAAATATTGATCGGGTACTCCACCTGCCAGTGCAGTCAGGGAACAATGATATCCTCAAAAAAATGAACCGCTGGTACACCCGGGAAGAATATCTTGATTTGATTGTACGAATCAAAGAAGCGATACCGGAAATGCAGTTCACCACTGATATTATCGTGGGGTTTCCTAGTGAGACGCGCGAGCAATTTGCTGACAGCATTGCTTTGGTTAAGCAGGTGGATTTTGCAAAGACGTTTATCGCCTGGTATTCGCCCCGTCCTGGCACGGCTGCCACCAAAGGAATGGTGGATGATATACCGATCGAAGAAAAACAGCGTCGTTTTCACGAGCTGGACGCCGTGGCTTTCAAGGGGAAAAAGTCTTGAAAATAATACTCCTTAAGCGGCTTTTCATGAGCGGAGAAATTTGTTAGTATGTAAGAAGAGTAAACAATTCTTTTCATGTATGTCAAAAAAATCTATCACCTTAATTTCGTGGAACGTTAACGGTATCCGAGCCGTCCACAAGAAGGGTCTCTTTCTCCCTTTCATCGAGCAATACCAACCCGATATCCTCTGTCTCCAGGAGACCAAAGCTATGGAGGGTCAGGCAGAAATCGATCTGCCACAGTATGAAGAATACTGGCACTCTGCCGAACGTAAGGGCTATTCTGGAACAGCTCTTTTCACCAAGGAAAAACCGCTGGCAGTTATGAACGGTTTTCCAGAAAAGATTGTGAAAAAATTTCATCTTAGTGGAGATGAGTATGGGGACCCTTGTACCGAGGGACGAGTGATAGCAGCCGAGTTTGCGGAGTTTTATGTGGTCACTGTCTACACACCAAATGCAAAAGAAGACTTGAGTCGAGTACCCCTCAGGCAGAAACAGTGGGATCCAGCCTTTCTCGCCTACTGTCAGAGTTTAGAAAAAAAGAAACCAGTGATATTTTGTGGGGATTTGAATGTCGCTCATACGGAAGATGATCTGGCCAACCCCAAAGCTAATGTCGGCAAGCACGGCTTCACTGATGAAGAACGGGCAGGTTTCCAAAAATTCATCACTGCTGGTTTCATTGATACGTTCCGTCTCTTTCAGCAAGGGAAAGGTTTCTATTCCTGGTGGTCACACTTCGCCAAGTCGCGAGAACGTAACGTCGGTTGGCGTATCGATTATTTTCTGGTGAGTGCCAGTCTGAAAAAAAGAGTGAAGGCGGCCAAGATTCTTCCTTTGGTGATGGGCTCTGATCACTGTCCGGTGCTTTTGGTTATGGAATAAGGAGTATGAAAAAGAGTACGGACGACCATCGTGTACCCCTGGCAGAGCGCCTGCGCCCCAAGCGCTTGGAAGACTTTCTGGGGCAAGAAAAAATTTTTGGGGAGGGGGCGTTTCTGCGGGCTGCGTTGGTAGCCGATCATGTCCCGTCACTCATCCTTTGGGGACCACCGGGGAGTGGCAAGACGACACTGGCGCTGCTCATTGCCAAGGAAACCAAGGCGGCCTTCTTCCAGTTATCAGCCGTGGGAAGTGGGGTGAAGGAACTACGGGGTATTTTTGAGCAAGCAGAAACCAATAAACAGCAGGGGATAAAATCTCTGCTTTTTATTGATGAAATCCATCGCTGGAACAAATCCCAGCAAGACAGTCTGCTGCCACATGTGGAACAGGGAACGATTATTCTTATTGGGGCAACGACAGAAAATCCCAGTTTTGAAGTGAATGGCGCTCTTCTGTCACGTACCAGGGTGTTGGTCTTGGAAAAACATATGCCAGAGACATTAATAGCTTTGATGAAGCGAGCTTTGGCAAAAAGTGTGGAATATTTCGGCAAGAAAATAACCGCTGATGAAAAAGCGCTTTCATTTATCGCGGCTGTTTCTGGAGGAGACGCCCGGGTGGCGCTTAATACGCTCGAGGGGGCGGCTTTAAAAACCGATCATATTGTGGGCGCGACCGTGGAGGAGATCGTCAAGCGCTCGCATTTGCTGTACGACAAAAATGGCGAGGAGCATTACAATATCATTTCGGCTCTCCATAAGTCGCTCCGGGGCAATGATGCCAATGCCGCGCTCTACTATCTGGCGCGTATGTTGGAAGTGGGCGAGGACCCGCTCTATGTGGCAAGGCGTCTAGTGAGATTCGCTTCGGAAGATGTCGGACTAGCCAATTCGTTTGCCCTGCCCCAGGCGGTGGCCGCTTTTCAGGCGTGCCAGATGCTCGGGATGCCGGAGTGCGAGGTACATTTGGCGCAGGCCGTAGTATATCTAGCGATGTCGAAGAAATCGAACGCCCTCTATACTGCCTATGGTGAGGCCAAAGGGGATGTTCATCAGTTTCCTAATGAAGCGGTGCCGCTATATTTACGTAACGCTCCGACTAAATTGATGAAGGAACTTGCGTACGGGAAAGGATACAAATATACCCCAGATTTCACAACGAAAGAAGCGGCCGCTCAGGAATATTTCCCCGAGAAATTACGTGGGCGGAAATATCTTTGACAAGAAAAACGTTTTTGAAAAAAAGAAAAAAGCCGCATCAGGTGAGTGATGGGCTTTCGTTGGCCAGCATTGCTGGCGGTGGTTCAGTAGGTCGAGCGTTGGCGTGCGCGCCGCGCCTTCGGTGCGATGATCAGGGCAGAGAAGGCGAGTGCCGCCAAGCCCAGGCCGCCCGGTTCGGAAACTGTGCCAGGGCTGCTAAGCCGCACGTCGTCAACGAGCGCATCGCTGGGGGTCAGCCCTCCGCCCGAGTTGTTGTTGAGAAAGTAGAGCGCCATCGGCGTGAGAACATCACCACCCGGTACAGCAATCGGCACAGTGATCATGCCCGTGAGCCAGCCGGTGTTGGTGAAGACTTCACTCGTGGCAAGCAGTTCTGCTGTCACTGCCCCGTAGTTGGTGACGACGACACTGTAAGTGTCGCCTGCAGTGTCCCCGCCCGAAAGCTGCCACAGAAAGGAGATGGTGTCCCCGCCGTGGACGCTTCCGGGCAGGACGAGCTTGAAGCCCACCGCCGCACCCCGATCTGGCCTTGTGAAGCCGGAGCAGTTTCCTTGCCCGGTTGCGATGGTGTCCCCATTCGGGGCGGTCAAGGGCTGAAATGTATTGTCGAAAGTGTCGACAGTGCCCGACCCCACCGTACTCCAGCCCGTGCGGTCGCACGAGGCTTCGAAGTCGGAGTTGAAGGCCAGGGGCGATGCGTTGGCCTGGCCGTGAAAGGAAAGACCCAGCGCTGTGACCAATGCGGCCACAGAAAACAGAGATTGCTTGAACATGATGAGGCCCCTCCGAGGCCTGGGTGGAAGAAAAAAAGTTGGTAAAGAAAAAACCTAAAAGCTCCCAGTGGAAGCTTTCACTAGAAAGTATAGCTTATTTCAGACTTTCCGTCAATACTGGTTTAGAATTCACCAACACCCCGTGGGGTTGACAGATGGTATTCCCCGTGTTACCATTCTCAAGAAGTCTGAAGTTTCAGGCTTATCGTATGAACCCCCTAAGAAACTTGGGAGTTCATTTGTTTATAGGAAAAGAGGAGACAAAATGGCAGCAGGAGTAGAAGAAAGGGGGACAGAACTGTGTCCCCATGTGATCAAAAAGTTTCTCCTGACAGCGGAAATGTTTATTGATGACTGCCCGGTGCTGCGCGCAATCCTTGATGCTTTGGGGCAGGGAGACATAGTATTGGCGATATTCCGGATTAAAATGGCTCGGTATAGTTCAAAGAGTAGAGGTTTAAATCCGCGTTTATTCGCTCGGGCTGAGCTGATGGTGTATCAGAGAATCTGCCCACATCTAAAGGCCTAGAGCCTGCTATCGGGTAGACATATATGAGACCCCGCACACAGGAACCACTGTGGCGGGGCTTTTTCTTTTGTGATAAAATAACGTATTCTATAAATTATTTTCAAAAACATGTTGTCCAAACAAGGAAGCCAGGCGAAGGCGTTTACATTACCCGATCAGGAGGGCAAGATGCATAGTTTGAAAGATTACCTCGGCCAGTGGGTGGTGCTGTATTTTTATCCCAAAGATGATACTCCAGGCTGTACGGTGGAGGCCTGTCAGTTTCGGGACAATTTTCCTCAATTTATCAAGACCAAAGCGGTAGTTTTGGGAGTGAGTGTTGACGCGGTCAAAAAGCATGCCAAGTTTGCCATGAAATACGAACTGCCCTTCACACTCTTGGCTGACGAGGAGAAAAAAGTAGTAGCCTTCTATGGGGTGTGGGCTAAGAAGAAGTTTATGGGGCGTGAGTACTTAGGGATATTGCGTACTTCGTTTCTCATTGATCCGACCGGTACGATTGCCAAAGTCTATGAGGATGTGAAGCCTGATGGCCATGCCGATGAGATTTTGAGAGATATTAAAAGTTTGACTAGAAGCCACTAATGGTTTTTAATGCTTTGAAATTTTAAACGCCCATATAATTACTGAGAGGATTATGAATATCAAGATTTCGCGGGAGGACGAGGAATATTGGCAGAAGAAAGGGGCACTGGCAGTCTCTTTGGTAGCGGAGAAGAACGACGGCGTGGTACTGGAAAAAGATGGAATGTTGACGCTTTCTCTTACTATCGGCAAGCGGTCTACGATGACACGGCGGAAACTTATCCTTCTGGTGAGACGTGTGGTGCGTGAGGCTTTAGCCAAAAAATACTCTGCGCTGGTGCTTGATTTTGGGCAGTGGCATTTTTCGCATCTCAAGATATCCCCACAAGAATTGGCCGAACTCTTGGCAACTAATTTTCTGATGGCTTCATTTTCGTTTTGTGAATTTCTTACCGAACCAAAAGAAGGTTTTCCGGCCGTGAAAAAAATCGTCCTTGCAAATGTTTCTGACAAGGCTGTTGGCGCTGGCATTGCTCTGGGCATGATCATCGGTGAAGAAGTGAACCGTTCGCGCCATATCGCTACGATGCCGGGCGGGGAAATGACGCCGGAAATTTTGGCCACTCATGCGAGAGCTGCGGTGAAAGGTCTCCCAGTGAAAGTAGTCGTCCTCGGAGTAGCAGAAATGAAGCGCCTCAAGATGGGCGGAGTCTTGGGGGTAGGGATGGGGTCTGTCGCTACGCCGCGTTTTATCATTTTGGAATATCGTGGGGCAGCGAAAAAAGAGAAGCCAGTGGTGCTCATAGGCAAGGGGGTGACGTTTGATACCGGTGGCATCAATCTGAAACCGAGTGATAGTATTTTGGGGATGAATATGGATATGTCCGGCGGGGCAGCGGTCATTCACGCACTCTCGGCGGCGGCGCGCCTGAAATTGAAGAAAAATATCGTGGCACTTATTCCAGCGGTAGAGAATATGGCCTCGGGTTCGAGCTATCGACCGGGAGACATCCTGCGCTCCATGTCCGGGAAGACTATTGAGGTGTTGAATACTGACGCAGAGGGGCGGATTATTTTGGCTGATGCTTTGCATTATGCCAAGCGCTATGATCCAGCATTGGTGATCGACGTGGCGACCTTGACGGGAGCAGCCATGGTCGCTTTGGGTGAACGGGCGACGGCGCTTTTCACGGAGGATGAGAAATTGGAATTAACATTTCGGCACCTCGGTGAAAAGAGTGGGGACTACGTCTGGCCGCTGCCACTATGGGACGAATATGACGAAGAAGTGAAAGGAACATTTGGCGATGTGGCTAACCTGGGGCGCACCCGTTATGGAGGAGCCATCACAGCGGCGGTTTTTCTCAAACAGTTTGTGGACAAATCTTATCCTTGGGTGCACCTCGATATTGCGCCGCGTATGATGACTTTGCCCGATGAGTTTCTCTCGAAAGGTTCCGCTGGTGCTCCGGTGCGATTGCTCGTACAATTGTTGCGAGGAGAGAAAAAGGATTAAAAAATATACAGTGATATGAAAAAAACGGCTTTAACAGGCCGTTTTTTTGCTGTATAACTCGTGGGTTGACAATGGTTTCAGGTGGCGTAAGATGGGGAGTAGATATTCATAAGTGGGTGGAAGTGGGGAATTTCACACCGCCATCATTTCACGTCTATGTTCATCGGGGAATACACACATACGATTGATCCGAAGAAGCGTTTGGCGTTACCTTCGAAATTTCGTGGCGAGCTTGGGAACAAAGTGATTGTGACGCGAGGACTCGATAGCTGTTTGTTCGTGTACCCTATGAAGGTGTGGGAAGAATTGGCCACGAAATTAGGAACACTGCCCGTAGGTGAAGCCGGCACACGCAGTTTTATCCGGGTGATGCTGGCCGGAGCCATCGATGTAGAACTCGATAGTCAGGGCCGGGTGCTACTTCCAGAATATCTGAAAAGCGATGGCGGACTAAAGAAAGATGTGACGATTGTCGGTTTGTTCAATCGTTTGGAGATTTGGGACACGATGCGTTGGAACAAATACAAGTTGCAAGCAGAAAAGAATACTGGCAAGATCGCGGAGGATTTGGGCAAGCTAGGAATTTATTAAAAAATGGTAGCCACAAGGAGAATGGGCGAGAGTGGTAGAAAAGAAATTTCAAAAATCAAACATCAAAAACTGAAAGCCAAGTTTTAATGTTTGAGGGTTGAAATGATATGGAAGAAACGAAACATATTCCTGTGCTGTTGGCAGAGACGATAGGTTTGTTGCACCTTACAAAAGGAGCGGTAGTGGTTGATGCTACTTTGGGCGGAGGGAGTCACACGAAGGCTATCCTCGAGGCAGTCATGCCAGGAGGAACGGTCATCGCTTTCGATGCTGACGAAGAAGCGCTCACGCGTTTCATGAAACGGGCTAACGCCGATGATTTTTTACGACAGGCCTTGGAAGAGAATCGTCTCCACTTGGTACGGAAGAATTATTCTGAGCTCGCAAGCGTTCTTGATGAGCTCGGCGCAAAAGGGGTGGAGGCTATATTGGCTGACCTGGGTTTTTCTTCTGATCAGATAGCCGGGGCAGTGCGTGGTTTCAGTTTCCAGGTAGATGGACCCCTCGATATGCGGCTTGATCAAACAACGGCGCTTACCGCCGATGAGATCATCCATACTTTTTCGTCGGAGCGGCTGGAGCAGTTGTTTCGCCAGTACGGTGATGAACCGTTGGCGCGAAGGATAGCCGAAGCGATAGTGCGAGAGCGCAGTAGTCGATCGCTTCACACCACGATAGAACTTCGAAAGTTGATTGAAGAGGTATACCCCAAGCGACTCTCACTTCACAAGAAGATTCATCCAGCGACCAAAGTATTCCAGGCCCTTCGTATCGCGGTCAATAAAGAATTTGAGCATTTAGAACGTTTCCTCGTGCAGGCGATAGAGCGGCTGGTGCCGGGTGGACGATTGGCGGTTATCACCTTTCATTCTGGGGAAGATAAACGAGTGAAACAATTTTTTCGCAGTGAGGCACAAGGCTGCATCTGCCCGCCCAATTTTCCAGTCTGTCGTTGTGGTAATACAGCTCATATTAAGATTATTACCAAACGGCCGATTGTAGCGACAGAAGAAGAACAAACAAGTAATCCTCGGGCGAGAAGTGCCAAATTACGTATCATCGAAAAGCTCTAGCGTTCTCGGTACAGAAAATACAAAAATAAAATTTCATATGCGAGTTTTCCAAAGTCAAAAATTGATATCGCCTTCTACAGGGAAACGATCAAGCAAGCTCGAGCTTGCTGGTTCAGTGCATATGCTTGTGTTGGGAGTATTGACGGCATTGTTCCTTTCGGGTGGTGGCTATCTCTATGCGGTCAACCAAAACGCGGTGCAAGGCTATCATATGCGAACGTTGGAAAAAGAAATCAACGCCCTGAAACAACAAAGTGCAAAGCTACGTATTACTGAAGCTGACTTACGGTCGCTCGAGCGTATTGAATCATCGAATGCTGAGCTCCAGATGAAAAAATTGGAAAACGTCAAATACATTGAGGAACGTGGCCCAGTGGCATTGAGATAAAACATTCTGGTGTTTCTTGGCTCTGATAGATAATGGCAAGACTTGAAGCATATGGGAAACACAGGTACGGCTCAAACAAAAAAGAAAGGCCGCGAGGCGACGGTGCGTGAAGGGGTTTCACGCATACGCACGCTTTCTGTACTGATTTTTTTTATCGGTTTAGCTGTTTTTGGCAGACTCTACTTCTTACAAATCATTTCCCATGACAAGTGGGTAGCTTTGGCTGAAACGCAGCATAATACTTCGACAGAGATTTCTGCCGATCGTGGCGAGATATATATCCATGACGGAGAGAACGGACGCTATCCGTTAGCGGTTAACCGTGACTACAAAATGGTTTACGTAGTGCCGAAAGATATTGTGGAAAAGGATATGGTGGCTCTCCGGCTGGCTCAGGTGCTCGGTATCGATGCCTCGGTGATTCGGGATAAATTGAATGGTCCCGATGACCCATTTGAGATTATTAAGAAGCATCTGAGTGATGACGAAGTGAATCGGGTGACTGAGTTACATTTGAAGGGCGTTTCGCTCTTGCCTGAAAAATATCGCTACTACCCTGGCGGGGAATTGGCTTCACAAGTGGTGGGCTTCGCCAGTTTGGGTGAGCGGGGCGGGGCGGGCGGCTATGGCATTGAGGCTTCCTTCGATGGAGCGCTTCGCGGTCAAACAGGCACGGTGCTAGAGGAGAAGGATGCGAGCGGTCGCTGGATCCCACTCTCTGATCGGGCCGTCACCAAAGCCGAAAATGGCGAGAGTTTGCTCCTGACGCTTGATCGCGTTATCCAGTATGAGACTGAGAAGATCCTCAAGGATTCGGTTGAGCGCTACCAGGCGGATCGAGCCACGGCTATCGTTATGGATCCGAAGACGGGGAATATTCTGTCCATGGCCTCGTACCCGCAGTTTGATCCAAATAATTACTCCAAGGTGGATGACTATTCATTGTTTCTTAATCCGGCGGTAAGTGTGACATACGAGCCTGGTTCGATTATGAAACCTATCACGATGGCTATGGGGATTGAAGAAGCCAAGGTCAATCCGAATACGGAATATGTCGATACAGGAGCGATCAAAGAAGCAGATTATACCATCAAGAACTCGGAAGAGAAAGTCTATGGGCGGGTCAATATGAATACGGTACTGGAACAGTCGATCAATACGGGGGCAATATATGTCGAAAAGTTGCTCGGCAATCATCTTTTCGGGGACTATATGCGGCGTTTCGGCTTCGGGGAGCGGAGCGGAGTGGGCCTACCGGCAGAGCTCGCGGGTACTTTACGGAGCCTCGCTAACGAACGAGCTACTATCAACTTTTTTACCGCTTCGTTTGGTCAGGGGTTTACCGCAACGCCACTACAGCTGGTGACGGCATATGCTGCGCTTTCGAATGGTGGTCACTTGATGCGTCCTAATATTATTGATAGCATTATTCATACTGACGGGAGCAAGGAAGAGAGACGGCCAGAGGAAATTCGGCGTGTCATCAGTGATGAAACCAGTCGGACACTCGGTCAAATGTTACGGCGGGTGGTGGTCTACGGTCATGGAAAACGCGCTGATGTACCAGGTTATCTCGTGGGGGGTAAAACTGGTACGGCTCAAGTAGCTAAGACTGATGGCAAGGGCTATCAGGCGAATGTCAGTATCGGTTCATTCGTGGGCTACGCGCCGCTTGATGACCCGCGCTTCGTGGTTTTAGTGAAGTTAGAAAATCCTAAAAATGTCGAATGGGCGGAATCAAGCGCCGCTCCCACCTTTAGCCAGATTATGAAATTTTTGCTAGAGTACGCCAGAATCAAACCAACCGAAGCAACAAAGGTGGCGATATAAGCATAAGTATTGCAATTTCAATGTATGGCTGTGAGTAAACGAAAACTGCTCGAAAAAATATTGCGTCTCATGACCAAGGCGGTCTTGGTCAAATATCGGCCGATTATTGTAGGCATTACCGGGTCCGTGGGGAAGAGCTCTGCCAAGGAAGCGGTGGCACAGGTACTCTCGACTGGCTACACGGTACGTAAGAGTGAGGGCAACTACAACAACGAAATTGGTGTGCCACTTTCTGTCATTGGTGCCAAGAGTGGCGAAGGATCGTTCCTCGGCTGGCTGCGGGTCTTTGCACACTGGTTATTTATCATGCTTTTCCCAGTGCGCTATCCAGAAATTCTTGTTTTGGAGATGGGTATTGATCGTCCGGGTGATATGGATGCGCTTCTTGAATTTGTGTCGGTGAAAATTGGCATTGCTACGCAAGTCTCGTCGAGTCATCTGGCGTATTTCGGTTCAGTGACTGCTATCGCTCGCGAGAAAGGGAGACTGATTGCTACTTTGCCAGAAGATGGGTTTGCTATTCTCAATGCTGACGATAAGCGGACTCTCAAGATGGGAGAGCGGACAGCAGCCAAAGTGCTGACCTACGGTTTCCATAAAGGAGCAACAGTGTATGCGGACAATATTATCTTTCATCGAGCTGCTCGAAATGGCGAAGGATTCAGTCTCAAACTTAATTTTGACGGAAAGACGATTCCTATTAGGTTACCTAAGATCGTGGCCAAGCATCATATTCCGGCAATTTTGGCGGCTGTAGCCGTGGCGTTGGCGCTCAAGATGAATGTCATGGCAGTGGCTACCGCATTGGAAAATTTTGAGCCATTGCCAGGACGTCTGCGCCTGCTTGCTGGCCGCGATAACACGGTGCTCTTGGATGATACGTATAATGCCTCGCCGCTTTCCACCGAGGCTGCTTTGGCTGTGGTGAGTGAGCTCATGGCACCGCGGAAGATGCTGGTCTTGGGCGATATGCTGGAATTGGGGGTAGAGGCGGAGGCGCTCCACGCTAACTTGGCGGGGGCTGTGAAAGATTCAGGGGCTCATATTGTGGTGACAGTGGGAAAATATATGCGGGCGCTCCACGAGAAATTACTTGAGACTGGTTTCTCACGCAAGCAGGTATTATGGCTGCCTGATCCGATGGCTGCAGTGGAGTCTGTTTTGACATTGGTGCGACCAGAAGATCTCATTCTTATTAAAGGCTCGCAGGGGATGCGGATGGAAAAAATTACGGAGCAGTTGTTGGCCGATCCGCGTACGGCTGGCAGTTTCCTTTGTCGTCAATCAGCCACATGGAGGCACACCGTGTTCAAACCGCCCGCTGAGTGGACGGAAATGTAGTTGGCGACGTTTTTCTTTTTTCTTTCTTCGGTTTTCATCTTGCAGAGCCTGGGAAAAAAGGGTATCATAGAAAAGAAGAATATTTTGTAGTTCCTTTTGGTTGGTGAGTATTAATCCGTGATGTTTTTAAAGTCTTATGACAGACAACGCGACAAAGGATCGGGATTTTATCGAGTATGTAGTGAAGATGCTTGTCGATAATCCAGACGATGTGAAGGTAGAACGGAAGATTGACGAAATGGGGGTGCTCATTACGCTCGATGTTAACCCCAAAGATATGGGGATGGTGATCGGCCGAGAGGGTATGACCGCCAAGGCGCTCCGCACACTTTTGCGAGTGATTGGTGCTCGCAATAGTGCCCGGGTCAATTTGAAAATCAACGAACCAGAAGGATCAGAGCGGCCGGTGCGCGAACCGCGTGAATCTGCCCCTACCTATATTTCAGAAGCGCCCAGAGTGGAAGAGAAAAAGACGCTTGATGATGTCATGAACGATATCAAGCTGTAGGCATCGTTATTGAAAATTGCATCAGCCATCCAAGCCATGTTTTGGATGGCTTTTGCTTTTATCCCTGGGGTATTTTACAATGAATGGGTGACTTTTTGAAAGATTCATTATGGAGGTTGAACAGACTGTTTTGGCTGGAGTGATTTTGATTACGCCCGATGTGTTCGCTGATGAACGCGGCTGGTTTATGGAGAGTTTCGAGGAGAAACGCTATCAAGAGGCTTTGGGCAAAGATGTGCGTTTTGTCCAAGACAACGTCTCTTTTTCGCGCCAGCATGTCTTGCGAGGGTTGCACTATCAGCTGCCTCCTTTTGCCCAGGCCAAACTGGTTTCCGTGCTCTCGGGCGAAGTGCTCGATGTGGCGGTGGATATTCGGCATGATTCGCCCACCTTTGGTCAGCATGTGGCAGTGAAACTTTCCAGCGACAATCATCGTCAGCTGTTTATTCCGGCCGGCCTGGCTCACGGCTTTGTGGTACTTTCTGAAACAGCTCTTTTCTCTTACAAATGTAGCCAGTATTATTCCAAAGAGCACGAGCGAGGCATCCTGTGGAATGATCCAGACCTCGGTATTGCTTGGGGGGTAACGGAACCAATTATGATAGAAAAGGATCGGCAGTATCCGTTGTTGAAAGAACAGGAGCGCCCTCGGGCATAAAAAGTAAGGAGCTAATGAAGCAAAACGTTATGAAGCTATTGATTACAGGTGGGGCTGGGTTTATCGGTTCTAACTTCATCCATCACATACTCGCTACCCATCCGGACTATCAGGTGGTGACGCTCGATACACTCACCTACGCGGGCAATATGGAGAATCTCAAGATGTGGGAGCATGATCCGCGATACCGTTTCGTCAAAGGCGATATTGTTGACGCGTCAGTGGTAGAGCCCCTGGTGGCACAGTGTGATGCGGTAGTGCATTTCGCGGCTGAGTCGCACGTTGATCGTTCTATCACGGAGCCAGGGGTGTTCGTCGATACCAATATCCGGGGGACGTATGTGCTCTTGGAAGCGGCCAGAAAATTTGAGAAACGTTTCCATCATATTTCGACGGATGAAGTTTTCGGCGCCCTCGGCCCAGATGATGCGGCTTTCGATGAAACAACCCCGTATGCGCCCCGCAGTCCCTATAGCGCGAGCAAGGCGGCCGCTGACCATCTGGTACGGGCGTACTTCCATACTTATGGTTTGCCTGTGACTATCTCCAACTGCTCCAATAACTACGGATCATATCATTTTCCTGAGAAACTCATCCCGCTTGCTATCACCAACCTACTCGAAGGAAAAACCGTACCGGTGTATGGTGATGGCCTCCAGATGCGTGACTGGCTCTCTGTCGAGGATCATTGCCGGGCTATCGATCTCATCTTGCATCGTGGCAAACTTGGTGAGACGTACTGTATCGGAGGGAATGAGGAGAAAACAAATATCTGGATCGTGAAAAAACTGCTCGAGATTTTAGGTAAAGATGAAAGCGCCATTGAACACGTGAAAGATCGATCTGGTCATGACCGGCGTTACGCTATCAATTTTTCAAAAATAAAGAACGAGCTCGGTTGGCAACCAACTGTCACGCTCGAAGAGGGGCTACAAAAAACAGTCGAGTGGTTCAAGCAAAACGAAGCCTGGTGGAAAAGTGCTCGTCAGAAACGTTAGGGCATAATTGTTACGAGCTGTTGAAAAAAATCCCCCTGCTATCCGCATCGGAGAGAAGCAGATGAGGCGTTATCGAAAAGAGGACATCCTCAAGCTCCTAAAGAAAAAATAGCTATTTCAAAAAATAACGCCCTCATTACTATGAAAAATTACACGAAAGTAAATCTCACCTCCTCGAATCTTTCCGAGGAAAAACAGGCAGAGCTACGGCATATACTTCCTGAGGTATTCAGTGAAGACAAGATTGATTGGGAGAAATTACGGTTGGTGCTTGGCGAGTCCGCTCTTGAACATATTGAGAAATTCAGTTTTACTTGGGCAGGCAAGAACGATGCTATCAAGAATGTTCTCATACCAAGCAAAGGAACGCTCCGTGCAGATACAGATGAAAGCATCAAGTTTGATGAGAATGAGAACCTCTTTATCGAGGGCGACAACTTGGAAGTTTTGAAGCTCCTTCAAAAAGCCTATTTTGAGAAGGTAAAAATGATATACATTGACCCGCCCTACAATACTGGGGGTGATTTCGTGTATCGTGATAATTTCACAGCTCCTCTCAAGGGTTATATGGAGCAGACAGGGCAGGTGGACAGTGAGGGCAACAAGCTAAAGACAAACAAAGAAACAAACGGTCGCTTTCATAGCGATTGGCTTTCGATGATGTATCCACGGCTCAAGCTCGCGTGGAACCTGCTCAAGGATGATGGCGTTATTTTTGTGAGTATTGATGATAATGAGGGACATCGCTTGAGAATGATAATGGATGAAGTTTTTGGCGAAGAAAAATTTGTTGCTCAAATCGTTCGGCGTCGCAGGAACTCACAAGCAAATTTATCCAAAGATATATCTCCCATACACGAGTATATCATTTGCTATAAAAAAAGTGGTGATGCAATCCTAAATAAAATTGTTACGAATATAAAAACAGAGGATTATAAAAACTCTGATAATGATAGTCGAGGAGGTTATGTAACAATGCCGTGCACAAATAAGGGGGGGAGTATTTACGAAATAACAACTACGACAGGTGTTAAATATACAGAAGAATGGAGATTTAAGATAGAAACTTACGAGCAACTACTGAAAGAAAATCGGATTGTTTTTCCAAGTAGTGGAAATGGTAAGCCAAGATATAAAATTTTCCTTAGTGAAAAATTGGAAGAAGGAATGCTTGCGAGCACTTGGTTTGAGGATGTTGCTTCAAATCAAGAAGGAACAAGAGAATTGAAAGATATTTTTAGTGTTGGCGGTATTGTTTTTGAAAACCCAAAACCAGTAGGACTTTTACAGAAACTTTTACAGCTTGCGACTATAAAGAATAATGATGAAATTGTGCTTGATTTCTTTGCTGGTTCCGGAACAACGGCTCACGCAGTTTTGAAGCAGAACCAAGAAGATGGTGGCAATCGGAAGTTTATTCTGGTGCAATTGCCAGAGGCTACTGATGTTGAAAGTGAAACTTACAAAGCTGGCTATAAGAGCATTGCCGATATAAGCAAAGAGCGTATCCGTAGAGTTATCAAAGGCTATGGCGATACACCACAGCCGATTGACGATGGATTCAAAGTTTTCAAGCTCGGCGCATCGAACTACCGAGAAAACCAGTTTGAGTTTGACCCAGAAAAGCCTGAAGAAGAAAACAAGAAATCCTTTGAAGAGTATCTTGCCAAAGCCAAACAAGCCTTGCCGTTTGATGAGGTGAATGTGTCGGATATTATCTACGAAAACATTGTCAAAGAAGGCTTCTCGTTCAATGCGAAAATCACCGAATCGAAGATTGGTGAAAATACCGTATATACCGTTTCTGACGGAGAAATGCAGTTTCTGATATGTCTCGATAGGAAAGTGGGCGATGAGACGGTGCGTGCTTTGACCGGGGCAGACTACAAAGGCCAGACGGTTATCTGCTTTGACAGCGCGCTTGATGATACTGCCAAAGCAAACCTCGGTTTGAATGTTGAGCTGAAGACTATATGACCTGGTTACTGCAGAATATTGTGGGAATTACGGGAATTGTCGTTGGTAGTTTTATTGCTTATCACGTTTATTTTCTATCAAAAAAATTAGATCTGAAGGATAGATTGACTCATAGAGATAATATTAGAAAACAGGTAGAGCCAATTTTGGCTAGGATAAACACTGGTATAAGTAGTAAGGTCGAATTAGTAAATGTTCAGAAGTATCTTAGTCATTATCCAGAAACAAATGAGTGTAATAGAGATGGATATACTTATCTAGGAGCTGAACTGAAAGCATTGAAATTTGATGGCGTGGAATTTTTTTGTAGCGTGAGGGAGTTATACAAAGACTCTAAAGGAAACTTGAGCTTACAGGCTGGAGAAGGCTTGATTCAGGAAAATTATAATGCGTTTGAGGTTGGCCTAATTCCCTATGAATGGATTGAACATATAGATACGCAAGGGGATGAATATAGTTATAGACCGCAATTTTTTACAAAATTTAACGGAATTGAAAAATTTCCTTATAAATACCTGTCTTACTATAAGAAGAGTGATGTATATCGTGAGGGAAATGACCCAATGGATATGAAATGGAAAATAATTAAAATTAGTGAGCGAATATGAAATTCAAATTTGATGCGAATCAAGACTTCCAACTAGATGCCATAAAGGCTATCACGGACATTTTTGAAGGACAAGAAAAAGATTCTGCTAGTAGGATGGTTGCGGGAAGTGGACTTCTTGGGATATACCCAAATTTCTTGAGTCTTACAAAAGAAGAAATTCTAGAGAATACCCAAAAAATTCAAAAGAGGAACAATCTTGAAGTTACCAAGCTAGCTCAGAGTGGGGGCATTGGCGTAGCGCCTCTCGGGACGGGGATGATTGGTGGCGGGGGGCAGACAGCAAGTCTTCCTATGGATTTCTCTATTGAGATGGAGACAGGGACTGGTAAAACCTATGTCTATCTCCGCACTCTTTTCGAACTCCATAAGCTCTATGGATGGAAGAAGTTCATCATCCTGGTTCCATCGGTGGCTATTCGGGAGGGTGTCATTCAGACCCTAAAAGTTACCAAAGAACATATTGCCAAGCTCTATGACAATGTGCCATATCGTTTCTATGAGTATCGATCAAAAGATATTTCAGAGGTGAAGCATTTTGCAGACTCGAATCATATCAATGTAATGGTGATGACGGTAGGGGCATTCAACAAAGATGCGAATGTTTTGTATTCCGCGAGAGACCAGATGCAGGGTGAGCAACCGATAAGCTATATCCAAAGGGCGAATCCTATCCTTATTTTGGATGAACCGCAGAATATGGAAGGGGAGGCAACACAGGAAAAGCTCAAACAGTTCAACTCGCTTTTTCGTCTCCGTTATTCCGCTACGCATCGGACACCCTACAATCTGATGTATCAATTGACTCCGTATGATGCGTATCAGTTGGGTTTGGTGAAAAAGATAGAAGTCTACTCTGTCACGGATGATGACACTGGTATTTCCAAGCCGTTCCTAGAGCTTATTTCAGTGGAGCCAGGCAAGACCCTCAAGGCCAAAGTAGAGGCTATCGCAAAAGATAAGGATGGTAACTCGAAAAAGAAAAAACTCTCTCTCAAGCAAGGCGATGACTTGGCAGTGAAAACAGGAAACGGCACATATTCTGGTTATGTTGTGGATTCACTTGATGCCGATGCTCCTGATTTCGGAGTGGTCGGGATGGTGCGCTTTCAAAACAATGTAGAGGTGAGAAAAGGTGAAGGAGTGGGTGGCAACCGAGAACAGTTGATGCAGGAGCAGATTGAACAGACTATCCGTCTTCATTTTGAGAAGCGGGCAAAAATACGAGACTTAGGTGTCAAAGTCCTTTCTCTGTTTTTCATTGATAAGGTTGCTAATTATGTAGAGGAAGAGGGTTTTATCCGCAATGCTTTTGTGAAGGCATTTGACCGTATGAAGGTTGAGTATGGACTGAGAGACCTTGATACGGTAGCTATCCATAAGGGTTATTTTGCCAAGAAAGGCAATGAATATCTGGAGCGTGAATCCAGCATAGCCGAAAATCAGGAGGCGTATGAGCTTATTATGAGGGACAAGGAAAGGCTATTATCCTTTGATGAGCCTACTGAGTTTATTTTCTCCCATTCTGCATTGAAAGAAGGTTGGGATAATCCGAATATCTTCAATATCTGCACCTTACGAATGACGATGACGGCTGTCCGTAAGCGTCAGGAGATAGGGCGTGGAATGCGCTTGTGCGTCAATCAGGACGGGGAGCGAATATTTCTTCCTCACGTCAATTTGCTTTCTGTTGTGGCGAATGAGAGTTATGCAGAATATGTTTCCCAGTTGCAGAGTGAGTTTGTGGAGGACGGTATCTACAAGACTTCTCCTGTCCCATCGAATGCGAAACGGCGTGTCACGGTGAAGCTCAAGAAAGATTTTGACAAGGATGAGAACTTCAATGCTATCTGGGAGCGTATTTCCAAAAAGACAAAGTATCTGGTGCGAGTGAATACCGAACAGCTTATTGAGAAATGCGCGAGTGGTATTAGTGCGCTTGCTATTGCTAAGCCACAGATGAAAATTGAACGTATCGGTGTCAATATCTCAAAAGAGGGAGTGAGTGGGCGTGTTATTGGGAACAGGGCGGATAATCTGAGCCAAGTGAAGCGGGTTGTGGGTTGTATTGAAATGATAAAGAACGAGACAAAGCTCACGAGACAGACCGTCGTAGATATTCTTGAAAAGGCAGGCAATACAGTCGCTTTTCTCAACAATCCCGAAAAGTTTTGTTTTGAAGCCTCGCGGGTTATCAGGGCGGAACTTGCCAAAAATTATGTAGAGCAGATTCAATACGAGCTGATTCCTGAAACATATACCGTGGAGCAGTTTGAAAATATACCGAGTCATAAAGATTCTGTGCATACAGTGAACAATTCAATCTATGACGCCATAGTGTTTGATTCAGAAGTTGAGAAGACCTTTGCGATTGACTTGGATAGTGATGAACGCATTAAGTTGTTTATCAAGCTCCCGAACTGGTTCAAGGTAGACACTCCTGTTGGTGGCTACAATCCAGACTGGGCAATCGTTACCACAAAGAGAGACTTGCAGGGGAATGATTCTGGAGAAAAGGTTTATTTCGTCATTGAGACAAAGGGGGATATAACAAATCTCCGTCCATCAGAGCAAGCAAAAATTGCTTCCGCGAAGAAGCATTTCGAAGTGATTGATGTGAATTATAGGGAAGTAGAAAATTATAGTCAGTTTGTCCAAGCGACAGAAAATACCAAATAGCTATGCTTTCAATAGAAGAGACTCGTGCATTGATAGAGGGGAGCGAAGAGTGTTCCGATGTTGAATTGCCCTCGTGGCTCAACGGAAGAGCAAGTCGCTTCTATCGACAAGGTTGTAGGTTTAAATCCTGCTGAGGACACTCTTATCAGAAATAGTGGAGAGCGGGGTGGGGTAAACCTTGATTTTTTTGAGCTTTCCTGTAAAATATATAGCTGAAGACGAGGCATCTCTCTCTAAAATCTCATTTACCGTTCTTGTCGCCTGCGATATACAGCAGGTCGCAATAAGCGACAAGAAGGAAACGGTGGAGCCTTCTATATTAAGCTGGTGATGGCCTAGATAGACAAAGACTTTTATGGGAAGCAGAAATGATGCTCCTGGTATGAAAGGTGACCGCTCTCGGAACAATGATGGGGAGTTGCGCGACAAGCGTGATGACACTCATATGGGAACGATAGAAAAGCAATACGGTAGGGACTTCGGTGTCCGTAGCGATATGCGCTTGGGAACTTTTCTCAAGGAGAACAACATAAAATCCCTTAACGATCTTATAACCGGTCACTAAGGGATAGCGTAGAGACGAGGTAGAAAATGCCTCGTTTTCATTTTATCACATATTTCAAACGCGTTGTTCCATAAACTTCTTCAAGCAGAAATAGCAGAACTTTGATGTGACACCCTCCTTTAGAGAGGTTCTCATAGTGGCTATCGGGCGGAGCTAGAAAAACGAGACTGTAATAAGCCTTGTTTTTTGTTACCCAGGATGGGATTCGAACTTAGTCATTGACTTCTAGTCTTTCTCATGCTTAATTTATCTTATCTTGCCTAAGTTGGCATGTGTTTCTGAACGAGAGGTTTTCTCATGCGCCAGATTCAAATGGAAGATTTGGGAACGATTTGCTTCACGTCCGCCCCACGCGGTGGAGCGCCGCTTCAGATCCGTGAACAGTGGATCGGAGTCGAAGTGCCGTGCCTGTTCTCGCACGACGGTGTCCCGCCCAATCCGGGCGACACGAATCGGGACGTGGAAACGGGACTCGAAGTCCCCGACTACCCCGGCTACATCGTGCTTCAAGTTCATGCACTCGAAGCTCTGGAGAAGAAGGCGCCAGAAGCAGTCGAGTACTGGCAGAATCATGGCTTTCCTTACGATCCGTTTGCCTTGTTCCTCTTCGACCACAACTCCGCAAAAGTCGTGAAGCCGGTCAAGACCCGTCATGAGTTCTGGCAACAATTCAACGACGCATAGGCGCTATGCTCCTCAATGCGAAATCTACCTTGAGTGCCGTTGGTATCACCCAACGGCCTTTTTCTTTCTCAAACAAGCGTTATAAGTTTCTGTACCTCCCTCAAGGAAAAGAGAGGATCAGGGAATACATCTTCCCACTCAAAAGTTCGAAACGCGTCCCGCCAAGCGAGATGAGTTAAAATAGAGGCTTATATAAGCCTCTATTTATATTTTCTAATTGACAAAAGATCTCATCATTGCTACCTTCAAATATAGAAAATTTATGGATAAAAAGGTAATTTTAGGGTTTACTGCTGCTGTAGTCCTTTTTGGAGGGGTTTTTTTGGTTGGAATGAAAAAACAGGATGTAGCCCAGCAACCAGTTCAACATCTTAATGATGAAAACTTGGCAGGTAAGTCCCTTACCTTCGCCCAACAACTAAAACTAAAAGCTTCCTTGGAGATGTTGAGCTTTTGGCAAATTAGAAGCATTTTCCAGTCGCCAAAAAATCCACAAGTCTTTTATTTCATTCTGAATGAACAGAAAGAAGCAAGGATAGTAAAATATGATACTAGTAAGGTAAATAATTATCTTCAGAATGAATCCGTTGATTTTCCAGCGTACATAGAAAATATTCTCTTTGAAAGTCTTTCCGTTGGTCTTGAGCTTCGTGCCGTAGGATTCGATGGTAACAATTTTGTATTTACAAAAACGAGTACGGAAAACTCGCCAGGCCCATGCTTTAGCCCATGGTTTTACACAGATTTAAGTTCCATAGAAGTTGGCACTGCTCTAGCGGTCAGAAAGCCATACACTCTTTCGGTGGAGAGAAAGGCAAAGCTACAGGAGGAGGAAAAAATCTGTCGGGAAGCACTATAAGATAGTACTTCTCATAGGTATTTGAGAGAATATCGACACCAACCATCTTTTTTTGAATGGTGGGTGTAGAAATAAATAGAAAAATAGTCCCGTTGTTACAAACGAGCATTCGAAATAGTCGAGTACTCGCAGTGTGAGTTCTAGAATTTAATGCCCCTTTTTCCGTATTGACACTAAGCCTAAAAAGGTGTATAAATATCTGTTGTAAGTAAAAGCTTGCTTCTGCCTCGATTCCCGGCATACAGGGAATTTTCTTTGACAAAG
>JAYTWI010000001.1:0-33901 GCA_043743535.1 Candidatus Moraniibacteriota bacterium | reverse complement strand
TGCTCTTTTCGGAGACTGAAACGGCGAAGCAAAACCAAAAATTTCCTTTCCATTTCTTTTTCCGCTTCGCGGTGGAGGGGTGGGGGGAGGAGACGCGAGAAAAATGCAAGGAAATTTTTTGGTTTTTGCACACGCGAGTCCGCGAGCGTGTCCGAGGCGCATTTAGTCTGATTCCGAATTTTGGCGGAAGCGGGAGGATTCGAACCTCCGATACGGTTACCCGCATTCCTGATTTCGAGTCAGGCCCATTCAACCTCTCTGGCACGCTTCCTTCCTTCTTATTGTTGTACAGGAAAAAGGGGGCTAAATCAAGCGTCACACTGTTATTTTAGGTTCTTTTATTGTACAATATAGCTGTTAGAGCAAAAATAAATTATTCGCTTTTTTTGTCTATGGAAACGCAAGCTAACCTAACGTTTGTTGACCCGGGCACCGTCATTTCACAATTGGCCATTGAACCGGGGAATACGGTGGCAGATTTCGGCTGTGGTTCGGGATACTTTTCCTTTGCTTTGGCTCAACGGGTGGGCTCAGATGGGCTGGTATTGGCGCTCGATGTCTTGCCATCTGCCCTAGAGGCGGTTACTAGCCGGGCGAAGAGTCTTGGCTTGAGTAATATTTCTCCGAAACGAGTCAATTTGGAGAATGAACGTGGTTCCCATTTGGCTGATGGCAGTGTGGATTGGGTCGTCTTGAAAGACGCGCTTTTTCAGAATCAGAAGAAGGATATCATCGTACGGGAGGTAGCGCGCGTGCTCAAGTCAGGTGGACATGCTCTCATCATGGAGTGGAATCCGGATGAAGCTTTGGTGGGACCGGAAAAAAATCTCCGGGTAACACAGACGACACTGAAAGAACTCATCACCCAGGCGGGGCTAGCACTGGAAAGGGAATTACCAGTAGGCGGGTTTCACTATGCTTTCGTTGTAAAAAAATAGTTTTCTGTTTATGATGTTTTGGAAAAAAATCGCTGCATCCATTCTGGTTGTTTTCGGAGCGTTTTCGCTCGCTGGTTGCACCAAGTCTGCTCCACCGGCTGCCTATGATGTCAGCCTAGAAGTGTGGGGGATATTTGACGATAGTGATGCCTATACACAGATTTTGACGGAGTATCACAAGATCAACCCGCACGCCAAAAATATCGTTTATCGAAAAATGCCGATTGAGACGTACAAAGAGGATCTCTTGAATGCTTTAGCGGCTGGGAAAGGGCCAGATATTTTTATGATACGCAATGCTTGGCGGAGTGCTTTCGAGGATAAGATTGCCCCAGCCCCGGATTATTTCATGACTGAGCGGGAGTACCGAGACACCTTCGTCGATGTCGCTGCTTCTGATTTTATAGGGGTTGATAAGAAGATATATGGCGCCCCGCTCTCGGTTGATTCGCTGGCTCTTTATTACAACAAGGATTTGTTGAACGCGGCTGGTATCACGCGCCCGCCCGTTACTTGGGAAGAGCTGGAAGAAGATGTCCGAAAATTGACAGTTGTTGACTCGCTCGGCAATATCACCCAGTCCGCTATCGCCTTGGGAACGGCGAACAACATTAATCGCGCCACCGACGTTTTGGCCGTTATTATGTCGCAGCTTGGTTCATCCATCAGTACTCTTTCTGATACCAATCGCCAAGTCAGCTTGACTGATGGTAATAGCGCCAAAGCGTTAGATTTTTATGAGAGCTTCGCTCGTGTTGGATCGCCGCTTTATGCTTGGAATGCTCGGCTACACAATTCGATCGACGCTTTTTCTGAAGGGACGCTCGCTTTCATGATCAACTATTCGTGGCAGTATGACACGCTACAACAAAAAAACGCCAAGCTCCATATTGGGACGGCGCCGTTGCCACAATTCCAGGGTATGACGCCTGTCAACTTTGCAAACTACTGGGGATATGCGGTGGCCAAAAACAAGCCGCCAGTAGAATCGAGTGCGAGGAATGCTGCTCCGGTTGATCCAGTGAAACAGAATACCATCAGAGTGCACGAGTCTTGGCAGTTTTTGAAATATATGGCCTTTGCGCCCAAGAACAAGATGGTGACAATGAGGAATGCGATTGATGGCGCTACCCAGGATTTCCCCCTTACCGTCGATCCGACCGAATTGTATCTGATCAAAACCAAGAAGCCGGCCGCCAGGCGTGATCTTATTGAGAAGCAGAAGGCTGACCTGGTTCTCGCCCCTTTTGTAGCCGGAAATCTTATCGCTAAGAATTGGTATCAGGGCAACCCAGAGGCCGTGGACGGCATCTTCGCCGATATGATCGATAGCGTCTATCGGGGGGAGAAAAAAATACAAGAAGCTCTCTCAGCCGCGGCCAGCCGCATCAATATCTTACTCCGTTAGCAGTCTGCCTGGTCGGGTCTTGCTAAAAATGGGTGTTTGGGTTAGTATGATATATGCTGTAATTCGATTTTTCGAAAAGGCGATCTGCCTTTTTTTCTTGTCAGTCTCAGGCACTGGATGGATAAAGTGCCAGCTGAAACAACACACTTATGGAAATTAGAAATATCGCTATCATCGCTCATGTAGACCACGGCAAGACGACCTTGACCGATGCTTTGATGCGTCAGACTGGGATGGTAACGTCTGAAAGTGTCTCGATGGATTCCAATGCTTTGGAACAAGAACGTGGTATTACGATTTATGCCAAGAACGCAGCTCTTTTGTGGAAAGACACCAAGGTCAATATCGTTGATACACCGGGTCATGCCGACTTTGGTTCGGAAGTGGAGCGGGTACTACGTTCTATCGATAGCGTGGTGTTGGTGGTGGATGCCCAGGAGGGGCCGATGCCTCAAACCCGTTTCGTTTTGAAGAAGTCTCTCGAACTTGGCCTGAAGCCGATTGTTGTCATCAACAAGATTGATAAGCCAGCCGCCCGCCCAGCCGAAGTGGTGGAGATGGTTTACGAATTGTTTCTTGACTTGGGCGCCAATGATGATCAACTGGATTTCAAAGTGGTGTATGCTATCGCTCGCGAGGGGATTGCCAAACTGACCCTGGAGGAAACAGGCAAAGACTTGTCGCCACTCCTCGATACGATTTTGGAAAAAGTGCCAGCGGCTGCTCATGACACGAACAAATTGCTCCGTGCTCAGCCTTTCAATCTCGGCTATGATAATTTCGTCGGACGTCTGGCTATCGCCCGAGTCTATGAGGGCAAACTTGCTGTCAATGATTCAGTGCTCGTCCGTAATATTTCCGGCAAGAGTGAATCAGGAAGGATCGTGAAACTTTTCACCTTTCGTGGGTTGGAGCGGGTGGAGGCGACGCAGGTCGAGGCAGGAGACATCGTGATGATTGCGGGTCTGACTACGATTGAAATCGGTGATACCATCTGCATAACAGCGGAACAAGAGCTTTTGCCGATCATCGCCATCGATGAGCCGACGATTTCGCTCAATTTCTTGGTCAATGACTCTCCTTTTGCCGGCCGTGAAGGTAAGTTCGTGACCAACAAACAATTGCGCGAGCGTTTGGAAAAAGAATTGGAAATTAACGTGGGATTAAAAATAGATTTTTCTGATGATCATTATAAAGTGTATGGCCGTGGTGAGTTGCATGTAGCTATTCTTCTCGAAAATATGCGCCGCGAAGGTTACGAAGTGCAGGTTTCACAGCCGCAGGTTATCATCAAAGAAGTTGAGGGAGTGAAGTCTGAACCTTTTGAAGAAGTGACCGTGGAATGTCCGCTCGAGGTTTCTGGCTCAGTCATCGAAAAGATGGGCAAGCGTAAGGGCATCATGATGGAAATGAAAGAAGGATCCGGCGGCTATACCCGACTCATTTTTGAAGTGCCTACACGTGGTCTCTTGGGGTATCGTGGCGAATTTATGGTAGATACTCGCGGTGAAGGTACACTCTACACACGTGTGATCGGTTTCCGTCCCTACGTGGGCGAGATCAAGAAACGTGATGAAGGTTCGATGGTTTCGATGGCTACCGGTAAGGCGCTGGCCTTCTCTCTCAATAATCTTCAGGAGCGTGGCACGCTGTACATTGCTCCTTCGACAGAAGTGTACGAAGGCATGGTCGTCGGCAATGTGACCAAGGGGAGCGATATGGCCGTCAATCCTATCAAAGGCAAGGCGATGAGCAACATGCGTTCGTCTGGTGCTGATGAAGCAATCAAGCTGGTTCCGCCGATTGAAATCTCGATTGAGCGAGGATTGGAAATTATTTTGGGAGATGAATACTTGGAAGTGACGCCGAAGAGCGTGCGTCTGCGCAAGCAGTACCTGAGCGAAACGGAGCGAGTGCGATACGCGCGCAAGAAGTAATAGAAAAAATCGCCCACGTGGGCGATTTTTTTATGGGAGTGGCCAAGAATTTCTTCCCCGCTGTTGTTCCGTGCTAGACTAAAAGTAGTCAGTATTTTTTCTTTGATGAATCACACGTCTACGCGTTTCATTTCATTTCATTTCTCTCTCACTTTCCTTGGCGGCCTTTTGTTTCCTGTGTTCGTTTTTGCCGGGGTGATTAGCGATGCTATGCCGCTCTCTCACGTGCTTGCTAATATTTTGCAATTCGTGTTGTCAATCGCCGGGGTTGTTGCTATAATCGGGACAGTGATTGCTGGCTTTCTGTATCTTACTGCTGCTGGCGATGAAGAAAAAATATCGCTTGCCAAGAAGGCCTTCTATGGATCAGTCATTGGAGGCTTCGTGGTCTTGAGTGCACTCATTATGGTAACCCAATTGACTCAATTTTTTTCTTAAAAAAGAAAAACAAAAAGAGAAACATTCGTTCTGGTTGAGCTTGTTCCCGCAGTGGGTGAGGAATTGGTCTGGCCGGGAGGAATACACTGAAAGGAGGTGAGAAATTATGAACAAAATAAAAAACGCTTTGTACACCGTGACCGCTGCTACTTTGGCTTTGGCTCCGGCCATCGCTTCAGCCCAGTTAGGTAAGGGTATGACCAATGCTCAGGCTGGTGGTACGCCTTCTGGCACCATCACTGATATCATTGGCAATATTATGAAATGGCTTTTGGCCATCTTAGGATTCCTCGGTATCATCGGCTTCGTCATCGCTGGTATTCTCTATCTCACCGCTGCTGGTGATGAAGATCAGATCGGCAAGGCCAAGAATGCTATGATGTACTCCATCATCGGAGTAATCGTTGCACTCCTCGGCTTCGTCGTCCTGCAAGCAGTGCAGGCGATGCTCGGAGGATCGAGCACCACTTACTAGTGAAGAGCATTTCAGAAAAAAAACAATCTTGTCATAATGGCAAGATTGTTTTTTTATAGATGAAGCGATATACTAAAAGAAAGATAGTGCCTCTTTTTAGAGGCATAAAGGAAAGGAGGTGAGAGTTATGAATAAAATAAAAAACGCTTTGTACACTGCGACCGCTGCTACTTTGGCTTTGGCTCCAGCCATCGCTTGGGCGAGCCCTTGGAGCGTGGGATTCGCTAATGCTTCCGCTGCTGGCACCCCCGATGGTTCGATTTATGGTATTATCGGGGGCATCATGAATTGGCTTTTGGCCATCTTAGGATTCCTCGGTATCATCGGCTTCGTTATTGCTGGTATTCTCTATCTCACCGCTGCTGGTGATGAGGGACAGATCGACCGAGCCAAAGAGGCACTTACCTACTCGATCATCGGTGTGATTGTTGCCTTACTCGGTTTCGTCATTATCAAAGCCGTAGATACGATGTTGAATGCTGGTGGTGGTTTTTAGGTTTCTGTTTTCAAACAAAACAATCCCGCGTCTGTGGGATTGTTTTTTTATGCCGAAAAAGCTAGTATGGAAATAGGAAACAAGGAAAATATCACTATGACATTTCATTTACGCGGGAAAGGAAAAAATGACAGCCTCTTTTCTTTGATGTTTGCTTCGGCGCGAGTCGTTTTGCTTTCGCTCACCTTTTTTTCTTTTGCCTTCAGTCTCTCGGGCGCGGTGGCCTGGGCGCAGGTGCCACCTGTCCCTAGCCCTGGTCCACAGTATGAGAACCCCTTGCGAGCTGGTTCTTTTGAGGAACTGTTCACCAATGTTATGACTGGTCTCCAAGGGATTATAGTGGTCTTGGCCATCATTTTTATTATTGTGGGGGCACTCATGTATATCACTTCGGCCGGAAACGAAAAGCAAATGTCACTCGGCAAGAGCGCCATCCTCGCTGCTATGATTGGTCTCGCCCTCGGCATTGCTGCCCCGTCATTTTTGCGGGAAATAGGCACCATTTTGGGATGGACGGGCGTGGCAGGTAATCCGGTGGTGAGCGGAGCCAAGTCCCTTTCAGAGATTGCGAGCAATGTTTTGAAGTTTCTCCTGTCCATCGTCGGTATCCTCGGTATCATCATGCTCATCGTTGGTGGGATGGCCTACCTGACCTCGGCTGGTGACGAGGGTCGAGCCGAAACGGGCAAGAAGATCGTGATATATTCGATTATCGGAATCGCGGTAACTATGGTGGCTATGGTATTGGTCACCCAGATTGCAACATTTTTCACTCCATAATCTCTTTGGAGGATTGTTTTCTTATGCCGAAGTTGGTATCATACAAATAAAGAATCTATCTTACCCATTACTCATTTCGTATGAAAAAAATGTTCTTTGCCGCCCTGTTACTTTTTGTAGCGTTTTCTTTTTTCGCCCCTTCTGTCTCAGCTCTTTCGAAGAGCGACTGTCCGGGGGGCGGGGAAACGTATACGGTTGTGGGCGGCGTGTGTGTGCCTTCTGATACTGGTCTTTCCAGTTCTCCGGTTTCTACCATCCTCAGCAAATTTATGGGCTGGCTCCTCGGTATCTTGGGCTTTATCGGTATCATCGCTTTTGTCATTTCTGGCATCCAGTATCTCACCTCGGCGGGTGATGAAAAAATGGCCGAAACGGCCAAGAACAATATGAAGTATTCCATCATCGGCATCATGGTGGCGCTTTCTGGCTTCATCATCATCAAGGCGATTGGCGCTCTTTTGAGCGGCACCAGTACCACTTTTTAGTTTTTTCCGTATGACATTTTTCTCGCGCAATACCGTGCTTTCGTTTGCTTTTCTCGCTCTCTTGTTCTTCGGGGTCGTTTCCCAACCATGCTACGTGGTTGCGCAGGTGCCACCGGGGACGACCGTGCCGGTGGAGGTGAAGAATCCTCTTGGCTTCAACACGGTGGAAGAATTTCTGGGTAAGATTTTGGGGGCACTCCAGGGTATCATCGTTATCCTGGCACTCATCTTTATCGTTATAGGCGGTATTCTCTATATCACTTCGGCCGGTGATGAAAAGCGTATGGAAACTGCCAAGGGGGCTGTGGCCGCAGCTATGATCGGCTTGGCTCTCGGCATTGCTGCACCGTCGTTTCTGAAACAGATTGGCACTATTTTGGATTGGGGCGGGGTTACCAGTAGCGCAGTGGTTGATGCGCCAACACTCGCCAAGATCGCGACTAACGTACTCAATTTTCTTCTCTCCGTGGTCGGCACCATCGCTATCATTATGTCAGTCATCGGCGGGATAATGTATATGACGGCGGCGGGTGATGAGGATCGCATCGCTACTGGCAAGAAAATTGTCACTTACTCAATCATCGGCATCCTCATTTCTTTGGCGGCGCTGGTGATCGTATCACAGATTGGCGCTTTCTTCTCCTAGAGCGAGACGGAACATTTTTGAGACAAATGAAAAAGCGGTGGTTGTGTTGCACAACTACCGCTTCCTTTTTGCTTCCACCCAAGCTATCCCAGCTTTGGTGAAATTATGCCGTTACTTCACTTCTGACACTCGATGTCGAGCGTGAAGCCTGGGCCGTGTGCTCGCTCGAAGGTCTGTTCCGTGCCCAGCACGTTCACTGAGAAGTAGAGCCGACCCTTGATGGCAAAGCCGTCGGTGACGTTGCCGATGGGGTTGAACGGCTTGCCGTTCTTATTCACCTTGGCAACCAGCGCACCGTACTTGTCGGTAGCGCCTTGCCCAAGCGCGTTCTTGGCAAAGTTCCGGATGAATTCGCGATCCTTGCTCGAGTTTCCCGAAACGAACTCGATCATCGGGCGGCCCTGTGCGCTTTTCATCGCCGTCCAGGAATGGATGTCCTGTTGGTCCCAGGTGAGGGGCCGCGAGAACAACCAGTCGGTGTCGACTTCAATGACCCGGCACTGACCGTCGAACTCTTCGGCGCTCTGGTGCCACCCCTGGCTCTTGTCCCACAGATTCTTGTCGGGAGTGAAGACCACGCGTTCCCGTATCACCCACGGCTTGTCCTCGCCTTTCGAAAACAACGTGCCGCTTGGTTTGAGGAAATGACTCCCCAAGGACCAGAGGACGCCAATCACAAAGATGATGAGGGCGATAATTCCAAGCCTGAGCAGGTATTGCCTGGCTTTTCCATGCCTCTGGTTTTGAGGACTGACTGTCTGTGCCATTGAAGACTCCTATCTTGGTTGACGTCTGCGTGGCGATTGAGGCGTCCCTGTTGGTTCACCTTTGGGTTGGTCACCACCTTCGGTTGCTTGTTGCCCTTGGTTGCCGAGGAAATTTCCAGCTAGGACACCTAGTTGTGCCAGGGGCGAAGCATTCCCATCGATGATGACTCGCTTCGCCTTTCCTCGTTCTGACTGGACAACGTTGACTGCTTCCGTCGCGGTGAGACCAGTGCGCATTAGTATCCTAATCAGCTCCGCCACGTTTTCGGTCTCTGTCCTCTCGGATATTGCTTGAGCCCGTTCCTTCGCCTGTTGTGCTTGGGCAACTTGAATTTCTGTGCGAGCTTCCTCTATCTCCTCGGGGAGACGGATTTCGGTGATGTTGACCGCCGATACAGTGACACCCCATTTTTCGGGAGCATCAACGAGAGCTCGTACCGCGGTTTGTTCCAACGGTGATCCAGGTGGCCCCGTCTCGCCGCTTGTAAGCACGGCGATGATGCCGCTTTTCTCTTGGGCGATTTTGTCAGCATTGAACTTTTGCGCCAATGTTCGAATATCACTTTCAGTGGCGTTTTTCAGCGACGTTTCTGGATCTTTAGCGTCCAGAAACACCCCGATGTCGATTACGCTGAACTGCAGAGACAGATTAATTCGAACAGGAACGTTGTCTGCCGTGAGAACCTCCGTTACTGGCAGGTCGATCGGCGAAACCCGCACATCGACAATAGCGATGTCGCCCAATGGTTCGGGCCAGTTCCAGATCCAGCCCTCGGGATAAATCCGTGTGGTTCGCTTACCGAGGGTCAATTGGATTGCTTTGGAGCCAACGGGGATTTCCCGTAAGCCAGTCCAGCCGAAACAGATTGTCGCCATAAAGGTGACGAGGCCGAGCAGCGCTGCAAAAAACGCGTTCATCATCAGCAATGATAGGCCGAACGCGATGACTGCAGCAAGCACGCTTGCAATCAGCGTCACGACTGTCCCGCCCATGTAGCCACGAGAGAGCTTCTTTTCCTCTGTCATGTTAATCTCCTAGGTTGTAAAGGTGCGAGATGGCTCGCGGAGCTATCCTTTTTGAAGGGGTAGCAGGCGAGGTTACAATTTCGCACCCAGGTGGGGTTGAAGATTTTGTAACATTCCATTATAGCATAAAAAATGGAAAAAGTCAATTGAAAACGGGTCACAATCGCTATTAATGGCTTATTGTAGGGGAAAGTATGGGAAATGGTCGTGTGATGTCCTGGGGCTTGTCTATGGGGTGCTACGAAATGTTGCCCGTTTGATTGACAAAAATGGAAAAAGACGCTATACTGTGATTACGGAATGAAGAGAGGGTGTGTAAGTTCGCTTAAAGCGGGCTTTTTTTCTTAAGAAATTCATTAATCTACATTATGGCAAAGAAAAAAGGAGGAGTAGTGGAAGAAGTGGCGGCTGAGGAAGGGAGTCTTTCTGGTCGTTTGGGTGAGTTCGGGAGTGCGGTGATGCAGATCGCCGATGAAAAAGGCATTTCCAAGGAGCGGGTGCATGAAGTGGTGGAGGCCGCCTTGGCTGCCGCCTATAAAAAGGATTATGGCAAGAAGGGTCAGGTAATCAAATCAAAGTTTGATGAGGTGCAAAAGAGCGCCAGTTTTTTTCTCGTCAAGGAAGTGGTGGATGAAACTACCAGGGAGTTTGTGGAGGAAGAGGAAGAACCCATCGACACTGAAGGAGTAACTGGCAAAGGAAAGTTAGCTGAAAAGGAGGAATACTCGGCTCCTGAAGTTTTGGACGAGGATCGTTTGCCACGCTTCAACCCGGAGCGTGATATGCTGTTGGCCGAAGCCAAGAAAATAAAGAAGGGATCCGCGGTGGGCGATGTTATCGAGTTGCCGCTGCCGCCCTATGATGAATTTGGTCGGGTAGCCGCCCAGACAGCCAAGCAGGTTATCATCCAGCGTATCCGTGAAGCGGAGCGCGAGAGTATGTTTGCGGAATATAAAGAAAAAGAAGGCCAGGTAGTGAACGGCACTGTGCAGCGCGTCGAAGGACGCAATGTTTTTGTCGATCTCGGTAAATCTGTGGGCGTACTGTTCCCGTCGGAACAGATCGAAGGTGAGAACTATCGCATTGGTCAACATTTGAAAGTCTATCTGGTGCGTGTTGAGTCCGACACCAAGGGGCCAGGGCTTTTGTTGTCACGCACTCATCCGGATATGGTGCGCCATTTGTTCTCATTGGAGGTACCAGAAATCTTTACCGGGACAGTCGAGATCAAAGCCATCGCTCGGGAAGCAGGCTCTCGCACTAAGATCGCGGTCTCTTCTTCAGAAGAAGGTGTCGACCCGATTGGTTCCTGCGTGGGTCAAAAAGGAACGCGTGTCCAAGCCATTATTGATGAATTGGGTGGTGAGAAAATTGATATCATTGAATGGAACGAAGATCTGAAAAAGTTTATTAGTGCTGCTTTATCACCAGCCAAGGTGTTGAATGTGGAACTTTTCGAAGAAGAGAAGCGCACCCTGGTCAAGGTGCCGAGTGATCAGCTGTCGCTCGCCATTGGCAAACGCGGTCAAAACGTGCGACTGGCTGCCAAATTGACCGGCTGGAAGATCGATGTCACCGCTGACAGTATGGCGGAAGAAGCCGCCAAAGCTGCGGCCGCTTCGGAAGAGGCAGCGGGCGAAGAAACAATTGAGGAAACCGAAGAGGCAGCATAATATATTTTCAAAAGGAAATATAAATCGTAAACGAACAAATATATGAACTTGTGGCACGATGTTTCTGTGGGTGATGACGTTCCGAATATCATCAATGTGATCGTGGAGATTCCCAAAGGATCAAAGAATAAGTATGAGATCGACAAGGAGAGCGGTCTCATCAAATTAGATCGAGCCATGAAGTCAGCTCAGGATTATCCGTTTGATTATGGATTTGTGCCACAGTCTTTATGGGCCGATGGCGACGCTCTTGATGTCGTTTTGCTCACTACCTATCCTTTAGCCGTGGGCATCTTGGTTGCGGCGCGACCGGTCGCTGTGATGCGGATGATCGATGGGGGCGAAGGGGATGACAAAATCATCGCCGTGCCGAAAAATGATCCGCGTTGGGAAGAGGTGAATGACTTAAGCGATATTAACAAGCACACTATCAAAGAAATTCAGCACTTCTTCGAGACCTATAAATCAATCGACGGCAAGAAAGTAGAAATTACCGGCGTCGAAGATAAAGCCGCTGCTCTGGTAGCGGTCATGCAGGGCCTCGCAATGTATCAGGAAAAGTTTGGAAAATAATTGAGCATTGAAATTCTATTATATGCACGTTACGGTAAAGAAACTACCACAGGCAAAAGTGGAGATGGTCATCAGTTTGCCGTGGGAGAAATGGCAAGGTGAGATCGCTCACGCGGTCGAGGACTTAGGCAAACAGGTTAAGATAGCTGGTTTTCGCCCCGGCAAGGTGCCACGCGATGTCATCGAAAAGCGCTTCGGTAAAGAGGCTCTCCTCCTCGAGGCGGCTGAGCACGTGGTCAGTCATTCCTATAGTCATGCTTTGAATCAAGAACACATCGAGGCTATCGGTCAACCAGAAGTCCGTTTAGGGAAGATGACTGAGGGGGAGGCTTTCGAATACACGGTGGTGACGTCGGTCATGCCGGAAGTGGTGTTGGGCAAATGGCAGGATCAAGTGAAAAAAATCAACGCTACTTTTACCAAGAAGGTCATCGCTGTAGAGGACAAAGAGGTGAGTGATGAATTGGAGCGCTTGGCCGCTATGCGCGCTCCTTTGGTCACCGTCAATCGTGAGGCCACATTGGGCGACAGTGTGCTCGTCGATTTCACAGTGCTCCAAAACGGTGTGGTGATTGAAGGGGGCAAGAGTGAAAAGCACCCGCTCGTTTTGGGCAAAGGAGTTTTCATACCAGGCTTTGAGGAACAACTGGTAGGGATGAAGGAAAATGATGAGAAATCTTTTGAACTGAATTTTCCGCTAGAGTACCACGCCAAACATTTGGCAGGTTTACCCGCCACCTTTCAGGTGAAGATGCGGCTGGTGCAGGAACGTATCATGCCCACGATTGATGATGAATTTGCCAAGAGCTTGGGAAATTTTGAGACCCTGGAACAGGTAAAGGAAAAAATGCGTATTGGGATGCTCGAAGAGAAGAAGCAGAAGGAAAAGGAATCACATCGCACAGAAGTGCTCGATGTTTTGGTCAATGTGGCCGAGATAGAGTACCCGAGCATTTTGGTAGAGCAGGAACTGGCTCGTATGAAGCGGGAATTTGAAGCCAATCTGCAATCGATGGGACTGGATTTTGCCGCTTATCTGGAGCAGATGAAAAAAACAGAAGAAGCGCTCAATGCCGAGTGGGAGCCACAGAGCAAGAAGCGCCTGGCCGCCAATCTGATTGTGGAGTTTCTGGCCAAGGATCAGGATGTAGAGATTCCGACTGAGGAGATCGAAGCGGAAATGAACCGAGCCTTGGGCTACTACAAGAACGTCAAGGATGCCGAAAAGAATATCGATATGGAACGCCTCTACAGCGCCGTAGAAGGTCAGCTCAAGAATGAAAAAGTGATGGTGTGGCTAGAGTCGTTGAAGTAATGAGGCAACGAAGTATGAAATTTGTATCATCAACTTCTATGAACAATTATCTTATTCCGATGGTGGTAGAGAAGACAAGTTTTGGCGAGCGCGCTTATGATATTTATTCGCGTCTCCTCAAGGACCGTATTATCTTTGTCGGATCGCCGATTGATGACGGCGTGGCCAATGCCATCATTGCTCAGTTGCTTTTCCTTGATTCAGAAAATGCTAAGGAGGATATCAAGATGTATATTAATTCGCCTGGTGGTTCCGTCTCAGCCGCCTTGGCTATTTACGACACGATGCAGTACGTGCGTGCTGACGTCCAAACGATTTGTATCGGGATGGCGGCTTCTGCAGCAGCGCTCCTTCTAGCCTCTGGCAAAAAGGGTAAGCGTATGGCACTCCCCAATAGCGAGGTGATGATTCATCAGGTCTTGGGCGGGGCCTCGGGCCAAGCCACTGATGTGGACATTCACGCCCGTCATATTCTCAAAACGCGTGATAGACTGAATAAGATTTTGGTCAAGCACAGCGGCCAGAAACTTGCGAAAATCGAAAAAGACACTGAGCGTGACTACTTTATGTCCGCCGAAGAAGCCGTTACCTATGGATTAGTGGATAAGGTGATAGCGAGCTAGTCTTGCAGTCTTGAACGACAGTTTTCCAAAAACACCCTTCATTGTTGGAGGGTGTTTTTCTTTCTCAAAACAAAATTATAATTTTAGCCCAAGAAGGAGAGTAAGCTCTCGCCGTTCATTTCGTGGGGTTTGTCGATACCCATGATGGCCAAGACCGTGGGTGCGACATCAGATAGGAGGCCGTTCACTTCACTTTGTTCGCGCATCATTTCTTCAGCACTTTTTTCCCGATGATTATCCGGCGTGATATACCACAGCGGAATCGGATTGGTGGAATGTTCGGTATCTATCTCCCCGGTAGATGTTTTTTTTAGTTCCTCAACGTTGCCGTGATCAGAAGTGATGATAACCTTGCCGCCAGCTTTCAGAACAGCAGGTACGAGAATAGAGAGGCTTTTGTCGGTGGCTTCGACAGCTTTGATGGAGGCTTCTTCGTTGCCGGTATGAGCCACCATATCGGGACTAGCGTAATTGACGAGGATGAAATCGTATGTCTGTTTAGTGATGTTTTCGAGGAGCGCTTCGGTGATTTGGGGTGAACTCATTTCCGGTACTTCATCGAAGTGCGCTACCGTTGGCGAGGGGACGAGCACATGGTCTTCACCAGGGAAAGGTTTTTCTTTGCCACCGTTGAAAAAGTAGGTGACGTGGGCATATTTTTCTGTTTCAGCGATACGCAGTTGCTTCTTATTATTGGCGGAGAGCACCTCACCTAGGCTATTGATAATATTTTCGGTTGGGAAAGCGATATTGACCGGCAGGCCACGTTCATATTCGATGAGCGTGGTGAAATGGAGTGGCAAAAGCGTGCGCGTGAAACCATCAAAGTCTGGAACAGTAAAGGCGCGGGTCAGCTCTCGGGCGCGGTCTTCGCGAAAGTTGAAAAAAATTACCGCGTCACCCTCCTCTATCAGAGCCACCGGTACCCCTTTTTCAGTGATAACCGTCGGTTCGATATATTCATCGGTGACATTTTTCAAATAAGATTGCTCCAACGCCAGAGTGGGATCTTCGGCTTTTTCACCGACTCCTTCAGTCAGCATCCGATAGGTCTTTTCGACTCGCTCCCAGTTGTTGTTGCGGTCCATGGCAAAGTTGCGGCCAGTCAGGCTGGCGATTTTCCCGATACCGACCAGGCGCATTTCGCGCGCCAGTTCCTTTACTTGCTGGATGCCGGCGTTGGGGGCGGAATCACGGCCATCAGTAAAGACGTGGACATAGACTTCTTTCAGACCTTCGTTTTTGGCCATACGGAGGAGAGCCAGGAGGTGATCACGATGAGAATGAACCGAACCGGAACTGACCAGCCCCATCAGATGGAGCTTTTTGTTGCCATCTTTTGCTATGGCGAAAGTTGTAAGGAGAGCGCTATTTTTGTAAAAACTGCCATCTTGGATGGAAAGCGAGATGCGGGGCATGTTTTGATAAATGACGCGCCCGGCTCCCATAGTCATATGGCCGACTTCGCTGTTGCCGGCAGTGTTCCATGGTAAACCAACCGAAATCCCCGAGGCTTGAAGAGTGGTCATCGGGTAGAAACGGTTGAATTTATCGAAAGTGGGTAGGGTGGCTTCGCGGATGGGGTTACCTTGAACCAGATTACTGAGACCCCAGCCATCGAGTACAATCAGGACGACAGGTGTATACATTTTTTTATTTTTCGAAATTAAGTCACTGTAATGCCTTCATCATAGCATTCTTCATGTTTTTTTGACAAAATGGCGGCTAAAGACTATGATGGTGGGGCAGTGTGTAAACAATGAATGACGCTCACATCCGATACAATCGCTATTTCAAGGGTGTTTCAAGCCTATGATGAGAGAATGGCTTTCAAGACTAAGTACATATGGAGGAAACAGACTCGCTCTGCTTTTGCTTTCAGAAAGCAGACTTTTGATTTTTGCAGAGGATCGGACGGCAGCGCCGTATGATTATGATAATCTCTCTTATTTTATCGGCGGCCTTTTTGGTCATAGGAGTGGTCTTGGGGTATCTGGTGCGTCAGAATATCGCTAAGAACCAACTTTCAACCGCCGAAGGACAGGCAGTCAAAATGATGGCTGAAGCCGAAGCTCAGGCTAAGGAGACAGCTCTTGAAGCCAAGAATAAGGCGGTCCTTATTCTCGAAGAAGCCAAGAAAAACGAACAAGCGCGTGAAGAGAAGCTTTTGATTCAAGAAAAGCGCATCGAGAAGCGGGAAGAACAGGTAGAAAAATTGACTGATGAGGCGGAAGCCGAAAAACGTAAGCTGCTGCAGAAAGCGGATGAAATTCGTGCTATCCGGGAAGAATCGGAAAAGTTGCGGGGCGAAGAATTGGCTCGTTTGGAAGCCGTGGCCAAACTTTCTCAGGATGAGGCTACTGCTCAGATGTTCCGTTTGGTAGAAGAAGAGAGTAAGGATGCTCTGGTGAAGCGTATGTCGAAGCTCGAAAACGAGTCCCACGACGAGCTGGAAAAGCGCTCACTCTCTATTATGGCAACGGTTATCCAGAAGTATTCGCGGTCGCATGTTTCAGAATTTACCACCACCACCGTTTCTATCCCCTCGGATGAAGTGAAGGGAAAGATTATCGGCAAAGAAGGCCGGAACATCCGGGCTTTGGAAAAGGAAACTGGTGTAGAGTTGATTGTCGATGATACCCCCGAGTCAGTGGTTATTTCTGGTTTTGATCCAGTGCGGCGAGAAATTGCCCGAATTGCTTTGGAAAAACTGATTAGCGACGGTCGCATCCACCCCGCCCGCATCGAAGAAGCGGTAGAGGAAGCGAAGAAAGAACTTGATACGAAAATCAAAGAAGCTGGGGAAGCTGCGGCCTATGATGCCGGTATTGCCGGACTGCACCCCAAGCTCCTCTATATTTTGGGGCGTTTGCGCTATCGTTACAGTTACAAGCAGAACGTTCTCCTTCATTCTTTGGAAGTCTCCTATGTTGCAGGCGCACTTGCGGCGGAATTGGGGGTTGATGTAGCCTGTGCTAAAAAGGCTGGGTTGCTTCATGATATCGGCAAAGCGGTAGATCATGAAATCGAAGGTACGCACGTCAAGATCGGAATGCGAATTTTGGAGAAATTTGGTATCGGACAAAACGTCATCGATGCTATGAAATGTCACCACGATGAATACCCACACCAGACGATCGAATCGTTTATTGTGACGGCGGCCGATGCTATTTCTGCTGCCCGTCCGGGTGCCCGCAAAGAAACGGCAGAGAAATACATCAAGCGTTTGGAGGAATTGGAAGCGTTGATCAATACTTTTCCTGAAGTGGAGAAATCGTATGCCATTCAGGCTGGTCGGGAAGTTCGTATTTTCGTCAATCCGGAAAAGACCGATGATTTGGGGGCGATGAAGCTGGCACGGGACATTGCCAAGCGCATCGAAGAAGAGTTGAAGTATCCAGGAGAAATCAAGGTCAATGTTTTCCGAGAGACGAGGGCTGTCGAATATGCTCGTTAATGGCTTAGGAAAGGCCTATTGAAAAAAAATGGCTTACCCATTGCATAGTTTGAAAAAAAGGCTTAGAATAAAGCACAGGAGATACAGGGTCTGAAGAAAAAGGTTTTTGCAGGCTCTACTAACTTGCACCGCTGTCCATTTTCTTTCCTTTCTGGGGAGAAAAATACGGAGGTCTAAACTAGAAAGGCAGGTGGGAATTATGAAAAATGTTAACAAAGACGCACTCGTTCATGCCATTATGGACAAGACCGAACTGGCCAAGAAGGATGTCGAGGCTATGCTCGAAGCGATGATCGACGAAGTGACCAAGGAATTGAGCGCCGGTAACAAAGTAACGCTCACGGGTTTCGGAACATTCAAGGTTTCGAATCGCGCTGCACGCGAGGGTATCAACCCACAGACCAAGGCCAAGATCACTATCCCAGCTATGACTGTGCCGAAGTTTACGGCCGGTAAGACCTTGAAAGAGGCTGTCAAGTAGTATTTGGATTGGAAACGCGCTCAAGTGAGCACAAAAAGATAGGGCGACAACCCGCCACTTTGGCGGGTTGTCGCTACTCGGGGTGTAGTATAGCGGTAGTACGAGTGGTTTGGGACCATTTAGTCAGGGTTCGACTCCCTGCACCCCGACAATCAGTCCTCTTTCTTTAATTGAGAGAGGGGCAGCGGCGATACAGTTTTGACAGTATCCCTATGAAGAAAGTAGTGACCATCGGTGGCGGAACAGGGAGCTTCATGCTCCTTTCTGGTTTAAAGAAGTATCCACTGGAACTCTCGGCTATCGTCTCTATGGCGGATGATGGCGGTTCAACTGGCATCCTGCGTGATGAACTAGGGGTTCTTCCTCCTGGTGATGTGCGCCAGTGTCTGGTAGCTTTGTCAGATTCTTCTGATACGCTACGAGAACTGATGAATTATCGTTTTGTCGAAGGCGGACTTTCTGGTCACAGTTTTGGCAATCTTTTTCTCTCAGCTTTGGAAAAAATTACGGGCAGCTTTACGAAAGGAGTTTTGGAAGCATCGCAAATACTCAATGTCAAAGGCGAAGTCATCCCTGTGACTGATACCGATACGAAATTGTTTCTCAAACTCAAGAGCAAGAAATTGCTTTCGGGGGAGAATGAAATTAATCACAGTTCCGAAATGAGCGCGGCCGGAGTGGAGAAAATTTATCTTTCACCAACCGCTCTCGCCAATCCTCTCGCTCTCAAAAAGATTCGTGAAGCCGATCTCATTATCATTGGACCGGGCAATCATTACTGCGCCATTCTTCCCAATCTTTTGGTTAAAGGTATCGCCGAAACCATCCGTCAAGCCAAAGCCAAGGTGGTCTACAATTGTAATTTGGTGAACAAGCGCGGCCAGACGGATACCTTTGCGCTCGATGATTATGTGACGGCGGTGGAAAAGTATATTGGGAAAGATCGAGTTGACTTTGTGACCTATAACAAAAATGTTCCGGACGAAGCGTTGATGAAGAAGTACGCCAAGGAGGGCGGACTGGTACCTTTTGAAAAAGAGTCAAATACTAAACGACGCTTTCGAGTCATCCGGGCTGACCTTTTGAGTCGGGCCAAGGTGCGCGTGAATAGAGCGGACAAAATCGCAGCCACTCGAGCCTTCATTCGCCATGATGCCGACAAACTAGCCAAGGTTTTGGTAATGCTCCTCGAGCTTGGCGAGTACGAAAGCATTCTTCGCGATATAGTCTAGTCCCGTTGGAGTTCTGCCATAGCTTTTCTTCTACGTTACGTATAGACTGCAAAAGATTCTAGAGATGCAGTTAGCCAGGATATAGTTTCGACACAATTCTCATGCGGGGTTGACGCATCTCTTCTTTTCTGTCATACTTGGTTTTCGTTTTATCAATACTATGCTAGAAGAAATATTCTATCCCATTCGCATCAATCGTTATCTCGCCCTCAAAGGCTTAGCCACAAGGCGTGGCGCGGACGCTTTAATCGAGGCTCAATTGGTAATGTTTGATGGAAAAAAAGCTCGCTTGGGTGATCGTGTGGCCTCTGTCTCGGTTCGAGTGGAAGTTCTGAAGGATCCGAAGAAAACGGCTGAAAAAATGCAGTATATTGCTTACTACAAGCCACGTGGAGTGATCACCCATTCGCCGCAATTCGCAAATGAGCAGGCCATCGAAGAAATCAGTGGTTTCCCGGGTACTTTTCCGGTGGGTCGCCTCGACAAAGATTCTGAAGGACTGATCATTCTCTCCAATGATGGTCGGGTAACCGAGCGCTTGCTCCACCCACGTTTCAAACACGAAAAGGAATATGAAGTGACTGTGCGCGAAGATATCCCTTCCAATCTGAAAACAGTTTTGGAGGACGGTGTATTGAGCGAAGGGGAATGGCTAAAAGCCAAGAAGGTTTTGCCAGCCAAGAAACATACTCTCACGATTATCCTCACTGAGGGAAAGAAGCATCATATCCGCCGGATGCTTTCCGAGGCTCATCTGACGGTAGAGAAATTGGTGCGTACCCGCATCATGGGTATTTATCTAGGAGCGCTCAAGCCAGGTAAGGGGCGCTTGCTCGAGGGCAGTGCACGGAAATCTTTTTTAGAGAGTATTGATTTACAAGAGTTGTAAAAAATGGGTTTCGTTAGCAGGCGAAGGCAAACAGTGAGCAAAATAGGGGCGATCCCTTTACAAAAGCAAAAAAAGGTGCTATAATAAAAGAGAACTGAAGAAGCGGGTGCCAAACGGGTGCCCGTTTTTTCTTTTGTCTCAATAATTATTCTTTATATTATCCTTGTTCACAGGTTATGATCCGTTCATCCCACAAAAGAATACCCCGAGCTCCGTTAATCGTAAGACCGCACGCTCATTTTGACGTGGCCGCAGTGACGCTTTCCCCACAGCTTTTCTACAGCGCTTTTGCAATGGCCAGTATCATTGTGGCAGGATTGTTATTTTTGGTTGGCTATACCACTACGTGTATTGTTATCCCCGAGTCGGCGGTTGCTGTCCGTCATCAAGCGTTGGCGCGGCACACCCATACATTGACGCGTGGTTATCCGATTGAAACTATGTCAGCAATCATCGCCAAGCGCAGCAAAAAAACAGCGGAGTTTTTGGTGGGAATTGCCAAGAAGGAAAGCAACTGGGGAAAGCGAGTGCCGCGGGCGGACGATGGCTCTGATTGTTACAACTACTGGGGTTATCGGGGCGAGGGCAGCCGTGGGATCGCCATGGGGCATGGCTGTTTCGCGAGTCCCGAAGAAGCAATTGGGGTGGTTGGTGGGCGAATCGATACTTTCGTGCGCGAATATAAGTTTGATACTCCTCAGGAAATGGTGGTGTGGAAGTGCGGATGGAGCTGTGAAGGACAGAACGCACAGAGCGTTAAGAAGTGGATTGCTGACGTTGGGTACTATGTAAGAAAGATGCAAGAGTAACAGGTATTTACCTGATTTTACCGGCACTCGCAACGAGGGATTCCTCTCGTTTTTCTTTTTGTTCTTGATCGTTCGAAAAACAAAAAACCGCTCCGTATAAAGTGGGGCGGTTCTTTGGTAGACGAGCGGTTCTTTTACAAGAGACCGACCTGTCCGAAGAAGGTGAGGGTAATCACCGGCACGAGGGCCAGAAGAAAGGCCATCGCCATCTCTTCATACTCATGTGCTTTTGACGCGGCCACCTGGCAGGTGGGGCAATCTTCTGACTCTGTGGTCTCCATTACTGGTTCCATACGATTTGTATGTTACTGTTTAATTACCCTGCTCGAGGGGCTTTTTTAAAAGAGCGTGCTGAGAAAGAAAAAACGGGCTGTAGACAATGATGTCCTCACCCGTTTTTCATTTCTCAACATCTTTATTATAGCGCAGAAAAAGATAAAAGTCAAGCGCTGGTGACAGAAGTGAGGGGCGTGCGTGAGTTGAAATATATTTTCTGCTGGCGTATACTTACTGGGAACAGTAATTGATATGTACACCATATGAAAAAATATCTCGGAGTGATCGGTGTGTTTTTGGGCGCGCTCACCCTTTCTGGGTGCACCACACCGGAGGTGAAAAATGAGCCAGCTATCAAAGACAACCTCACTTTTTATCCCGATACTAGTACAACAATGAGTCCGGGGAATAGCACTCCTGCCTCCGCCAAAACCCCCTCGCCTCAGGAAGCACCAGTCGTTCAGCCATCTAAACCAGTAAGCAATAAAAAAATGTATCAAGCACCACCGACGATGTCTATCGATGCGACGAAACAATATACAGCGACGCTCAAGACCACTCAGGGCACTATCGTTATTGGCTTGAATGCCAAAGAGACACCTATTACTGTTAATAACTTCGTCTTCTTGGCGCGTGACAAGTTTTATGATGGCACTATTTTCCATCGTACCATACCGGGTTTTATGATCCAGGGTGGAGATCCACAAGGGACTGGTATGGGTGGCCCAGGTTACCAATTTGATAATGAATCATTTGCAGGGAAATATACCCGCGGTACGGTCGCTATGGCCAATGCCGGTATCAATACCAATGGCAGTCAGTTCTTCATTATGCATAAGGACTACGCTTTACCCTCAGACTATGTGATTTTTGGTCAAGTCCTCTCCGGGATGGATGTGGTAGACAAGATTGCCGAGGCACCAACACAGCGTGGGGGAGAGGGGTCGAAGCCTCTCACGCCAGTGGTCGTTTCGACCGTGAGTATCACTGAAAAATAAAGTGCCTTTTTAATCGCAGTGGCGTGAAAACAAAGAAGCCACTGAAACAGTGGCTTCTTTTTGTTATCTCTCTTTTTAGGTTGCTTGTCTAGGATGTTCGTCGGTGAGTGATTGTTTCTCTCCGAACCAAATGCGGTAAATGACGGGAATAAAAAAGAGTTTAGCTACCCCAGAGAATGTTAGGCCGGCGATAATAGCTCCGCCCAAGCCCTGCCAGATTGGGTCGGAAAGGGTAATGGGGATGAGACCGACGATAGTGGTGAGCGCGGTCAGAAGGATCGGTTCGAGACGACTGGCTGCTCCTTCGCTTATGGCTTGGTTGAGAGGGAGGCCGCTTGCCATATTGCGGTTGATTTTATCAACCATAATGATGGAGTTGTTGACGACGATTCCGAAGAGAGCGAGGATACCAATGAGGGCTGGGAAAGAAAGTGGGGTGCCAGAAAGAGCAAAAAGAATGAAGACACCAGAAACCGCTAGAGGCACCACCAGAAGGACAATGAGGGCTTTGCGGAAAGAATTGAATTGAATGGCCATCGTGCCAAAGATAAGGAGGGCGGAGAGGAGCATCGCTTGGAGGATCGATTGTACGGACTTGTTGTTTTCATCGTTGACGCCACCAGTTTTCCACGAATACCCCGTTGGCAGATTGAGTGTAGTCGCGAACTGCTCGAGGGCTTTGTTTTTGGTGCTGACCGAGTAACCGGCGGCGACGCTCGCTGAGATCGAGAGAGTGCGCTTGCCATCTTCGCGGGTGATGAGGGTAGGATTCGGTTTGAGAGTAAAGGTACCGAGGGCACCAAGCGGCAAGTCGCCGTTTGCAGTATGGAGAGTGAGGGTAGAGAGTGTAGCTGGATTTTCTAGGGAGGCACTATCGCCAAGATAGAGGATGATGTCACGTTTATCTTCACCCAAACGAGCATCGCTTTTGATGGTGAATCCGCTCCCTAATGTGCGCAATAGGAAAGCACTGTCATTTTCGTTCAAACCATTCTTGGCAAACAGTTCTTTATTGGGCTCGAAGACAATTTTGCTTGCACCTGTCGCGATAGAGGTGTTGACAGCGGTGATCCCAGCCTCTCCTTTGAGAAAATCACTGACTTTTTTGCCGTATGTTTCGATGGTGGAGAGGTCACTTCCTAAGAGTTTGAGTTCGAGGTCACTCCCCGCTGGGGGGCCACCGGAAAGTTGGCTCGCCGAAAGGGCGCCTTGGTTGTAATTTCCATACTGTTTGTTGAGGGCTGAAACAATTTCCGCCGAGGTATGAGTTCTTTCATTGGCTGGGGCGAGGAGAAAAGTGAAGAGGAGTTTATTGAAGTCATTGCTCATCGCGATATTGTTTTTTTCGCTCGGTGCTGCTGCTGCAATTTCGGCGGTGACGAAGTGTGTTTCAGGAAAATGACGGAAAGTTTCAAGGAGGGAGCGAGCTACCTTAGAACTTTCATCAACCGTAGTATTTTTTGGGAGTTCGACACTGACGTAGACGATATCGAGGTTGTCACCAGGGAAAAATTCATTCACTACATAACCAAATGGTACGAGGGCGTATGAGAAAAATGAAAAAAGAATGAGGGCGGCGATAGTTTTGCGGCGGCTCGTTTTATCGGCGATAATCTCACCGATGAATTTTTCGTAGCGATGGGCGATGCTGTCGAAGTCGAACAGGCCGCGTGTTGAGATCCGGTGTAGTTTAACGAAGAAAGTTTTGAAGTGTGAGGCTTCGTAGGTATGTACGGCATGACGCAAAGACCTGACGAGAGTGAAGAGGAGTAGAACAATAAGGAGGGCGAGAAGAAAGAGCAAGAAACGAAAAGGTCCGGCGGGAATGAGTAGGAACAAGAGGAAAGCGCACAGTGCAAACAAAAGGACGTAGATGAGCATGATGACTCGGCGGGGGAAATCCCCCTTGAGGAACATAGCCATGAGTGGAATGACAACGAGGAGCGCTATGACTGCTGAAATGGCGAGAGCAGAAGAAACAACAATGGGGATTGGCTTAATAAATTCTCCGATGATGCCAGTGGCTAAGAGGAGTGGCAAAAAGGCCCAGACCGTGGTGATAGTGGTCGTAAAAATAACGGCGCGAAAATCACGCCACACCAAGAGTGCCGTTTCATCAGGGGTGAATTTTTTGGTACGCTCATAGTTGGCCATTGCTGAAATGATGACGATAGCGTTATCTACCAAAATACCGAGGGCAAGGAGGAGTGAGAAGAGAGCGATAAAATTGATAGAGATGCCAAAGGCTCTCATCACCATAAATGTGCCGAGAAAAGTGAGGGGAATAGCGAGTGCGGCAATGATGGATTGGCGTAGCCCAAAGAAGCAAAAGAGCACCGTAAAGACGAGGAGGAGTGTGAGCGCGAAATCATGGAACAGTTGGTCAAATTTTTTCTTGATTTCGTGAGCGCCATTGAAAACTGGCTCAATAACAAACTGGTCACCATAGGTAGCACTCAGTTTTTGTGAGGCGTTAAGAACGGCTTCGACCACTGCCGTAGTATCAGCAGTATCTGTTTTGAACACTGAGAAAGCGATGTTTCGTACGGGAGAAATATTCTGGTCGGCGTAGTAACTTTGGGCGCTATTGTGAGCGGGAGCATCTACAATGAGGGCGAGTTCGCCCAGTGGGACAATACTTTGACCAACAACGATTGGGAGGGCGCGTAACTCCGCCACCGAATGGGCAGCGGTGGCTACCGTCAAAGCAAACGTTGTGCTATCGGTACTGACGTTGCCGGCCGGGTGACTACTGACAGCTTCTTCGATGACCTTGGCTACTGTGAGGGGGCTTAAGTGACGTTCCCGCAAGACGGCTGGTTTGAGAGTGACAGTGACCGCTTCTTCTTGACGATAGAGGATGTTCACTTTTTCTACTCCCGAGAGGCCTTTGATGGTGTCTTTGAGCGTATCAGCAAAACGGGTTAGGCTTTTTGAATCGACGGAGCCAGAGAGAACAAAATTTATGACGGGCTGATCTTGGAAATCGAGCACTTGAACTTTTGGGGTTTTGGCATCTTCCGGGAGGGAACTTATGCTGTCGATGGCACTTTGGACATCACGCTTGGCTTTTTCTGGATCGGTTCCGGAGCCGAACTCGATGATGACGGAAGAAAAGTTTTCTTGGGAGGTAGAAGAAACTTTGGTAACACCAGAAAGACCGTTGACGGCATCTTCGATCGGAACGGTGAGCAAGTTTTCGATATCCTCTGGACCTGCCCCGGGGAAGGCGGTGGAGACGAAAACATTGGGAATCTGAATACTCGGGTTGAGTTCTCTGGGCAGAGAAAAATAGGTAGCCAAGCCGGCCAAAGAAAGCGTCACCACGAGAAGAATGATGGTGCGAATGTTGCGAAAATAGCGCGCAATAAAGGTTTGATTCAAGGCTGAATCGAATGTGAGACGATCAAAGAAAGAAGTTTCTTTTTCCATAAATAGGTAATGAGGCAATGGGTTACCAGGTGAGATCATCACCGGCGATAATGGCGCGGCTGAGGATGATATGATCACTCGGAATGATGCCAGAGGTGACGGCCACGAAGCTACCAGAAATGAACCCTAGCGTAACGGTCCTCGATACTGCCCGGCCGTTTTCTGCTACCAGTACCCAGGCACCGTTGCCATCTTGGAACAAAGCATCAATGGGGACGAGAGTCGTGCCGCTCAACTTGCTTTTAAGAGGGACGGCGATGGTTATGTATGAACCATCAGTCACCATCTTGGCCTGAAGAGGAGAAAGACTGAAGAGAATCGAAAAAAGACCATCCGAGTTTTCAGCGGTGGAGAAAAAAGTAGGTCGAAGTTTTATTGTTTCGTCCCCGATACGGAGGGCGGACTCAGTGCTTGAGTCGAAAACGGCGGCGGTTGTTTGGTCCACCATGGCCTCGAGAGTGGTTACACCGGCGCTGTTTATTGTGAGAAGGATGTCACCGGGGTTGACCAAATCTCCACGTTTGACGCGGATATTTCCGACGACCCCTGATGTTAAGGCTTTTGGCTTGAGGACAGCATCGCTTACGTTACTAAGGGCGACCGTTAGCGCACTCTGCTCGAGTGTATTTTCGCGGGTGATGCGTTCTTTTTTGAGTTTTGCTAAAGCAATATCTTCTTCAGTGGACGTGAGCGTGTCGTCATGTTTCGTTTTCTTTTCTTCGAGACGCAAGATCGTGCGGTCGATATGAGCTAACCTTTCCGAAAGAGCTGCATTTTGGGTGGCTATCCTTTTTGTGAGGGCGCTACCACCGCTTTGATAATCATTGGTCAGAGTGATCAGAGTCTGTCCGGAAAAAACTTTTTGGCCAGGGGTGACGCTGACGGTGGTGACAATCCCAGGCACCAGGGCCACGATATCGATCACGCTCTCTTTCTTGACTTTAGCAGGGACGTTTAGCAAAGCGGTATCAGCTGCTGGAGTGAAGAGAACAGCTGTCTTTTTTTCGGCGCCGACAGCTTGATCCGTGTCTTTGGGGGCGCGCAAAAATTGCCCAAAAACAATGATGCCGAAAAGGACAAGAATAAGAGCGAAGAAGCTGATGGTTGGACGCTTGGTAAGAAAGAGAAAACCTTTGCCGAAAGCGCTTTTCAGTAATTGAAACATAGCGGAAAATAAATGATAAGACGGTTTTCGATAGTAACTGAAAAAAGCGTTTTTGTCAATAAATAGAGAGGGCTGTTTTTCTCTGTGTAGGGAAGAAAATTGTGCTACAATGGAACGGTAAAATATTTGATAACTTTCATGCGGCAACAAAAGAAGTTTGTTTCTTTTTGGCGATTGTTTGTTTGGGTCCTTCTTTTTGGTATAGTGGGTATTTTTTCTGTTGGACGAGCTCAGGCCGAAGAGGGTGCTCTCTCAGAAGAGGCCTTGGCTGATTTGGTCAAGCCATCGGTAGTGCGGATTGCCGAGCACGTGATCGGGACAGCTAGAATTCCGGCTGTTACGGTGGATGTGCGCCGGCATCTCGTGGCGGTGGTACCGGACAAATTTACTGAGGTGCCAGTAGATGAGTACTATTCAGGCAGCGGGTTTGTCATTCATCCTGATGGCTATATTGCTACGAGCGCCCATGTAGTTTCGCTTGAAACAATCAAGCTCTCGCTTGCTTCGGAGAGCGCCCTCTCGGCTATCTACGAGAACGCTATGTTGCTCACTGATGCTGAAATGCAGAACTTTCTCGGCGATGATACCAGTAGCAGTTTCGGTCGTCAGGTGGTACGCTACGTTATCGATCATAGTGATTTTAAGCTCACCAATCAGATTGCTGTTCTCCGTCCCAATTCACAGACAACGAAAATAGGAGATCTCATTACGGAGGGGTTTCCAGCCGAGATTACGGCTGTTAATGATCGTTTTGAGGATGATGAACGTGATGTGGCACTCCTTAAGATTGCGGAGAGTGGTCTGCCATCTCTTCGGCTGGGTAGCGCCGAGGGTCTGGCAGTCGGGAAAAAAGTGTTTATTTTTGGTTTTCCCACCACGGCGGAAGTGAATAATAATAATCAGGCAGAAGCGACTTTTACTCAAGGAGTGGTCAGTGCGCTCAAGGAATCAGCAAGTAAGAATCTACAGGTCTTTCAGACGGATGCCAAGGTTTCTCAGGGGTCAAGTGGCGGGCCACTCTTTAACGAGCGTGGGGAAGTGATGGGCATCATCACTTTTCAGACCAATGAGTTGACTCGTACTGCTGGTGACAACTTCGCCTTTGCGTTGCCGATCGATTTGGTCACTACTCAGGCCTTGGCAAATCGCATTCTTCCGACGGAGGGAGTGTATGGTATGGATTTCCGCCAAGGGTTTGCGGCTCTGCTTGAGAAACGCTGCGATACAGCACTGGTTTCTTTTAGGGCGGTCAGTCAGATGAATCAGAACTTTCTTTCGGAAAAGTTTGTCGCTCCTTATATCAGGCGCTGTGAGGCACTCAAGCAGGCTGGCGAATCGCTTGATACTTCTTGGGACAAAGTGCGTGGCGGAGTAAAAACATTAGGTAATCCCTTCCTCTACATAGTCGGGGGCAGCTTTACTCTCTTTGGTCTTTTTGGAGTTGTCATCTTGTGGTTGCTGAGACAGGTACGGCGAGAAGAGGCAGAAATCGTAAACTTGGAGAATCGGTTAGAAGCTGATGAGGCGGTGTTTCACCACGGGATCGAAACGGAACTGTTGCCGAAAGACACCTCGGTCAAGAAGAAAATAATTTAGCAAAAAGGTGACGATAGCCTCCAATAATCGGGGAATAAAAAAACAAAGGCTTCGCCTTTGTTTTTTGTTGTGCAATCAACTGAAGAGCGAGCACTACTTATATCGTAACGCGTCTAAGGTATCGATGGAAGAGGCTTTGCGGGCTGGAAAGACGCCAGTCATGAAACCAACGAAGGCACCGAAACCGATGACAATCATAATGAACCAGAGCGGACTATAGAAAAGGGAGACAGCCTCTCCACCGAAGCGCGAAGCGATAAGGTTGACGAAGAAATTAAGAATCTGGCCTTCGAAGATGCCGAGGATGACACCGCCGAGGGCACCTAAGAAACCCATCAGGGTGGATTCCATGACGAACATAAGAGAAATACTGCCCCGAGAGGCACCGATGGCCTTCATAATACCGATTTCCTCGGTCCGTTCCAAGAGGGCGATGGTCATGGTGTTGAACATACCGATGGCTGAGACAATGAGGGCAATCATGCCAAACACCATAAGGACGATCTGTATGGCACTGAAGACTTTGTTTGCCTGATCGATAGTTTCCGAAATGGATGAGGCAAGGTAGCCGCGCTTCTCCACCTCCTGGCGTACCTGATCGAGGACGCCGATGGAGGCACATTTTACTTTCAGCTTAGTGTAACTTTTGAGTGGGAAACCTGTCAGAGAGTCAAGCGGCAGGTAAACAATATTTTCTTCGCCATCGATGACTCCAACGATGGTATAGATGCTTTTCGGAGAGAACGAATCCTTGTGGCTGACTTGGCCGGCCGCATCATTTTGAAAGAGAGTGAGGGTAGCGGTCTTGCCGATCATTTCTTCAGCTTTCGTATTGAAGACTTGGGCGACCGCCTTGGTAATGACAACATCATTTTGATCCGTGGCAGTAAAGAGGCGTCCAGCGATGATTTTCAAACCTTCTGATTTGAGGAGCGAGGCCTGTGTACTCGTAGTATTCACATCGAGGTTAATATCGCCGAACTTGCCCTGACCGGAAAGTTCCAAGACTGGGACGATGTCAACGACATTGGGTACGTCTTTTAGGGTGGTGATGGTGGTGTCATCGAGAATAGTGGGGCCATCGGTTTTGCCGGTGGTGACATCGAGAGTGACGAGGGCATCGGAAGTAGTGATTTTTTGGAGAAGAGTACGCTGCAAGCCGTAGCCAAGTGATACTAAGAAGATGATGGCAGCGATACCGACGCTCATTCCAAGGATGGTCAAGAGGGTCCGCATGGTGCGGGCTTTGAACATGCGAATAGAAAGTTTGAGTAAGTCAAAAAAGCGCATAGGGCTAGCTGTATTTGAGAAGCATAATGATTTCGATTTCGCGCACCATCTTTTCTACCGTTCCTTTATGGAGGCCAACACCGCCCAGGATTATGCGGGTGTCGAAGCGTTTGCGCATTTCAAACTGCCCGATCTGGCTTTCTAGACGGAGTTTGAGGACGGCGATGAGACGATTCTTCTGCTCCTCGCTCAAGATGAGGTGGAAGGATCTCGCCAGGTAGTCGAACATAAGTTTCGGACCATCTTCAGGATTATTTTTCAGACCTTGAGCTTGATTAATAATATCTTGGGTGCGTTTGGTGAAAGAATCAGCCCGCATGCGGTTCCAGCCGGCGCCGCCTTCATCGAGATCAAGATCCAAGCGATTTTTGAAAGTCACAGTGTCAATATTTTTGAACAAGAGTTCTTTCATAAAGGCTTCGGCCATAGTCACTTGTTCTTCGCTTAACTCGGAGAGCAGATGGCTCAAGAGTTGTTTGGCCTTAAATGGTACCAACAAGACATCAATCTGTTGCGGCAAAAGGCTTTTAAAGGAAGCCATAAGTGCCTTAAGTTCGTTGGATTCGGCACTATCTTCCGCTTTGACGGCATTGGTCGCTTCGTTCGGACGTTTATCCTTACGCACTTCTTCTTTGATGATGCGGCCATCTTTCATATGGATAACGCGGTCGGCATAGACCAAATGCTCGGGGTTGTGGGTGACGAGGATAATAGTTTTTTTATCGACCTCATTCAACTCCTTCAAGATTTTGAGTACATTCTCAGCGCTTTCACTGTCGAGGTTGCCGACCGGTTCATCGGCCAAGATGATTTCGGGGTTGTTGACGAGAGAACGGGCGATGGCTACACGTTGCTTTTGGCCGCCGGAGAGTTGATTGGGGAATTTGCTCGCTTGTTCGGCGATGCCGAAACGGCGCAAGAGTTGAACGCCAACCTGTTTGCGTAGTATGGGGGCTTCGCCGCGAAAGACTTTGGGCAGACAGACATTGTCGAGGATATTCAGGGAATCGATGAGGTAAAAAGCCTGAAAAATCATCCCGAGCTTGCTCTGGTGCAGTTCCAGTTCCTCAGCCCGCGTCATTTTGGCGATGGAAGTGCCCTGAATGGATACATCACCGTAAGTTGGGGATTGTAGACCGGAGATAGAATACAAAAGCGTTGACTTTCCGCACCCCGAAGGGCCGAAAATAATGATGTATTCGTGCGGATAGATAGTAAGATTGGTTTCTTCGAGGGCGCGCGTTTCATTGGACTTCCCCTGGTTGTAGATGATGCGCAGCTTGTCGACGACGATGATCGGCTCGTTCATTTTTTTGTTTCACAATTGCTCTAAGCATAGCATATTTCGCCCGTTCTTTCGAAGGCACGTTTCGTTCCCGGTATTTTTTATGGTACCTTGGGACATAGGAGTTTTGTTCTGCTAGTAGTATGAAACAGACGGCGACCATCGTGGCGTTTGGTATCATTCAGATGATTATTTTGACCATCTTTGGGCTGTATTTTTATCGTTTAAAGCATACTTTACCCAAAGAGGTGCCGGTGCCTATAGCTCCACAATCACAATCTCTTTCTTTCGATCAGTAACCATGTCTATGTTTGAGACGCTCTTTTTTTTGCACGACACAGCCAGTGACTTTCTGGCAAAATATCTTTTTACGGTTAAACGTAGTATTCTTGCCATTGCTCATTTAAGCCTTTTTGTCTTCCTGTTTCCAGAATTTCACAAAAGTATGGGGCAGCTGGCCTTCACGCTTCTTTTGGGGTTGCTTTTTTTGAGTCCGCTCTCAAAAATTTTCCGGGTGCGTCTCCTCTTCCAGCTGATGGCCTTGCGCCGAGAAATGGGGATTTTGATGGCTTATGTCGCCACTGTGCATGGCCTCGGATATGCCCTTAATCCCCTCTGGTTTTCTGTCTACATCGCGCCTCATTGGTGGATGAACATTCTTTCTATCGAGCCACGTTTTTTGTTTGGTTTGGTGGCGTACGGATTGACGCTGCCGCTTCTTTTGACCTCCAATACGGTGGCGCAACAGATTTTGGGTGGCCAAAACTGGAAAAATGTCCATCGCTTGGTTTATGGTGTCTTCATTTTTGCGGTACTACACCGATTTTTGCTGCGGGGCAGTGGTGGCGAGTATAAAATAGAGGATTTTTTACAGGCGTTATTTATGATTGCCGCCTATGTATTGGTCAAGGTTTTGGCTTGGAAAAATTTTTTTCCGCCACTTGTGAGGCTGATTGAAAGGGTTGCGGGGCGGTATCAGATATACACGGCAGAACGAAAGGCCAGGCTATCATTGTGAATTTTTTTTATGGCAGAAGCTACGGGGGTGATTGGTTTCTGTGATACAATAAAATACATAATCAAAGGAAATAATATTTTTTCTATGAAACGGCGCCTGGCATCCTTTTTTCTGTTCAGTTCTTTTCTTTTTTCTTTTTTTCTGTCTGTACTGCCAATCCCAGCCGAGGCGGCGCTGGTGGTTTGCGGTCGTTCTACCGGGACAGCGGAGGAAAAAGCTCCCTGCACCATCTGTCACCTCATTGTGGGGGGCAAGGGCGTTATTGATTATGGCTTGGGCCTGATGACCTTTGCCGCTATGGCTATCATGGTAGCGATGGCGATCTTTTATATCGTTTCCGCTGGGGATGAAGGGATGATGAGTACTGCCAAAAGTGGTATCAAAGCGGCGCTCATCGGTATGGTGGTGATGCTCACGGCTTGGCTTATGGTCAGTGTCGTCTTGGGGTTGTTGGCCAAGAATGGTACCGTAGCAGGATTGACCAACGCGGGCGGGGTATTCAAAGTTGATTGTGATACCACTTCCTTAATGCTGGTGCCCTAGGGATGATGATTGAGGGGCTCTGAAAGTTTTGCTATACTAGAACAATCAAATATCATTTATTAATGTACATACGGCTATGGAATATATGTCTGTGGAAGAAGGGAAATCCGAGGGACAAGAGATGATGACAGGAAAAAAAGGAGTGGCGCGCGAGGCTCTTTTGGTAGCTGGCGCCATTCTACTAGGAAGTTTGATTATTGCCGGCTCTATCCTCTTGCTTGGCCAGAAGGGCTTGGCGGGAACGGGTAGTACTGGTACTCAAGCGGCCGTAGCTCCAACCAAACCAACCAATCCTGGGACACCTTCAGCCGTTACTCAAGATCAGATCAAAGCCTTGTTTACGGATAAGAATATCACTTTTGGCAAGAAGGATAGCAAAGTTCTGTTTGTGGAATTTAGTGATCCGAGCTGTCCTTTCTGCCACGTAGCAGCGGGCAAGAACGGCGCCCTCAATACCAAAATGGGCCCGCAATTTACGATGATCAAAGATGGTGGTTCCTATATCGCCCCAGTACCAGAAATGAAAAAAATGGTAGATAGTGGCAAGGCCGGTTTCGTTTGGCTCTATGCCAATGGTCATGGCAACGGAGAGATGGGAACCAAGGCTCTCTATTGTGCCAAAGAGAAAGGCAAGTTCTGGGAGGTACATGACCTCTTAATGGCTGAGGCTGGCTATAACCTGATGAACAATGATATCAAGAACGACAAGGCTCGCTCGGGGGACCTGGCCAATTTCTTGAAGAGCGCAGTCAGTGTGAACGATATGAAGAACTGTCTCGATAGTGGCAAATACGACAGTCATTTGACTGATGATATGTCTCTGGCTCAAGAGTACGGTTTCAAGGGTACTCCTGATTTCTTCGTCAACACTACCAATTTCCCCGGAGCGGTCAGCTTCAAGGATATGCAGTCGGCTGTAGATGCAGCACAGAAATAGCGTAAGAGTAGTCTCTGGTAGTGAAAGTATAAAGAATGGCTCTTTCTCTAGGAAGAGCCATTCTTTTTTGTTATACTAGAGAAGGAATTTTCAATTTTTTTCTATGTCTCTCACTGGTCACCGCATTTTGCAATGGTTAGGAATAATCGTCATCATGACTCTCTTTGCTGGGGCGTACTGGTATTTTTCGGTGCATGCGAGCACGGTCAATACCAAACAGAATTCAAATATGACCAGTGGATTGGTGGGACTATGGTCTTTTGATGGGGCGGATATCTCTGGCACCACGGCTACCGATCGGAGTGGGGCAGGGAACAATGGCACTCTCACCAACGGCCCAGCCGTTATTAAGGGCAAACTTGGCCAAGGACTGTCGTTTGATGGTGTTGATGATTCTGTAGCGGTTTCTGACGCGGCGGCATTCACTCAAAGTGCGCTTACAGTCTCTTTTTGGAAAAAGGATACTAACATCTCTCTCAATCGAGTGTATGTAGCAAAGACAGGATCAGGCACTCGGTCATGGGGTATTACGGGTACCAATGGTGACCAGGGGTTTATCTTTGCCACTGCTACCAGTAGCGCGGATTCCACTACGAGTGGCAGCACCCCTAATACGGGTATCATTCCAGTCGGGCAGTGGGCCCACGTCGTCTGCGTCTTTAATGGTGCTGGATCTGGCAATACTGGGCGTATGCAGATTTATATTAATGGTGTCGCTCAACCGATTACTTTTTCTGGCACTATTCCAGCGACGTTGCTCGATAATGCAACGGCACTATCTATTGGCGGTGGCGGTGCGGCCACTAACTTTTTGGGATCCCTAGACGAAGTGCGTGTCTACAACCGCGCCCTCTCTGCCACGGAGGCTCAGAGTCTCTATGACTTGGGACAAAGTGATAAGATCGACTCTGCA